>NZ_CAMPQC010000019.1:0-51721 GCF_946902955.1 Corynebacterium sp. Marseille-P8863 | reverse complement strand
GCTGGGCAGGACGAACATAACCCCAGCACAACACACCCAAAAACCACCCATCCCACCCCCAAAAAAGCACACATTTTGTCGCTTAAGTCGACACGCCGAGAAAAGCACACATTTTGTCGCTTAACCCATATTCTCTTTGCTAATTACACCCGTATGGCTTAAACCCATTCTATTTGGGAAGAGCGTCAATAAATTTAGGGATTATAAAAGCCCCGGGTGCTTACTGAAGTAGAGGCACATCGGGGCGTTCAGTTAAAGGATAGCATGAAAATATGAGCAACGAAATTAGAAATGAAACTCATGGAGTTTTGGCTGGTTTTCCGCAACCTCGTTTAGAACCGTTTCTTAGGGCCGCTGAGGGTGACGAAGCGAAGGCTCTTGATCTGTACGTGTGGAATACCCAAATGGCGGGGGCTGCACTAGAGCAGATTTCACACCTTGAGATCCTACTTCGCCATGCCATCGACACTCAGCTATCAAAGAGAGTGCGTGAGGATACAAGAAAAATTCCTTGGTTTCTCTTACCCCCATTTTACTCCGCACAATCGCAAGCAATCGACAAGGTTCGAGAAAGGCTTCGTTCCGAAGGAAAGGAAACTCGAGATCAAAATGTTGCTGGATTGTCTTTCGGTTTCTGGTCCGGTTGGATGGGGGCAAAGCATGAGGAGTTATGGCGTGAGACTCTGCACAACGCTTTTCCTGGGGCAGGGCTCCGCAAAGATGTCACCGTATTAGCTGAACAGATTCGTAAATTCCGCAATCGCGTTGCCCATCATGATTCTCTCTTAAATATCGATGTCGGTTTTGAAATGCGGGCAGTATTCAGTCTTGCCGAGATGATAAACAAAGATGCCGCGGACTGGATGAGAACGGTGGACCGGACGCGCGACATGGGTATTAAAAAACCAATATCCCCGTTGGATACCGTTGTTGTCCCCTCTGCACAGGCAAAACTTGATGACGGTCCGCTTAACGCGTACATATGCCAGCCTGGGCGCTTTTTTCAAGAAGTAGGCCACATGGCTTTCTATGAGGGGCGAGAAATTGGGGTTGATGTGCCATGTATCAAGGCCCGTTATGACAATGTCCTTTGGAATGAGACAGAAGCGGATCGCCTTAAGCTAAGTGAGAAAAAGGAAGACAAAAAATTGGGCAAGGTGATGGCTTCTAGTCTCGAAAAGGGGTGGTCACCGGGTAAGTACCAAGTATTTCTCCTGTCTCGGGCTGGTGATCCCGATCATGTAGCCCTCGAGAAACCCCTCCAGAATGACCGCGCGGGAAAAGGGTCTGCCTTTGTAAATAAGCAAAGGTACACCAGTGTTCACCGGTTGCGTCACGCTGAAAACGTTTGGGATCTCTAAGCACATCCGTTTGTATTTTTAGGGCACACGCCAGCGGCACATGTCGGCCTCGCGCTCTTCTCGGTGTCTCAGTGGACACTCTCGAATTCAACGAGACGAAGTCCAGCAGGGTTTAGAGATAGGGGGACGGGGCGATGGTGACCTACACCGGGCAGCGCGTGGGGTACATGCGCGTGAGTTCTACAGACCAGAACCTCGACAGGCAAAGCCTCGCGATAGGCGGCTGCGACAAGATCTTCTCCGATAAAGCCTCCGGCAAGGGCGTAGACGGCCGCCAGGGGCTTCGAGAGGCCTTGAACTACCTCCGGGAGGGCGACCTGTTCGTTGTGGCCTCTATGGACCGTTTAGCGCGTTCCCTGCGTGATCTGGAGTCCATCGTCACGCGACTAACCGATGATGGCGTCACACTCCACTTCGTGAAAGAGGACCTCGTCTTTCGCCCGAACTCCGAGGACCCCTACGCGCGCTTCCAGCTCCACCTGATCGGTGCCGTGGCAGAACTCGAGCGCTCATTAATTCGCGAACGCCAGCGCGAAGGGATCGAAGCAGCAAAAGCTCGAGGCGTCTACACCGGGCGAGCGCGCGTCCTCACCGACGAACAAGCCCGCGAGGCCAAGGCCCTCGCCAAACAAGGCATGACCAAGAAAGCCCTCGCCCAGAAGTACGGGATCGGCCGCTCACCCCTCTACCGATACCTCGCGCAAACCGAAGAGACGGAACACCCCTCAGATACGCACCACGCTTAGTTACCGACGGAGGCGAGCGAGCGCACCGCTACCCCCCATCATTTCCCGCTGATTACCACTTACACGCCGAAGCGGGGGCGATTTTTTAAGTGGTCGGCAACTTAGCCTAATCAGATGTTTCCCCTCAGGGGCCTCTAGGCGGCACTCCTGATGCCACCCCCGCATCCCTCCACCCGCTCACTGGCACCCGCTAGCTGTACGGACCGGAGACGTTGATCGATGGGACCGGCATCAGCCGACCATGTGCAGGGCGATTGATTCCTTGACCTGTTCGATGAACGCCCGAGTCGCCGACCAGTATGTGGCCGGCACTGAGCTGCGTCAGCCATCGCGGTGCGACGACCACTCCGCTGCCGTCCAGTTCAGTGGTGGTCGAGGCGGCGTCGACGCTGACCTCGCCCCGCTGCGGCCATGAGATCCCAGCGCCGCGCTGACCTGGTGGCATAGAGAAGGACCACCCTCGACAGAAGCGGCGCCGAGGGTGGCGGGCGCGACCTTACGCTGTGAACCGGTGCACAACCAGAGCCATCGAGTGACCCCCAAGGTCAGGTGGCGCCCCCTCGATGGCGGCGCGGCACCCGGAGCCTAGGAGCCAAGCTGGCCAGCGTCCGGCGAACCGCGAATTCGCCCCGCGACAAGGCCGCGCCGGATGGCCGCCCTCGGACCGCGACGCTGTGGCTGGCGAGGGAGCGGACCAGGGTCAGACCGAGGAGAGCGCCCTTGCCTTGATCTGGTCGAACTCCTGCTGGGTAATCGCTCCCGAGTCGAGAAGGGCCTTCGCCGAGGCGATCTCATCGGTCGGGCTCGATCCGGCGGAGCCGCCGGCGACGGACTTGATGTACTCATCCTGCCGCTGCTGGAGCTCCTGGTGCGCCTCGACCGCGCGGTCGGTCATCCCCCGACCTCGAACAAGCAGGTACGCGAGCATTCCGATGAACGGCAGCACGACGATGAACACCACCCACAGCGTCTTCGCGAAGCCGCCGAGGTCCTTGCTGCGGAAGAGATCTCCGAAGATCCACCACAGGGACATGAACCATGCGAAGAAGATGAAGAACTCGAACATGGCGAGTAGGAATGAGCCGTTGTCGTCGAACATTTGCTGATTGCCTCCTGACTGGATGGACGCTGGCCGAGCGGTCCACGCGGACCCCAGCGCACGACGGTTAGGAACAAGGACGTGCCCGGGCCGTCGCCGAACCATGTTAGCAGCTCTTCCTCACCAAGCGTGGTAGCCGGGTTGCGACGCGCTGACCGGGTTGGGCTGGTGAAGACGGGCCTGGGACTCCACGATTCGTAGCGACCAAGCAACGGATCGAGAGGAGTCCCAGGTGAGTGTTGAGGCTACCGTCCTGCCCGCTGCGATGCTCGGCATCTCGGGGTTGGTGGTGCTTGCCGCCGGTGAGTACGGCGGTGAGCTGGAGCTGTTGGTGGAGACCTCCGAGTCGGTGACCGGGTGCCCGCGGTGCGGGGTGGTCGCGGTGGCCCACGGCCGGCGTGAGCATCTGGTGCGTGACATCCCCTCGGCGGGGCGGCCGGTGCTGCTGGTGTGGCGCAAGCGGCTGTGGCGGTGCGCCGAACCGGCGTGCCCGCAACGTACCCGGTCTGAAGCGTCCTGGGTTTAGTTCCTACCTCTGCTAAGGAAGGATTGGCACTCTAGTGGCTGCGGGTTGGATGAGCTTTCTTCCTGGTTGGGGCTGAACGCTGCAGCATCCCTCCTTGGTTTGAGCGCCCTGCATGTTCGTTTACTTGGCCGTGACGGAAAGGTGAAGCTGCGGTCCGCTCCTGATGGGATTGAAGTGGAGACCGCCTCTGTTCTTTCCAGGCTTTCGGACGCGATACGGAGCCGGGAGGTCTTTGCGCGTCACGCCGCCCATCCTGATGAGCTTGTTGCGTCGTCAGTTGCATCGCTATCTGCGTAACGTTATTACGCATGGTTCTTCCAGCACGGCTCACTATCTACTGCGCGACACACTCTGTGCTGCGGGGAAATCGAAGTGCGAAACCGCCGGCGTGGTTTAGGCCGGGTAGCATGCACCATCTCGTTGCAGAACAAATAACGCAGTAGCACGTTCGCACCGTGTCCGCCGCCATCGCCCAAGGTAGTCCAGTTTTTGCGCTCTGCGGAACGGTGTTCGTGCCGCGTCAAGATCACAAGAAACTTGCCGCGTGTCCTCGGTGCATGCGCATTCAGGGTCTACTAGAACAATCCGAATCGAAATAATGAAGGTAAAAATGCACATCTACTTCTCCTCCGTCTACGGTTCCACGAAGCAGTATGCCGAGGAGCTCGCGCGTCGCCTCAGCACGACCGCGCAGGAGATACTCAACCACGCTGAAGTGCCCGACACGGCAGCAGAGGGCCCCATCATCGTCCTGGCCCCAGCGCACGGCCCGATGAACGCGGCAGCCAAGTTCGTAAAGTCGCTCCCGGAAACAACGATCCAGGCCCGCCCCACCTGTGTGGTCGTGGTCGGCATGACGCTAGACCATGTAGTCCGAGAGGCAGACCCCACGGCGGAACTGCTCGGCGACCGGGCGGACCAGGTACAGCGTTTCTACCTCCCGGGCCGACTGAATTACTCGGAGCTCACCACTGCGCACCTGGGCGTGATGCGCGGGATCATTGGCGCGCTCAAGTTGAAGCCGCGGAAGTCGGAAAACGAGCGCTCGATGATCGAGATGTATAAGAAGGACACCGATCGCGTCGACCTCTCGCGCCTCGACGAGATCGTGGCGTGGGCGGAAGTAGCCAAAGGCGCACAAAACAATTAAAAAATATATCGAAACAATTTGTCTACCAGTCAAAACGTCATAAACAAACCCCAAAACCCGTCCTATCTCTTTCCGATATCTTTTCCGGTTCAAAAATCGCGCCAAAAAGAATTCCCTGGGGAAATTCGTTGCGGGACCACGAGCGTCGGTCGTCGATAAGCAATAGTCCCTGACCGCGCCGGGCCTACTACACTGCTTAACTATGACTGACGCGACCCCGCACCGCTATTCCGCAGAGCTGGCCAACGACATTGAGCAGAAATGGCAGTCGTACTGGCGCGAGCACGGCACGTTTAACGCCCCCAACCCGGTCGGCGACCTGGCCACCGGCGAGGAGCTCCCGAAGGAGAAGCTCAACGTCCAGGACATGTTCCCGTACCCCTCGGGCGCGGGCCTGCACGTGGGCCACCCGCTGGGCTACATCGCGACGGACGTGTACGCGCGCTACAACCGCATGCTGGGCAAGAACGTCCTGCACACCCTGGGGTACGACGCGTTCGGTCTGCCTGCGGAGCAGTACGCCATCCAGACGGGTACGCATCCGCGCACGACCACGGAGAAGAACATCGACAACATGACCCGCCAGCTGGACCAGCTGGGCCTGGGGCACGACAAGCGCCGCTCCGTGGCAACGACGGACCCGGAGTTTTACAAGTGGACGCAGTGGATCTTCCTGCAGATCTACAACGCCTGGTTCGACGAGGAGCAGCAGAAGGCTCGCCCGATCGAGGACCTGGTGCGCGACCTCATGACCGGCGCGCGCACGACCAAGGACGGCCGCAACTTCCGCGACCTCACCACGGCGGAGAAGCACCAGGCTATCGACGAATTCCGCCTCGTTTACCTCGACGACTCGATGGTCAACTGGTGCCCCGGCCTGGGTACCGTGCTGGCCAACGAGGAGGTCACGGCGGAGGGCCGCTCGGAGCGCGGCAACTTCCCGGTCTTCCGCAAGCGCCTGCGCCAGTGGATGATGCGCATTACTGCCTACTCGGATCGCCTGCTCGAAGACCTTGACCTGCTGGACTGGCCGGACAAGGTGAAGAGCATGCAGCGCAACTGGATCGGCCGTTCGCGCGGCGCGGAGGTCAACTTCGACTCCGCCGCGGGCGACATCACCGTTTTCACCACCCGCCCGGACACGCTGTTCGGTGCCTCCTTCGTCGTGCTCGCTCCGGAGCACGAGCTTGTGGGCGCCCTCGTGGCCGACGCCTACCCAGAAAACACCGACGAGCGCTGGACCAACGGCCAGGCCACCCCGCGCGAGGCCGTGGACGCCTACAAGCGCTCCATCGCCGCCAAGTCCGACGTGGAGCGCCAGGAGAACAAGGACAAGACCGGCGTCTTCCTGGGTACCTACGCCACCAACCCGGTCAGCGGCGAGCAGGTCCCCATCTTCATCGCGGACTACGTGCTCACCGGCTACGGCACGGGCGCCGTCATGGCGGTGCCGGCGCACGACGACCGCGACTACGAGTTCGCCACCGCCTTCGGCCTGCCGATCATCCCGGTGCTGGACGGCGACGTCTCCGAGGAGGCCTTTACCGGCGATGCCACCCACATTAACTCCGCCAACAACGATGGCCTTGACCTGAACGGGTTGGGGAAGGCCGAGGCGATTGAAGCGGCGCTGCGGTGGATCGTCGAGAAGCACAAGGGCGCAGAGAAGATCCAGTACAAGCTGCGCGACTGGCTGTTCGCCCGCCAGCGCTACTGGGGCGAGCCGTTCCCGATCGTGTACGACGAGCACGGCCAGGCGCACTCCATCCCGGAGGATCAGCTGCCGGTCGAGCTGCCGGACGTGGAGGACTACAAGCCGGTCTCCTACGAGCCGGACGACGCGGACTCCGAGCCCTCGCCGCCGCTGGCCAAGGCCAAGGATTGGGTCGAGGTGCGCATGGACCTCGGCGACGGCGAGAAGACCTACTGGCGCGACACCAACGTCATGCCGCAGTGGGCCGGTTCCTCCTGGTACCAGCTGCGCTACGTCGATCCGACCAACGAGAACGCCTTCTGCGACCTGGAGAACGAGCGCTACTGGACCGGCCCGCGCGGCGAGAACGACCCGGGCGGCGTGGACCTGTACGTTGGCGGCGTCGAGCACGCGGTGCTGCACCTGCTCTACGCCCGCTTCTGGCACAAGGTGCTCTTTGACCTGGGATTTGTTAGCTCCAGGGAGCCGTACCGCCGCCTGTTCAACCAAGGCTACATCCAGGCCTACGCCTACACGGACGCCCGCGGCGTGTACGTCCCGGCCGCCGAGGTGGAGGAGAAGGACGGCCGATTTTTCTTCGACGGAGTCGAAGTCAACCGTGAGTACGGCAAGATGGGCAAGTCGCTGAAGAACGCGGTCGCCCCGGACGACATCGCCACCGACTTCGGCGCGGACACCCTGCGCGTCTACGAGATGTCGATGGGCCCGCTGGACACCTCCCGCCCGTGGGCGACGAAGGACGTCGTTGGCGCGCACCGCTTCCTGCAGCGCCTGTGGCGCCTGGTGGTCAGCGAGGAGACTGGCGAGGCCAACGTCACCGACGCCGAACTTTCCGAGAACGACGCGAAGCAGCTCCACCGCACCATCGCGGGCGTGCGCGACGACTACGAGCACCTGCGCGACAACACCGTGGTGGCCAAGCTCATTGAGTACGTCAACTACCTCACCAAGGCGTACCCGCAGCAGGCCCCGCGCGCCGCGGTGACCCCGCTGGTGCAGATGGTTGCGCCGGTCGCCCCGCACGTCGCCGAGGAGCTGTGGGCCAAGCTCGGCCACGCCGACACGATCACGTTCGAGCCCTTCCCAACCTTCGACGAGTCGCTGCTCACCGATGACACGGTGGAGATTCCCGTGCAGATCAACGGCAAGGTCAAGGCTCGCATCAACGTCGCCGCCGACGCTTCCAAGGAGGACATGGAACAGGCAGCGCTTGACGACGCCCGCGTGACCGAACTCACCAGCGGCAAGCAGATCGTCAAGACGATCGTGGTGCCGGGCCGCATGGTCAACCTGGTGGTGAAGTAGGGAAGTCCTGTCCGTCCCCTGCCGAGGCGGGCGTTATCGGTGGGGCGGCTGTTATTATCGGCCGCATGACTACACCGAACAATGGAAACACCCCGGGCGACAATAGCCCGAGCGGGGACTCCCCGTACGGCTACGAGCCGTACCCCGACAACCCGGCGGGGAGCCACCCGGAGAACACTGGCTCCTCCGCGTGGAACCCGGACAGCGCCGGCTCCGCCGGCACCACCGGTTCCGGTCAGTCCGACTTCGGCCAGAACAGCGCTGACGCCTACGGCGCGAACGGCTACGGTTCCAACGAGTACGGCTCCAACAGCTACGGCGCCAGCGGCTCCAACACGTACGGCCAGGGCGGCTTCGGCCCGAACGGGTACGAACAGTTCGATGTGAACGCCGCGGCTGGTGCCGCCGGCGCGACCGCGCTGCGCTACCACGGCCAGGAGCTCACCGACGGCACCTACGGCGACGGCGCGACCCCGCACCCGATCAATGACCCGGCCAACAACGGCTGGACGCACACCAAGGGCAACGGCAAGCTGAACATTACCGACGCGTTCTCCTGGGCCTTTAAGACCACGTTCTCCAACTGGAAGCTCTGGATCGTCCTCGGCCTCATTGCGTGTGCGTGGCAGTGGCTCACGATGATCGTCCCGACCGGCGTACTCGGCATTGTCCCGTTGTTTGTGTACCCGGTGTTCTTCTCTGCCGCGCTGCAGCAGACGCTGGCCCGCTCGTTCGGGTGGGGCGACATCAAGACTCCCGCGTACGGGAAGACCCTGGGTGTTCTGGCGGTCTTTTTTGCAGTTGTTACCGTCGGCATGTTTGTGTTCCTCACCATTGGCATGGTTGCCGGCTTCAGCAGCGTGGACCTCAACGCATTGCCAGAGAACCCGACAAGCCCGGAGGACTTCGAGGCGCTGCTTCCCCTGCTCGGCCCGCTCCTCGGCTCCATGGGCCTGCTCATGCTCATCGCATGGTTCGTATCTCCGTTCCTCATGATGACCGTGTGGTACGCCTCTGAGAACAACGGCTCCTTCGGTCAGGCGTTTAGCAAGGGCTTTGCCGACGGCAAGCGAAACTACCTGCCGCTGCTGGGGCTGGCTGTGCTTGCTGGCCTGCTCAGCTTCGTGGGCTACGTCCTTGCGTTCCTCGGCATGATCATTGCCACCCCGGTCGTGCTCCTCGCGCAGGCGCACGCGTACCGCCAGATCTCCGGCGGCCCGGTCCCGGTGGAGGACGAGTTCCCGGCGCAACTCTAAGCGTTTAACCCCGCACCGCCCCGCGCAGCCCACCGGCTGCGTGGGGCGTTCGCTATGTATCACTCACATTGCATTGTGATACAACGCTCACTTTCTGGTCGCGCAATGGTCCGCACCTTGTTACGCTCCGAACCATGACGAGACCGGAATCCCCGTACGGCCCCGATAACAACCCCGATAACAACCCAGCGTTCCACGGCTACGACCAGTACCCCGCGACCGGTTCGAACGCACCGCAGCCCAGCATCCTCTCCCATTCCGTGAACGCCATGAAGTTCCACGGCAAGCGGCTTATTGACGACACCTTTGGCGACGGCCGCACCGCGCACCCCATCAACGCCCCTGAGCGCAACGGGTGGATCCACATGAAGGGCACCGGCAAGCTCAATATCGGCGAGGCGCTCACCTGGGGTGTGAACACCACGTTTTCCCGCTGGAAGTTCTGGATTCCGTGCGGGCTCGGGCTGCTGTTGGCCTTGTTGGTTGGCCTGATCCCGTTCGTCGGGGGGCTAGTCGTAGCCGCCTTGTACCCGCTCTGCATCTCCTTGGGGCTGAAGCAGACGCTGGTGTACAAGAACGAGACATCGGAGCAGGGCACATCGACCTTCTGGGTGACACTCGGCATGTATGTGCTGACCGGGATCATGTCGCTTGGCGCCCTCGCGCTGATCGTCGCCATTGCTGAGCTGCTGCGCCTGGCCACTGGCAATCCTGCGCCTCCTCTACCTGCGGGGTACCCGGTTGTGGAACCGGAGTTGACCCCCTTTGACTACGTCGCCTTCTTCTTGTTCTTGGCCACCCTGCCGTTCTTCTGTCTGCAGGTCTGGTACGCGGCGGACAACGGCGCCGATTTCGGCGGCTGCATCGTCAGGGGGTTTAAGGCGGCGCAGCGCAACTACCTGCCGTTGCTGGGGCTCATCGTTGTCTCGTTCCTCATCTTCGTCCTCGGCGGGGTAGCGGTGGGCGTCGGCCTCATCGTCGCGGTGCCCGTCATCATCCTCACCTGGGCGCATGCCTACCGGCAGATCTCGGGTGGCCCGGTGCCGTCGAAAAGCACGCTCTCTGTACGCTAACGGTGCGCTAACGGTAAAGGGCTGAGGTCACGGATTGGTATCGGCCCCAAACATTTCCCCCAATCGCTGCTAGTCTCAGGCGCATGAGCACCCCGAATGGTGGGCAGAGTCCGTACGCGGAGCACAGCAACCCGCCGCCGATGCAGCCCGCGGGCGGGCTGCGCCTCCTGCCCGCCTACGCGTGGGCGGTGCGAGCCTGGGTAACCAACCTGATCATCTGGGGTCCGCTGAGCCTCATCTGCTTCATCGGGTTGTCAACGCGGTTTTGGCAAACGTTCGCTCTCCTGGCGGTGCCGGTGTTGATTTCGCTCGCGATGCAGCAAACCACGGTGCGGCGACTCAAGCTCGATGAGATCAGCGTGCCCGGCTTTGCCAACCTCCTGGTCCTCGCGTTCCTCTTCGGGCTCTTTGTCGGCGGCTTCGCCATCACCTTGTTCTTCGTGTTCCTTGGCGCGTCGATGTGGAGGTTCGACCCGAGCGGGCATACGCCGGAACAGCCCTGGTACGAGGCCGGCACGACATACGTCTTGCTCGGTGGCGTACTCATCTTCACCGCGGCGACAGCCTTCGTCGCGTTCGTCCCGTTCGCCGCGGCGGACGGCCGCACCAGCTTCGGCTCCGCGGTCACACTGGGCCTACGCGCGTCGGTGCGAAACTGGTTCAAGGTATTTATCGCGGTCGCCGCCCCCTACGCCTTGATGATCGTGGCGGTGTGGAATGATCTCACCATGTTCCCCGGCTCCAGGTACCTCACCTGCGGCGTCGCCGCGCTCGTCTTCCCGCTCCTGTTCCTCGCCCTCGCACACGGGTACCGCCAGGTCACCGAGGGCTTCCCGCTTATCGACGCCACCGCCAACCCCCATGACCGCTAACCCCAAAACCATCAACGCCCGCGCCGCCTTCGAGTGGTCGATCCGCACCGTGCTGAACAACTGGGCGATATGGGTGCCGCTCACGCTCGTCGCCTTCCTCGCGTGGGTCGTCCTGTGGGTCCTGCTGCAGTTTTATGGCCACCTGATCGTGTTCATGCTGGCGTCGGCCCTGTTTGCCATCGTCGCCCTGCAGCAGACGCAGCACCCCCGGCTGCGCCTGACCGAGCTGGAGTTCCCCCGCGCCTTCCAGACGCTCGGCGCGACGGCGGTGGTGGAGCTCGTCGGATTCCTGTGCTTCGCCCTCTGGCTGGGTATTGCAGCCCCTTCCTTCGCCGCGCTGGTGGACCCGTACGGCGAGAGACCACACACCCCGCTCTACACCGACCCGGCCGCCTGGTTCATCCTCGGCGGATTCGTGGCCTTTGTTGTGCTCGCGCCCCTGTGCAGCTTCCTGCCCCTCGCCGCCGCTGACGGCCACGGCCTGCTGGCCGCGACGAAGCGCGCCGCCGCGAACTGGCTGCGCCTCATGGCCCTCGAAGCCTTGTCCCTGCTCACCCTGCTCATCGGCGCAGTCTGCATCGGCGTCGGGCTGCTGGTGGCGGTGCCGATCGTCGTGTGTGCGTTCGCCCACGCGTACTGCCAGGCCGTGGGCCGCACAGTGGAGGAGCCCACAGAGCCGACAGCACCGACAGAGCCCACAGAACCAACAGAACCCGAAAAACCCACACCCGCCCCCACACCAGCCCCCGACGAAAACCCGTACGCCCAGGCCAGCAACACGTACCTCGACCCGCAGGCCTGGCCCACCGAACCCGGCACCGGGCGGGTCCGAGTGGGCCGCGCGTTCTCCTGGGCGTGGGCCGCGTTCACCGGAAACTGGGTCACGTGCGTGCAGCTGACGTTCGCGTTCCTCGTCATCAGTGTCGTGGCTGGCAACCCGCTGCTTTTCATCGTTGCGCTGTTCCTCTTCCCCGCCGTGTGGTTTGTCGTGGTGGTCCCGTTTGCGGTGTCGGCGGCGCTGCGGCAGACGGACCGCATCACGTTCTCGATCGGGGAGGCGAAGCCCCTGCACTTCGCGCAGACCGTGGTGGTCGGGCTGTTCGCCGCCGCGATTTCGTGGCCAGTGCCCTCCGCCGTGCACCGGGCGCTTCACCAGACGTTGCCGTGGGACGTGCCGGAGGGGACGCCGATGGGTCCCATCATGCTGGGCATCGGTTTGCTGTGCTACCTTGCCGTATCGCCGCTGTGGGCGCTCATGCCGTTCTTCGCGGCGGACGGCAGCGGGATCGGCCAGGCGATCGGCCGCGGGTTCCGGCGCGGCGTGCGCAACTATTTCCCGCTGCTCGCCCTGGCGCTGGTGTGCACGGTCCTCAACATTCTCGGCACCGCGGTTCTTGGCCTGGGCCTTTTGGTGACGATCCCGCTCTCACTGCTGGCGTACGCCCACGCGTACCGGGAGGCGTCGCGGGGACCGGTTCCCGTCGATAAGCACAGCACATACCGCAGCAGAAATTAATAGGGGACGTACCCGTGCAAACCCTGGGAACTTTGGTAGCGTGCGGTGTATGCAGGAGGAACATTCACGCGCGGGCACGGTCCGCATCCGCCCGGCGCTGACGTGGGGGTGGGCGGCGGCGACGTCCAACTGGCGGCTCTGGGTCCCATGTACCGCCGTCGCGCTGCTCATCACGGCGGCCAGCCTCGCGCTGTGCTACTACGTCACGCCGCTGGTCGTCGCGGCGCTCGTGATCCCTTTCGCCACGGTCACGGCGCTGCGCCAGACCCGCGAGCGCGCCCCTCGCCTGCGAAAGATGACCACCCTCTTGTACAAGGAGACGCTGCTCACCGCGCTCCTCGTCGTCTTCGTGTTCGTCGCCTGCTTCACGCTCTGGTCCACGGTCGTGGCGTTCTCCGGCAGGGTGGACGGCTTCTTCCCGTCCGGCGCGCTGTGGCTGGGCGGCGGCGCGATCGTCCTGCTCAACGTGCTCGCGCCGTGGCTGACGCAGATCATCTACTACTCTGCAAGCGGCATGACCATGTGGGACGCCACCCGGCCCGGTGTCGTCGCGGGCTCGCGCAACTACGCCCCGCTGCTGGGGCTGGCGGTGCTGCTCACGCTCCTCAACGCCGCAGGCGCACTGCTCGCCGGCGTCGGCCTGCTGGTCACGCTGCCGGTGGCGCTGCTCGCGTTCGCGCACGCGTACCTGCAGGCCTCGGGCGGCCAGGTCCCCAGCAACCACGCAGCCAACCCCCAGTAGCAGGGCAATGCGGGGCGCTAGTGTTGCCCAGGTGAAAATCTCGCCCGCCCTGTACACGCTGAGCCTCACGGTCGCGGCCGCCTTCGTGCTCGCCTTCACGGTGGGCAAGGCCTACATTTCCGTCCCCGGCCTGTGGGACGCCGCCGCGCACCAGATCCAGCAGATCCGCCTCGACCCTTTCGTCTCCTTTCAGCACTACCGCGTGTGGTGGGGCCCCTGGTTTAACCTCTTTGGCAACCTCGCCCTCTTTGTGCCTGTGGGCTATATCGCCTATCGACGCTCCGTCGCCGCCACCACCTGCTTCTGCTTCCTCGCCAGCCTCACCGTCGAGTCCCTGCAATTCCTCCTCGCGGCGGGCTACAGCGACATGGACGACCTCATCTTCAACACCACCGGCGGCCTCATCGGCGCTGCCGCCGCCTCCCTGCACAAGTCGCCCACCGCGATGTGGTTGTTCAACGCCTGCGCCGTGGTCATCCTCGTGCCGTATCTTTCGCTCGGCGCGAACCAGCTGGCCGCGTTCATCGCCTAGGGTAGGGGGCATGAGTCAGGACACGCAGCGCGGTTGGTTTACGCGCCGGGTCTTCCCGGACGGCACCGAGCCGGACCCCCGCTTCACGCTTGCTAACGAGCGCACCTTCCTCGCCTGGACCCGCACCGCCCTCGCGTTTCTGGCCGGGGGCATCGCGCTCGAGGCCTTCGACCTGCCGGGGATCGACCCCGCCACGCGCTCCATCATCGCCGCCGTGATCGTGGTCATCGCGATGGCGATCTCGCTGGGCGCGGCGGTGCGCTGGGCGCGCCTCGAGCGCGCCCTGCGGCACGGCCGCCCCCTCCCGGCCCCGGCGATCGTGCCCGTCCTCGGCGTGGGCATCTTCCTCGCCGCCGTCGTCGTCCTGGTCAGCCTGACCTGATGGGGCAGCAGACGCGGCCGATCCCGCTCGCGGACCCCGGGCTGCAGGCCGAGCGCACCTCCTTGAGCTGGGGGCGCACCGCCCTGGCCATGCTCGTCTGCGCATCCGTGCTGCTGCGCTGGTCCAGCGCGTACCCGGGCGTCATTTTCACCGTCATCGTCCTGCTCACGGTGATGGGCGCGGTGACGATGCTGCTGCAGCGCCGCGCGTACCGGCGCGAGGCGATCCACCTGGCCAACGAGCGCTCGGCGCCGAACACGGTGGGCGTCGCGGCAACCACGCTGGCCATGTGCGTGCTCGGCGGGTTGGGGCTTTACGTGGTGCTGGCGGCTGCGTGAGCGTCGATTAGCGAGCCCCCGGGTCAATCACCGCGAGCAACTCCTCCGTGATCACGTTGACGTCGCCCATCGCGTAGATCCCGCCTAGCACCATGAGGGTGTCCAGCGTGTGCTCCGCCATCGGTGAGGCCCCGGACGAGTCGGTGCTGCGCAGCACCTCGACGGTCTGCCGCCACACAAACGGGGAGAAGTAGTCGGCGAACACCGCGTGGATCATCGCCTCGTGGCCGGCCAGGGACGGATTGTTGAGGAACCGCTCGCCGGCCGCGGTGCGCACCAGGTTGGAGCCCTCCTGGGCCACGAGGCCGAGCTCCTCGAGCAGCACGCGACCCAGCTGGACCGCCTCCCACGTGTCTTCTCGCGGCTGGGTGGGGTAGACCGGCAGCCCCAGCATGCGCACGAGCTCGCGCACCACGGCGACCTTGAGGTTGCCGCGCACCGTAAGCGGTGCCTCCGGCCCGAGCACCTCCAGGTACTGCGCGAGCACCGGCGAGAATCCCTTCGGGGCGTGCATGTCCGCGGACCTCGGGCCGGGGACCTCAGCGCGTTCCACGCCGAACGCCTCCATCGCCGCGTCGACGCCGCCCATCTCGGCGATCGTGCGATCAAAAAACTCCGAGAACGCCTCCACGAGCACCGGGTTGTCCTGCGCGTTCGGGTCCGTCTCCAGGATTTCCTGCAGGTCCGGGCGGTCGTCGAGGAACTTGTGGATCAGCTCGCGCATTGGTGTCGCCTCCGGCTCGTCCCCGAAGCCCGCCGCGAACCCCTGCTCGAAGGCGTCATCAAAGGAACCGGGGTCGAACGTATCGGCATCGAACGGCCCACCGGGGAGCCCACCCAGGTTGGTGCCCAGCTCCTCGCTGACAAAGCCCATGCGGGTGGCCACCGCCACGGGGTCGACCACGCTGAGCCGGTCCAGCATCCGCTCCGGCGTCATCACCGGCAGGTAGCTGAGCAGCAGGGGCGTGACCTCCATGTTCGGCGGCAGCCCGGCGGCCAGGTTCCGCGCCTCCTCGTGGAAGCGCGTCATCATCTCCGGCCCGTTTGCGGTCTCCACCACGTCCGGCCCCTGCGCGTGGATGAGCAGGGGAGTGGGCCCCTCCAGCTGCGACTCGCCGAGCCGCCTGACGTGCACGTTCCAGTTGGCGGCCGGGTCGTAGACGTACAGCATCGGCGGCATCTCGCCCACGGTCATGGAGGTCATGGACCGCTCCCCGGCGCCCGGGTTCTCGGCGTAGACCTCGTTGTCGGCGGAGTGCTCCCCCTCCTGGTGAATAAACAAGTGACCGGCCACCCCCGAAAACCCGAGTGATGCGTCGATAATCTGCGCCAATCGGCTCAGATCAATGTGTGGTTCCACGTTGACACACCGGCTGATCTCGGGCTGGGACCCCTCCACGGTGAACAGCATTGTGATGATCATGCTCTTCACCTTACGTGGGCCCGGCCACCCTTACCCGCTAATGGCCGCACCGCCACGACACGAAGCGCGCCGCGCACAACCCCCAGTGCAGCACCAGCAGCGCGGGGAGCATCGTCGCCACCGCGTTCATCCAGTCGATGCCCCACGCCTGCGCGAGCGTGTAGCCGCCCATCCCGATCGCGCCCGTGGGGAAGGTGGAGGCCCACCACGCCGGCGAGTAGTCCACCCACCGGGCCACGGCGGGGTAGAAGTGCCACATGGCAAACAGCATCATCGGCACCGCCAGCGCCACCAGCGCGCTGCCCACGAGGATCTCCGCGCGGGCGCCGAAGAGCAGGGCGATTGCCGACGTCGACTGCCCCACCACCCCAAGCGGAATCCACGTCGTCGCCGCGCTCGGACCGCTGATGTCTGCCTCCCCGCGCAGCGCGGCCACGTACACGCGGGCAAAGACCGGGTAGGCGGCGAGCACCGACATAGCCATGAAGACAATGCCCAGCACGGCGTAGCTCCGACTGCCCGTCAGCGCGCTGATTGTCCCCGCCGTATTGGACGCCATGATGGGCCCGACCAGGGGCAGCCCCCACGCAAAGTTGGGCACCCCGGAGAACCTGCGCAGCTGGTTGAAGTAGGCCACCACGCACAGCGGCGCGCCCACCCAAAACCCGAGCAAGATGCACCACTCGGCGCCGGTCAGCTTGGTCCACGCGGTGCCCAACGCCATCGTGCCGATGAACCACATCGCCCACGGAGCCATGAGGTCCTGGCGGAAGCGGGGGCTGCGGTAGACCAGGAAACCGCCCAACAGCACCAGGAAGATCAGCGCGCCGAGCACCGCGAACACCCAGGCCACGGCCGGGTAGCCGCTGGTGACCATGAGCGTGGCCATCAGCGAGGTGCCCATCACGCTGCCGCCCCATGCGGGGCCGGGCGGCGGGAGCGTGCCGCGCACTTACTCGGAAGGACGGGCTGCGCCTGCGCGGTCCGCCGGGTTGCCGCCGAGGAGCACCGCGTACGCGCGCTCCTGCGAGGTGTTCGCCACCGCGTGGGTGGACGCGCCCGCCTGCGTGCGGCCGCAGGACCCGGCCGGGACCGGGGTGTTGTCGTACTCAATGCCGCCCGAGCAGGCGACGACACCGTACTCCAGCGCCTCGTCGCAGGTGAAGGCGACCTCCGCGCCGGGCTCGAGCGCGAGCACCACCGCGACCAGCGAGTCCGGGGTGGGCAGGGGGGAGGTCTGGCCGAACAGCGAGCCGGCCACGACGCGCGCCTCCCCGGAGACGCGCGTGGTCACGGAGCGCAGCGTGAACGGCTCCGGGGTAAACGGCTCGGCGCCCCCAGCTGCCCCCGCAAACTGCAGCGCCAGCTCGCCGTAGCGCAGCTCGCCGTCGGAGAGTTCGGCGGAGGCGGCGGCACCCAGCGCCTCGGGCGCCTGCGGTACCTCGATGGAGCGCCACGCGCCGACTACGTTGCTCATCTCAGTGCTCATACAGGTATGGTACCTGCGTGCAAAAACTTTCACCCGGGCTGCTTGTCGCCCTCGCGTTCTTCTCCTCTGTCGCCCCCTTCGGCATTGATATGTACCTGCCGGGCATGCCGTCGCTGGCCAGCGAGCTCGGCGCGTCGCCCGCGGTGGCGCAGCTGACCATCACCGGGTTCATGCTGGGCATGGCGGTGGGCAACCTCCTGTTCGGCGCGATCTCGGACGGCACGGGCCGCAAGCCCCAGATCGTCGGCGCGGCGTCCGTCTTTCTCGCCGCCTCCGTCCTGTGCGCGGTGTCCCCGAGCATCTGGCCGCTCGTCGCCGCCCGCTTCGTGCAGGGCCTGGCCGCCGGCTCGCTCGAGGCGGTCTCGCGCGCCGTGGTCGCGGACGTGTCCAAGGGCCGCCAGGCCGCCCGCGCCCTGTCGGGCCTCATGGCGCTGACCGGCTTTGTCCCCGCGATCGCCCCGGTCCTCGGCGGCGCGCTCCTGCCGGTCGTCGGCTGGCGAGGCCTCTTCTGGGTCCTCACCGCCATCAACGTCGTCCAGGCCATCATGGCGTTCCGCATGCCGGAAACCCTGCCCGCCGAGGGCCGCTCCTCCGGCACCCTGCGCAGCCTCTTCCCCCGCATGTGGCAGTGCCTGCGCCGCCCCGCCTTCGTCGGCTTCATGCTCGCCGGCGGCCTCGGCTTCGGCGCCCTCTTCGCCTACATCTCCGCGTCCCCGCTGGTCCTCCAGTCGCAGCTCGGCCTGGGCGCCACCACCTACGCGCTCATCTTCGGCGGCATGGCCCTGCTCATCCCGGTGTCCAACACGATGAACATGCGCATGCTCAAGCGCTACCACCCCCGCACGCTGCTCATCGGGGCATTGCTTATCGACGCCATCGCCGCCCTCATCCTCCTCACCTTCGCCTTCACCACGCCCTCCCTGTGGGCACTTCCCTTCCTGGCGGTCCTCTCCTTCATGGGCGGGTTCGTCATGGCCAACGCCTCTGCCCTGGCGATCGAGGAGGTCCGAGACATCGGCGCCGGCGCCGGCTCGGGCGCCCTCGGCTTCTTCCAGTTCCTCGTCGCCGGCGCGGTGCCCCCGCTCGTCGCGCTGGGCACGAACCACATGAGCTCCATGGGCCTGGGCACCCTCATCTGCGCCGGCCTGGCGCTCGCCGCGGTGCTGCTGCTCACCACCACCCACGAGCTCAGCGAGGACGCCGCCTAAATAATCCGGCGCTCGCGGGCCTTCTCTACCGCCGCGGTCCGGTTGTCCACGCCCAGCTTGGAGTAGATGTGGATGAGGTGGGTCTTCACCGTCGCCTCCGAGATGAACAGGCTGGCCGCCATCTGCTTGTTGGAGGCGCCGGTCTGCAGGGCTTTCAGGATCTCTATCTCGCGGGCCGACAGCGCCTCCTCCGGGCGCATCACGCGCTCCGCCAGCACGCCCGCCACCTGCGCGGAAAGGACCCGCTCGCGCCTGGCGGCCTTGAGCACGGCGTCGTGAAGCTCCTGCTCGGGCGCGTCCTTGAGCAGGTAGCCGAGCGCGCCCGCCTCCACGGCGGCGACCACGTCGGCCTGCGTGTCGTAGGTGGTGAGGATGAGCACGGGCGGGCCGCCCGCGGCGACGGCGCGCCGGGTGACCTCGATGCCGTCCACGTCGGGCATCTGGATGTCGGAGACGATGACGTCCACGCCGTCGGGGACCTCGGCGGTGCCGTCCGCGCCCTCGGCGACGACCTCGATGTCGCCGAAGGAGTCGAGGACGGCGCGGAGTCCGGCGCGGACGACCGGGTGGTCGTCGATAAGCATGACCCTGATCATGGTGCCTCCTTGCGTTGAACCGGGAGCGTTGCCGCGAGCACGTTGCCCTCCACCGAGAGCTCACCGCCGGCCTCCTCCACGCGGGCGCGCAGGCCGCGCAGGCCGAAGCCCTCCTTGCCGGACATGCCGCGGCCGTTATCAAAGACGTCGACGGTAACGGTCTCGCCCAGCTTATCCACCGTCACGACCGCTTTCGAGGCGTGCGCGTGGCGCACCACGTTGCTTAAGCCCTCGCGGACCACGCGCTCGACCACCTCCGCCGCGCGGCCGACCACGTCCACCACGTTGACCTGCACCTCCAGCGGCTCGCCGAGGGCGCGCTGCCGGTCCTGCGCGGCCTGCGCCAGCGCCCGGACCTGCTCCGGCAGGGTGCGGCGCGGCGGCTCGGCCCCGCCGCCCTCCGCGTTCACGGCCACGAACCGGCGCGCCTCCGCGAGGTTGTCCGCCGCCACCTCGCGGATGGTGCTGAGGGTGGCGCGCGCGGTGGCGTCGTCAAGCTGCTTGTCCAGCGCCCTGCCCAGCAGCACGATGGAGCTCAACCCCTGCGCCATCGTGTCGTGCACCTCGCGCGAGAGGCGGGCGCGCTCCTCCGCCGCGCCGCGGTTGCGCTCCGAGACCTCGAGCTCGAGCGCGAGCGCCTTGTAGTGCTGCGCCTCGGCGCGAAGCATGTTGTAGATCTGCACGGTGACCACCGCGACAACCGTGCCGATGGTCGGGCCGATCAGCCCGCCCACCCCGGAGGCGGGCACCGTCACGCTGAGCGTGAGCGCCAGCATCGCGGCGGCCACGACCAGGCTCGCGGCGGTGGGCAGGAGGATAGCGGCGAGGATGACCAGCGGGAACTCCAGCCACACGTACGCCTCGGAGCGCAGCGCCAGCGCCACCCACAGCGCCGCGATGATGGCGAGCCACGCCCACGACGCGCGCGCCGAGTACTCCGTGCCGCGGTTGTGCGCCACGGTGCCCGCCAGGTAGACGGCGGCGAAGAGGAGCGCGAGCGGCGTGAAGTCGCCCAGCATGCCCACGAGCAGGAGGACCGCGACCAGCAGGTGCAGGCTGACGCGGAGGACGGCGAGGATTCGGCTGGTGGTTTGCACGCGCACAAGCCTAATCAACCGATCGGTTGACTCAAGGTTCCACCGCTCGTCCGATGTGGAACGGTGCAGGTCAGGCAGATAATTGGGGCATGTTCGTTGGATTGAGAGAAATTGGAAACGCCAAGGGCCGCTTCGGCCTGATCATTGGCGTCGTGGGGCTGATCACTCTCCTCGTCGTCATGCTCACCGGTCTGACGGCTGGCCTTGGCAAGCAGAATACGTCGGCGCTTGAGGCGCTCAACCCGCACTCGGTCGTGTTCAAGGATATGGAGGAGCCCTCCTACACCACGTCCCGCGTGGGCCCGGAGGACGCGCAGGTCGGCGACGTCCCGCTGGGCACCGGCCAGACCCTGCTGTCCCGCGCGGACGGCACCGAGGAGTCGGTGGCCATCCTGGGCCTGCCGGAGGGCACGAGGCTGCCCAACGGCGAGGTGCTGGGCACCGACGCCATCGCCTCCGAGTCCCTGGGCCTGACCCCGGGCGAGGAGCTCACCGTGGGCGGCGCGCCCGTGACCGTGGGCAGCACCGCCGAGGACCTGGAGTACTCGCACTCCCCGGTCCTGTGGGTGCCCACCAAGGATTGGCAGGCCGCCATGCACACTGACGCCGAGGGCACGGTCCTCCTTGCCAGCGACGACCGCGGCATGAAGCTGTCCGACTCCTTCAACGCCCTGCCGGCCTACGGCTCCGAGCGCGGCTCCCTGCTCATGATCCAGGGCTTCCTGTACGCCATCGCGGCGCTGGTCATCGTCGCCTTCCTCACCGTGTGGACGATGCAGCGCACCCGCGACCTGGCCATCCTCAAGGCGATCGGCGCGTCGAACGGCTACCTGCGCAAGGACGCGCTCGGCCAGTCCGCCATCATCCTGGCGGCCGGCGTCATCCTCGGTGCCGCCATCGCCACCGGCTTCGGCGCGCTCGTCGGCGGCACGGTCCCGTTCACGCTCTCCGCGCTGTCCACGGTCGGCCCGCCGCTGCTCATCTGGGTCCTCGGCCTCGCCGGCGCCCTGTTTGCCACCCGCTCCATCACCAACGTCGAACCACAACTTGCACTCGGAGGTATCGCCTAAATGCTCACCATGGACAACGTCACCGTCACCTTCCAGGACGGCCAGGAGCGCCTCACCGCTCTGGACAACATCTCCTTCAGCGCCACCCCGGGCCACCTCACCTTCATCGTCGGCGAGTCCGGCTCGGGCAAGTCCACCCTGCTCTCCGCCGCCGCCGGCCTGCTCACGCCCGACTCGGGCACAGTGCTTATCGACGACACGCCCGTGGACACCCGCGTCCGCCTCGAAAAAATCGGCATGATTTTCCAGCAGGCCAACCTGATCGGCGCCCTCAACGTCCGCGACCAGCTCTTGGTCACCGACCACATCCGCGGCGTCAAGCCGCGCAAGGAGCGCGCCGACGAGCTGCTCGCCACCGTGGGCCTGGAGGGCCTGGGCGACCGCAAGATGCAGCAGCTGTCCGGCGGTCAGCGCCAGCGCGTCGGCATCGCCCGCGCGCTCATGGGCGAGCCGTCGCTGATCCTGGCCGACGAGCCGACCGCGGCGCTGGACTCGGAGCGCTCGCACGAGATCGTCGCCCTGCTGCGCAACCTGGTGCAGGACCGCAACATCGCCTGCGGCTTTGTCACCCACGACACGGAGCTGATCTCCTCGGCCGACGAGGTCGTCCGCGTGGCGGACGGGCAGGTTACCGCAGCTTCGGTCGCGAGAGCAGCGTAAGCACGCCGAACCCGCACGCGGCGAGCAGCAGCGTGATGAGGAGGGTGCCGGAGAGGTAGCCCGCGTCCACTGCCGCCGCGCCGAGCGCGGAGCCGGAGGCGATGCCGACCTGGAACGTCACCACGTAGATGGAGCTGGCCAGGTCCTGGTTGCGTTTGCCGGCGAACAGGAAGATGGTGGTGGCGACGGTGGGCAGCGCGCCCGCCGCGGTACCGAAGATGGCGATCATGATGAACATGATCACGCCCGAGCCGGTGTGCAGGCCGATGAGCCCGACGAGCGCGGCGACAATGAGCAGGATCCCAGCGAAGCCGTTGAGGCGGATCATGCGGACGTCGACACGATTGCCCGCGAGCACGACGCCGACGAGGCCGAACGCGCCGTACGCGCCGAGCCCGATGGGGACGAACGCGTGCCCCGCCGTGTTTTCCACGAGCAGCGCCAGGTAGGTGAATGTGGCGAAGACCGCGGTGACGGAGAACGCCAGGTAGAAAACGAGCGAGGGGATGGCGGAGCGCTGCTGCTGCGCGGTCTCCGCCGGCGTCGGCGGGATGGCCGGCATGCTGGGCAGCGTCTTGAGCAGCAGCAGGAACGCGAAGAGGACCGCGACGCCGAGGACCCAGGTGGAGCCGCGCCACCCGATCAGCCCGCCGAGTGAGGTGGTGAGCGGGGAGCCGACCACCAGCGAGAGCGTGGAGCCGAGCGAGACCGCCGCGACCGCCTTGCCGGTCATGCCCTGCGGGGCGAGTCTCGACGCCATGGGGTTGACCAGCGACCAGAACAGACCGTGCGTGAGCGCCGCGCACACTCGGCCCACCACGAGGACCCAGTAGGTGTGCGCGATTGCCTGCAAGATGATGCCCGCGAGCAGGAAGCCGAGCGTAGCCATGAAGAGGGGGCGTCGGTTCACCTTGCGGGTCGCGGCCATGAGCGGGATGGTCACGATGGCGACGAGGCCGGCGTACACACTCATCAGGAGGCCGATCTGGCCTTCGGAGACGTTGAGATCCGAGGCCATCGGAGAGATGAGGCCGACGGCGAACATCTCAAATGTGACGTAGACGAACGCCGCGAAGCTCATCGCAGCGAGGGGGACCACAGGGAATTTCTGGGATTGGGGTGTCTGCAGATCGGTCACACGAACAATCTAGGCGTAGAAATGCGTGTACGCGAACGCCCCGTAGCCGAAAATGCCCAGCAGCATGAGGACCCCGGCGATGATGGGGATGATGTCTGTTTCCGGCTCCGGCGTTTCGGTCGGCTCCGCGTGGTCCGCCTCGCACTGCGCGTCCTGCTGGTCAAAGTAACTGGCGTAGCGGTCGACGGCGCGCAGGTTCTCGTACGTCGCGGTGGAGGTCAGTGTGTCTGCCCAGCGCGTGGCGTCGGCAAGCGTCAGGCCCGGGAACTCTTGGGTGAGCTGCTCGGCGACCGCCTCCGGGTCGGTGGCAACGCCGGTGGGGGCGAACCAGTCCGGGGCGTCCTTGCCCACGGGCACTTGGCCGTCGGTGGCGACGAAGTCCTTGTAGTGCTCGACCTCGGTGATTTGCGGGTTGTGGGTGGTTTGCGTGGGCGAGTGGCGCTGCAGGTACCAGTTGGCCACGGACTCGGGCAGGCCGAGGTCGGCGAACGCCTCGAGAGCGTACGCGTGCTCGGTGGTGGTGGGGTCGGCGAAGTGGGCGTCATCGATGTAGATGCCTAGCGCTTCCTCGAGGATGCGGCGGCGCACGCCGGACTCGACGCTGCGCACCTCGGGGAATGCCTCGACGAAGGATCCGTAGCGGGCGTAGATGAGGTTTGCCTCGCGCTCGAGGTAGAGGTGCGCGGCGTCGCTGGCCGCACCGAAGGCCTCCGGCTCCATGGTGAGCGTGCAGGTGGCCGCGCTCGCGGCGGGAATGGGCGCAACGGCAACGCCACCGCAGACCAGTGCGGTCGCGGTGGCGAGTGCGGCGAGCGTTCTCATCGGTGCCCTGCTCGGGGTCTAGCCAAGGAAGGAGAAGGCTGCGCCGCCGATGGCTGCCAGCAGGGCGAGCACGATAGCGGCGATGATGCCGGAGTCAACGGAGATGTGCTTGCCGGCTGCGGCGGCGGTGTCCACCTTGGGCTCGTTGTCCTGCCTGTCGGTCGGTTCCGATGCGGTGTGCGACTTGGTGCGCGAGGTGACGGAGACGTTGACGGTGGTTTTGCCGTTCTCCCGCACGACGGTGGTCGTCGTGCCGTTCTCGGTGCCGTTTTCGTGCTCGGTGCGCTCAGGCTGGTCAGTCTGCTCAGTGGTCAGCGGGTTCCGTTCCGCCGAGGGAAGCACGTCCGCGCCCTGGTCGGTCTTCTCCGCCGCGCGCTGCGCGTCGGGGTTTGCACCGTCGGTGGGGAACAGGACGATGGCATCGCCGCCCTCTGCGCATTCCTGGCGGGCCTGCTGGAAGACGGACTCGAATGCGGCGCCCTTGCGGTAGTCGGACAGGGCCTCCGACTCCACGAAGGCGTCGGTCCACGCGGCCGCGTGCTCCGGGCTCAGCTCCGGGAACTGGGCCTTGCGTTCCTGCTCTAGGACGGCCAGCGGGGCGACCGGGCGGAAGGCGGATTCAGACGCGGCATCCTGTTCCGAAGCGGTGATGGTGCCCGCGTCGAGGGAGTTGTGCACGTCGTTCCAGAAGTTGACCAGGGCGATGTCCGGCTCGGTGGAGACAGCGAGGCTGTTCCACAGGTGGGAGAAGTACCAGAAGGACGCGTCGTGCGAGACGCCGGTTTCTGCGGAAATCCGGTCGGCCCACGCGTTCAGGTTGTCCATCAGGTTGCTGTTGAAGGACTCGCGGCCGCCGTTCTCGTAGACGTCCTGGAACTCGGCGGCGATGTCGCCGGCGGCAGGGAACGCGACCTCGAAGGCCTGGCGCCAGTTGTCATCCTGGTTGAACTTGGAGGAAGCGAACGCGACGCGCTCGTATTCCTGCTGCTCCTGGCTGTTCAGCTGGATGTGGCATGAACCAGAGTCGTTACTACCAACAGTTGCGCCCTGCGCTTGTGGCGCAATGACAGCGCACGCGCCCAGGGCGACGGCGGTGGCTGCTGCTGCGAATCTCTGATTGTTGAACACGCTGATTATGTTACCTGAGGAATACATAAATGGAAGCATTTGCGTGAGCCGTGTTCGCTTTATAAAAACGGTAATGACCGTGTATATTTACATAATCCCAGGAAGGAGCTGTGGATTGATATGGTATTATTTAATATCGCCTGTCAATAGTTTAAAAAGCGCCCCTATATGGGGTGGCTCCTTAATGGTCCAGATCGAGGTAGACGGGCTGAACCTGAGAAGTTACACCATTGTAATTCTTAGACACCCCAACCGCGGTACCCTTACTCGTATGCAGCTACAGCCGCTCCAACCGCCGGACTGGACGTCGCGCAACGGACGCACCTACCGGACGATGACACAGTACGACGCTCGGCACCTCTCCGTACTCGTGGTCCTCATTCTCTGCTGTGGCATCCTCGTCGTCGCGGCCCGCAACCTGCCCCGCAATGTGGTCAAAGCTGCGCGAAAGGTCGCCGGCGCCGTCCTGGGCATCCTCGTGTTCGCCTACTACTGCTGGGTCCTCGCGCCGAGCAACATCGTGTGGGACGAAACTGCGCCCTTCCACATCACGGACTTCCTCCGCGTGATCACTCCAACGGCGCTGCTCACCGACAATCCCACCGCGAGCGCGCTCTCGTATTATTGGGGTTTCCTCCTCAACCCGATGGCGCTGCTCTTCCCCGACATGGCCTACGTCCAGGACTTCCCGGGCCTGCAGGAATTCGCGTACTGGTTCTTCCACAGCGCCGCCCTCGTCGTCCCGACGGTGCTCACTTTCGGTCTTGGCTACCGCCCCACCTGGCGCGATTGGCGCATCACCACCGCCATCACCGTCGCTTGGGCCGGTTTCGCCGCCACCGCCAACCGCATCACCGGCGGCAATTATGGTTTCCTCGCCGGCTACCCGCGCGGCTGGTCCATCCTCGAGCTCTTTGGCAAGTGGCCCTACTACCTCCTCATCGTCGTCCCCGGCGTCCCAGCGGTCTGGGCCGCGATGACCTGGGCGAGTGCTTACCGACGCCCCGCCACCGCCTGAGCCACGTCCCTGGCAAAAGGACTCACGCCACCCAGCGTGGCCGCGCCCGGCCCGTTGATGCGGTTGTAGCCCACAAACCACAGCCCCGGGGTGTTGCGGTCCAGGCCGCGTACCGGCCCGAGCGCCGGGCGGAACCCCGTGGCCCACACGATCGCCTCGACCCCAAGCGCCGAAACCTCATCAAGCGTGTCCGGCATCGTCTCCGTGCGCATCAGCCCGGCGTCGCGGGCGCGGCGTACCTCGGGCACCACGACGATGTCGCCGCCGAAGTCGGCCCCGCCCGGGTCCGGCTTGCCCTGTGAGATAGCGACGAAACGTTCACGGTTGCGGCGGAACAAGTCCGAACCATCCACGTCATCCGGCATGAAGCGCGGCGCGTGGCGGGTCAGCCACACCACATCAACCCCGCCCAGCGCCAGGTCAGCGGTGATCTGCGCACCGGAATCGCCGGATCCCACCACGGCGACGCGTTTGCCCGCCAACTGCTGCGGGTTGCGGTATTCGGAGGCGTGCAGCTGCACTCCGGGGAACGTGCCCGGGTAGTGAGGCACGAACGGGACGTTACCGGTGGCCATGATCACGTTGCGGGCGGTGACGCGTTGGGGGTGGAGGGTAAACGTGGCGTCGTCAAGCGAAATGCGCTCCACGCGCTCACGAACGACGGGGAAGCAGTAGCGCTGCTCGTAGCGCGTGAGGTAGTCCACGACGTGGTCGCGCGGCGGATAGCCGTCGAAGGCGGGCATAGGCCAGCCGGGCAAGTTGGAAAATTCCGCGCGGGAAAACAACGTGAGGTTATCCCAGTACGTCGGCCAAGCGCCGGCAGCACGGTCGCCGAAGATGGTGAAATCCACCTTGTACTTGCGCAGGTAGTAAGCGGTCGCGAGTGCAGATTGGCCACCACCGATGATCGCGGCATCAAGCATTGTTCGCCTCCAGAGTCGTTGTGGTCAGTAGAGCGGTAGCCTCGCGGACAAACGTGGCGATCCGGCTCGCGGGTGCGGTGGCGTCGCCGTACTCGGTGGCGGCGGCCAGCTTCGCGGCCACGGCGTGCACGGTTGCGGCCGAAATGAGCGAGGAGGTCTCCGCGCAGCGAGCCAGGTGCGCGCCCGCAATGCCGGCGAGCACGTCGCCGGAACCCGGGGTCGCGGCCCAGGAGTGCCCGGCGTCAAGGCCGTAGACGAGGTGGCCGTCGGAGATGAGTGTGGCGCGCCCCTTGCGCAGGACGTCGCAACCGAGGTGTGCGGCGAGGGCGAGCGTCTCCTCCATCCGCGAATCCGCGGAAAGGCCCGCCGCCTCGCGCAGCCGGGCGAACTCGCCGTCGTGCGGAGTGAGCGCCGTGTAGGTGTCGCGCTCGCGCAGGGCGGACAGGAGGTCGGGGTGGGTGGCAAGGAGGGTGAGCGCGTCGGCGTCGAGAAGCAAAGGCTCCGGGGCGCTGAGTAGGGCGCGCAGCTCTGCGGCCGCCGCCTCGTCGGTGCCCGCGCCGGGGCCGAACACCCAGGCCTGGACGCGGCCGGACGCATCCACGGAATCCGCGACGACGACCTCCGGGTGCGCGCGTACGACCTCGGCGGCTTGCGGGCCCGCGTAGCGCACCATCGCCGGGGTGGCGTTGACCGCGCCCGCCGTGCACAGCAGCGCCGCGCCCGGGTACGTGCCGCTGCCCGCACGGATGCCCACTACGCCACCGGAGTACTTGTCGTCGGACGCGCCGGGCTCCACCGACGGCACGGGCGCAGGGAGCAGGGTGCGCATCCCCTCAGGGAGAGGGAAGTCCGGGGTGACGGCGCGGTTTGCTGTGAGCAGCGGTGGCCCGTCGGCGGACCACTCGGGCAGGGTGTCGGAGAGCGTTTCGTAGAGGTGGCGGCCGCCGATCCCGATGTCCGCAATCAGCTGCACCCCGCACGCGGCGGAAAGGACGTGGGCGCGCCGGAACCCGCCGAAGGTCACGGTCGCGTCCGCGGTGACGTGGAGCTCGCCGCCCTCGCCCGTGTCGGCGTCGACCCCGGAGGGCACGTCGACCGCGAGCACGCGCGTCCCCCGCAGCGCCTCCACCACCTCTGCATATTCCGCGCGCAGTCCCGCAGTACCACCAATACCGGTCATGCCGTCGATGGCCAGGTCATACGCGCGGGCAACACGCTCCACCACCGTCCCGCCCGCGTTGCGCAGCGCCGAAAGCGCCCGCTCCTGCGCACGGCCCGCCACCAGCAGCGCGTCCACCTGGTAGCCGGACATGGCCAGCTCCGCGGCGGCGTAGAGGGCGTCGCCGCCGTTACCGCCCGGTCCGGCCACCGCGAGCACCCGGCAGCCCGGCTCCGCCATCGCGCGGGCCACCTGGGCCACGGCGTGCGCGGCCTGTTGCATGAGCTCGTCCGGCGAGGTTTGCGCGTCCAATAGTGGCTGCTCGGCGGCGCGGACTTGGGCGACAGTAAAGGTGCAGGCGTACATACCGGCCAGGCTAGTCGCGCTGGCAGGTGGGGCACCAGAACAGGTTGCGCCCCTCCACCTTGCGCAGCGCGATCTCGTCGCCGCACACGTAGCAGGGCTGGCCTGCCCGACGGTACACGTAGACCTCGCCGCCGTGGTCGTCCTTGCGAGGCTCGCGCCCCATCGCCTCCGGCGCGTGTTCGTCGCGCACCGTGTCGATGCGGCCGTGCTCGACCCCGTAGTGCATGAGGTGCACTAGGTCGGCCCACAACGCGTCGAACTCGGCGCGATCCAGCGCCCGCCCCGGTGTGAACGGGGAGAGGCCGAGCCGGAACAGCGGCTCTGCGCGGTAGATGTTGCCCACCCCGGCAAAGTAGGCCTGGTCCATCATCAGCGAGCCGATCGTGCGCTTCGAACGGTGCACGCGCGCCCACAGCGCGTCCGGGTCCGCGCCCGCGTCGAGCGGGTCCTCGCCAGTGCGCTCTAAGATGGCGGCAACCTCCGCCGGGTTGAGGTAGGCGCAGGTCTGCGGCCCGCGCAGGTTGGCCGCCACCGCGCCCCTCCCACGATCCGGCACGAGCCGCAGTCGGATCTGGCCCCACACGTCCTCGGCCGGCTCGAAGCGCAGCGAGCCGATGAGGCCCAGGTGGATGTGCACGGTCGCCGGCGCAAACTCCAAAAACAGGTGCTTGCCGTGGGCGCGTGCGGCGAGGAGCGGGTGGGCGTCGATAAGCGATGCATCGAAGCGCCCCTGGGGCGAGGAGGCGGCGATGGGTGCGCCCCGGAAGTCGTCGTTCAGGCGCGTGGCCAGACGGTGGATGACGTGACCTTCAGGCAAAGCGCCGCTCCGCAAGATTCATGGCGCAGATTGTAGTATTGCTTCCATGCCGTACAAGATCGGGTTTGACCGAGAGAAATATATTCAGATGCAGTCCGAGCACATCACCGCCCGCAGGCGGGAAATCGGCGGCAAACTCTATCTAGAGATGGGGGGCAAGCTTTTCGACGATCACCACGCCTCCCGCGTCCTCCCCGGGTTCACCCCGGACAACAAGATCGCCATGCTGGACCGGATTAAGGACGAAGTGGAGATTGTCATCTGCTTCAACGCCGGCGACGTCGTGCGCCAGAAGGTGCGCGCGGACCTGGGCATCACCTACGAAGATGACGTGCTGCGCCTCGTGGACGTGTTCCGCGACCGCGGCTTCCTCGTGGAAAACGTGGTGGTCACGCAGCTGGAGGGCCACAACGAGAACGTCGAGGCCTTCCTCGAGCGCCTCGGCCGCCTGGGCCTGAAGGTGTCGCGCCACTACATGATCCCGGGCTACCCCAACGACACGGCGACGGTGGTCTCCGACAACGGCTTCGGCCGCAACGACTACGTGGAGACCTCCCGCGACCTCATCGTGATGACCGCGCCGGGGCCGGGCTCCGGCAAGCTGGCCACCTGCCTGAGCCAGGTGTACCACGAGCACAAGCGCGACATCCCCGCTGGCTACGCCAAGTTTGAGACCTTCCCCATTTGGAACCTGCCGCTGTCGCACCCGGTGAACCTGGCCTACGAGGCGGCCACCGCGGACCTGGAAGACATCAACGTGATCGACCAGTACCACCTGGAGGCGTACGGGGAGAAGGTCACCTCTTACAACCGCGACATCGAGGTTTTCCCGCTGCTGAAGACGCTGCTGCGCGAGGTCACGGGGGAGACGCCGTACCAGTCGCCCACGGACATGGGCGTGAACATGGCCGGCTACTGCATCTCAGACGACACCGCGTGCCGCCACGCCGCGGAGCAGGAGATCATCCGGCGCTACTACAAGACCCTCGTGGAGGAGCGCCGCGCCGAGGCCGATTCGACCGAGTCGGACCGCATCTCCAACGTCATGCGCAAGGCGGAGGTGACCACGTCGGATCGCCCGGTGGTCGCGCCGGCGCTGGCGGTGGCGGAGGCGACCGGCCAGCCGGGTGCCGCGCTGGAGTTGCCGAACGGGAGCATCGTCACGGGCAAGACCTCGGACCTGCTCGGCCCCTCGGCCGCCGTGCTGCTCAACGCGCTGAAGGAGCTCGCGGGTATCGACGATTCCGTGCACCTCCTCTCGCCCGACTCCATCGAGCCGATCCAGACGCTGAAGACGAAGCACCTCGGCTCCGTGAACCCGCGCCTGCACACGGACGAGGTGCTCATCGCCCTGTCTGTATCGGCGGCTTCGAGTGCGGACGCCGCCGCAGCGCTTGAACAGCTGCGGAACCTGCGCGGCTGCGACGCTCACACGACGACCATCCTTGGCTCCGTGGACGAGGGAATCTTCCGCAACCTGGGCGTTCTGGTGACCTCCGAGCCGACCTACTGGAAGAAGCGCCTGTACCACAAGCGGTAGTTCGGGTAATTCGGGTATTGCGCCCGTTGCGTCTTGTTCGTATGATGTTGGGCATGGAACAAGACGAGAAGCTCTCCCCGGTGGAGCAGGCCCTGGCGGACCTCAACGGCAACCTCTCCCGTGCCCGCACCCACTCGGAGGACAGCGTCACGCTGCCCAAGGAGACCGCGGTGTGGCTGCGCGACATTATTGAGGATATTGCGGAGGGGCGCCTCATCCCCGCCCCCGGCCCGGAGGAGGAGATGACGACGCAGCAGGTGGCCAACCTGCTCGGCGTCTCCCGCCCCTTCGTGGTCAAGCTTATTGATGATGGCCGCCTTGCCGGCCACAAAGTGGGCACCCACCGCCGCGTCTACACGCGCGACGCCGTGGCGTACAAAGATCTGATGGCCGGTAACCGTGGCCAGCGTTAGCAAGATCCTCCTGTACTACAAGTTCCAGCCCATCGCGGACCCGGACGCGGTGCGCCTGTGGCAGCGCGACCTGTGCGAGGGGCTTGGCCTGTACGGGAGAATCATCGTTTCCAAGGACGGGATCAACGGCACCGTCGGCGGCCCGATCGACGCGTGCAAAACCTACGCGAAAAAGACGCGCGAGTACTTCCGCGGCATCGAGTTCAAGTGGTCCGAGGGCGGCAAGGACGACTTTCCCAAGCTCTCCGTCAAAGCGCGCGAGGAGATCGTGTCCTTCGGCGCGCCGGGCGAGCTCAAGGTGGACAGCCACGGCGTCGTCGGCGGCGGCACGCACCTCACGCCGGAGGAGGTCAACGAGCTGGTTGCCAACAACCCTGACGTCGTCTTCTTTGACGGCCGCAACGCCCGCGAGGCGGCGATTGGCAAGTTCAAGGACGCCGTCGTGCCGGACGTGGAGACCACCCACGACTTCATCAAAGAGCTGGACAGCGGCAAGTACGACTGGATGAAGGACAAGCCCGTCGTCTCCTACTGCACCGGCGGCATCCGCTGCGAGGTGCTGTCTAGCCTGATGAAGAACCGCGGCTTCGAGGACGTGTACCAGCTCGACGGTGGCATCGTCCGCTACGGCGAGAAGTACGGCAACTCCGGGCTGTGGGAGGGCTCCCTCTACGTCTTTGACAAGCGCATGCACACCGAGTTCGGCGGCGGCGCCGACGACCCCAACTACGTCCAGCTGGGTCACTGCGTGCACTGCGGTGCGGACACGAACCAGTTTTACAACTGCGCCAACGAGCCGGAGTGCCGCGTCCAGTACTTGAGCTGCCCCGAGTGCCGGGAGGAGAACCCGTACTGCGCGGAGTGCGCTACACGGCGAGCTTCCCAATCGTGATGATCAGCCACACCATGGTGAACGGTACGAGCGGCAGCCAGAACACGCCCATCCACGGCACCCACCGCTCGTAGCGGTTCAGCTTGCGCACCATGATCACGGCGCAAGCGAGCAGCGCCGCCACCGGCGGGATGGACGTGAGCACCGCCCACCAGGTCTCGCTCACGCCCGAAATCCACGACAGCACCAGGCCAAAGAGCAGGCAAAAGCTTATCGACGCCACCGTGAACCCCAGCGCCTGCCGCGTCGACCTCCGGTTCCGCTCCGCCACCTCGGCCGGGTCCGGCTCGTCCGCGAGCGCGTCGAAGTCCCGCGGCTCCGGCCGGGTCCTGCTGAACCGGTCGGCCCCCGAGTGCAGGTCGTTTTCTGGGTGCTCCTGCATGGGCTAGCCCTCCGCGTCCGAGCGCGGGTAGATGACCACGGGCACCGGCGCGAAGCGGATGAACTCGCCCTCGCGGGTGCCCACGAACACACGCTTGAGCTGCCCCGACGGCTGGGAGCCGAGGCACATGATGTCGCCCTTCTTCCACTTCACGCTGTCCACGGCGCGCTTCCAGCCCCGCCCGGACGCGAGCAGCGTCTGCACGTCCAGCGAGTCGGAGACCTCGAAGGCCTGGTCGCGGACGCGGTCGAGCAGCCCCAGTGTGGACTCGTTCCAGGCGGCCAGCTCGTGGGAGAACTCGGAGCTGCGCTCGTCGGGGGAGAACGCGACAATGCGCAGCGGCACGCCGATGACGGAGGCGAGGGAGGCGGCGTAGGCGAGGCCCGGGAAGCGGTCGCGGGTGCCGGTGCCGGAGATTTCGTCGGAGTCAATGAGCGCGTAGGTCACGCGCGTAATGCCCTTCTTGGACAGCTTCACGTGCTTCGGCGCCAGCCCGAGCGGCAGGGTGGAGGAGTGCATGAGCTCCTCGGCCACGGAGGTGGGGCGGAAGCGCTTCTTGGAGGTTTTGGCGCGTGAGCCCATGACGATCATGTCGGCGTTGAAGGCGGCGGCGGCGTCGTAAAGCGGCTCCGTGCTGCTCGTCTTCTCAATGAGCCGGGCGACGTGCTTGGCGCGCTGCGAGCGGGGAACCACGCCGTCGAGGGCGTCGTCGACGCGGTCGCGGAATTCCTCGCGCGCCCGCTTGAGCCATTTCTTGTGCTTCTTTTCAGACACGGAATTGGTCCACGAGCTCTTGGTCGCGCTCATGACCTGCACCTTGACGGGCAGAGAGCGGCCGAGCCAGGCCGCGAACTCGAGGGCCTCGGTGTTGTTGGAGTTGCTTGAGTCCCAGCCAACAACGATGCGCAGCGCCTCCCGGGTCTCGGGGAGCTGCGCGAGATCTGTGGAGAACGAACGTGCTGACACGCCGCCCAGTCTACGTTGTGGTCTGTTCCTTATTCACGTAGGCATCGGCAAGGAGGTTGATGGTATCGGCGACGCTGGCCAGTCGGCGCAGCGAGTCGTCGTCTAGCGTGCCAAGCATCTCGCCGAGGTACTTCGTGCGCTCGTCGCCCACGCGCTCGAGCTCGTCGAGCCCCAGTTGCGTCGTCTCCACGCTCACACCGCGGCGGTCGTCCTCGCTGCGGATGCGGTGCACGAGCCCGCGCTTCTCCAGCTGGTTGACGGTGTTGGAGGCAGTCGGCATGCGCACGCCCTCCGCCTCCGCGAGGTGGCTGATGCGGGACGGGCCGACGTCCGCAAGCCGGCGCAGGATGGACAGCTGCGGGCCCGTCAGGTCGGAGTGCTCGGCCGTGCGGAAGTAGGTGACGTACAGCGAGGTCATTGCGGGGCGAATGCTCCGCGCGATCTCGTACGGATCGGGTGCTTCATTCATGAGAAATCTCCTCCACGCTTTTCGAAGACTAAATAGTACCAGCTTCCGTACGACTATGATGGGGCGAGTGTTTGCGTACAGATACGAGGTGTCACACGAGTGGGCTCGCCGCACCACGCTGCGGGACCTCCGCCAGGACAAGATCACGCTTGACGACGTCTGCGACGCCGATTTCCTCCTCCGCACCGCCAGCCAGTACCACGGCGCCAAGGCCGACCGTCCCTGCCCGATTTGCGGCGCCGAGCTGCGCGAAGTGAAGTGGGTGTACGGCGAGAACCTGGGCCGCCGCGCCAACACTGCCCGCAGCGCGAAGGAGATTGACCAGCTCGTCGCGGAGGTGGGGCCGATCACCGTGCACTTCGTCGAAGTTTGCCTAGAGTGCAAGTGGAATCATCTACGGAAGGCCGTGACCGCTGTTCCCGTCTCGGACGGGTAGTGTGTCCTATTAATAATGCGCAGTGGGCTTCGAGGTCTGAGGCCTGCCGCACGTCCGCACGTCTTGAGGGAAAACGAGTGACAAACAAAGAGAACGCCTCGGAAAGTGGAAGCACGGTAGCGTCGTCAAGCAAGCGAGCGTCGAAAGGCGCAAAGCGCTCACGGTGGTGGCAATGGCTGCTGGCGCTGCTTCTGCTGCTGGTGCTGATCGCCGCGATCCCGGCGATCTGGTTTGCCTGGAACTACAGGCAGGCGGAGATCCCGGAACCCAACGACATTGAGGCGGCGCAGATCTCCAACATCTACTTCAGCGACGCCCAGACTGAGCTGGCGCGCGTCGTGCCGCCGGAGGGCAACCGCGAGCAGATCCCGCTCGACGCGGTGCCCGAGGAGGTGCAGAATGCGGTGCTCGCCGCCGAGGACCGCGACTTCTGGGACAACTCCGGCTTTTCCTTCACCGGCTTCGGCCGCGCCGCGGTGGGTCAGCTGACCGGCAACACCTCCGCTGGCGGCGGCTCGACGATTACGCAGCAGTACGTGAAGAACTCGATCGTGGGCAACGAGCACTCCTACGAGCGCAAGGCGAAGGAGCTGGTCTACTCCATCAAGATGGCCAACTCCTGGTCCAAGGAGGAGGTGCTCAACGCCTACCTCAACACCGTGTACTTCGGCCGCAACGCCTACGGCATCGAGGCGGCGGCGCACGCGTACTTCTCCAAGCCCGCCTCGGAACTCACCGTGGAGGAGGGCGCGGTGCTCGCCGCGCTGATTCAGCGCCCGAGCCAGCTTGACCCGTGGAACAACGAGGCCGGCGCCCAGGACCGCTGGAACTACGTCATGGACGGCCTGGTGGAGATGGGCGCGATCGACCAGGCGACGCGAGCGGGCGCGCAGTTCCCCGAGACGCGCGACCCGGCGACGTACTCCGCCTACACCGAGGCGACGGGCCCGAACGGCCTGATCAAGAACCAGGTGATGACGGAGCTCGCCGCGATTGGTATCACGGAGGATGACCTGACCAACCGCGGCCTGCAGATCACCACGACGATTGATAAGAAGACGCAGGACGACACGGTCCGCATCTCCGAGGAGCGCATTTCCGCCCTGCAGGACGACGCCCGCACCGGCGTGGTCGCCGTCGAGCCGGGCACGGGTGCCGTGCGCGCCTACTACGGCGGCAACGAGGCCTCCGGGTGGGACTACGCCAACGCCGGCCTGCAGACCGGCTCCACCTTCAAGATCTTCGCGCTGGCGGCGGCCCTGCAGCAGGGTATCCCGCTGACCGCGAACTTTGACGCCTCCCCGGTCACCCTGCCGGGCGGGTTCTCCGTGACCAACTCCGACGGCGGTGGCGGCGGCATCATCAACATGACCGAGGCCACCCGCACTTCCTCGAACACGGCGTACATGCGCATCCAGGACGACCTGGACAATACGACGCAGGACACGGCGGACATGGCGCACGCCCTCGGCGTGGCGCGCTCCATCCCGGGTATCCCGGTGACCCTGCGCGAGAACGGCGGCCAGCCCTACGAGGGCATCGTGCTGGGCCAGTACCAGTCGCGCGTGCTCGACATGGCCGCCGCGGTGGCAACGCTCACGGACCGCGGCGTGTACCACCCGACCCACTTCGTGCAGCGCGTCACCGACGCGCAGGGTGAGGTGCTCTACGAGAACGATGACAAGTACGCCGAGCGCCGCGTCTCCGCCCAGGTTGCGGACAACGTGATCCAGGCGATGCAGACCGTGATTCCGTACTCCTATGCCAACCTGGCGGGCGGGCGTCCGTCGGCGGGCAAGACGGGTACCGCCCAGATGGGCAACACCGGCCAGAACAAGGATGCCTGGATGGTCGGCTCCACCCCGCAACTGTCTGTCGCGGTGTGGGTCGGCACGGCCGACAACACCTCGCCGATCTTCAACGAGTACGGCGGCCTGATGTACGGCGCGCAGACCCCGGCCAAGATTTGGAAGGACGTCCTGGACACGGCCCTGGAGGGCCAGGAGATCCAGAACTTCCACGAGGCATCGCCGGTGTACTGGGGTGTGAACCCCTACGGCGGCGGCGCGAACCTGGGCGGCAACTCCTGGGCGTACTACAACCAGCAGCAGGGCACGACGCAGTCCGGGAACGGCGCCGCGGCGGCTCCGGCCGAGCAGCAGCAGTCCGCTGCCCCGTCGCAGCCCGAGCAGGCGCCCGCACCGGACCCGGCCGCACCCGCCGCACCGGCTCCGCAGCAGCAAGCGCCGGCGCCGGCCGCGCCCGCCCCCGCCCCCGCGCCGCAACAGCAGCAGCCGGCGCCGGCGCCGGACCTGGGGCTCGACCAGGCGGTGGACGACTTCTTCAACGGCCTCGACAACGCGCTGCAGTAAGCGAAGGGGAGCAATGGAACAGCACACTCAGGACGTGACGGACACGGCGGCGCAGCGAGTCCAGCCGGGGCGCACCGAGCCGGTCGCTCGGGGATTCGTGGAATATCTGGGCGGCCCGATGGGCAAGTTTGCCCAGATCGGGCGGGCGAAGTTTTGGACGCCGCTGCGCACCATCTTCGCGGTCGCCTACACCTTCCTCTTCTTCGGCGCGCTTTCTAAATCCAACTGCGCGCTGGGCAAGGCCGACGAGAACGGTGTGCTGCAGCTGAACTGGGACGGCAACCGCCAGTACACGTCGTTCTGCTACAACGACATCGTCCCGCTCTACGGCGCGCGCGGCCTGGACCAGCCCGGCTTTGTGTACGACTACTCCTGGGTGGAGGACGGCCTGACCCGCTACATGGAATACCCGGTGCTCGCCGGGCTGTTCCAGGGTGTTGCCTCGTTCATCTCGCGCAACACGTACTTCCTCGTGGACCGCGTCCTTCCCGAGGTCGGCTGGTACTTCTACGTCACCGTGTTCATCCTGTCCGTCATCTGGGTCGCCACCGTGCGCATGGTGGCGGAGCTCGCGGGCAACCGCATTTGGGACACGCTGCTGGTCGTCGGCTCCCCGCTGCTGATCATGCACTCGTTTACCAACTGGGACATCCCGTCCATTTTCTTCGCGGTGGCGGCGATCTATGCGGCGCGCAACAAGAAGTTCTGGCTGGCTGGTGTGATGATCGGCCTCGGCACAGCGTTCAAGATGTGGCCCATCTTCGCCCTTGGCGCCTACCTGGTCGTTGCGCTTCGGAAGCGCGACCTCGTCCCGTTCCTCAAGATGGTCGCCGCGACCGTGGTGAGCTGGGTCGCGGTCAACCTGCCCATTTACCTGCGCGACCCCGAGGCGTGGGGCGAGTTCCGACGCCTCAACACCGACCGCAGCTGGGAGTGGACCACCATCTACGCGGTGTTCAGCCGCATCACCGGGTGGGCCGGATTCGACTCCGGCGACGGGGCGCCCGTGATCCTCAACGCGGTCACGCTCGTGCTCTTCCTCGCGGGCTGCGCTGCGGTCCTGGTTATGGGGCTCAAGGCGCCGCGCACGCCCCGCATCGCCGAGCTGCTCACCCTCATCGTCGGCTTCTTCCTCCTCTTCAACAAGGTGTGGAGCCCGCAGTACTCGATCTGGCTCATCGTCCCCGCGGTGCTCGCGCTGCCGTACTGGCGCCTGCTGCTCACCTGGATGACCGTGGACATGATGGTGTGGCCCATCCTCATGTGGCACATGATGGGTACCGATAACCTCGGGGCTCCGGGCTGGCTTCTCGACGCCACCATCATCGCCCGAGACGGCCTCATCATCACCATCATGGTGCTGGTCGTGCAGCAGATGTTTGGCAAGCGCACCGACAAGGTCGCCGAGGCCCACAACGGCCACGACCCGCTGCTGAGCACACCCGACGAGTGGGGCGAGGAGGCAGCGTGGGCACCGCGACGGTCGTCGGCATCTGCTCCATTGCAGTCGGTTTCCTCCTAATCGCGGGCGCCTTCTGGGCGATGGCCAAGCTGCAGCGCCCGATGCTCTCGCTCGGTCTTGGCGTCCTCGCGTTCGTCTTCATCACGGTGATTCCCGTTTTCCTTGCATTATTTGTGGCGGCACCGCGACCGGTTTAGGTATGGTGGCCAAAAAGTTCGACGAAACTAAGGAAAATATGCAACGCCTTTCTATTTTGGCCACCACCGTCGCGCTCGCGGGCGCACTGACCGCTTGCGGCACCAGCGAGAGCGAGCCGACGACGGAGACCGTGGAACAGCCGAGCCAAGAAGCAAAGCAGGAGCCGCAGCAGGGGTCGGAGCTGCCGGCGTCGATAAGCGGCTACAGCGAAGAGGCCCAATCCGACATGGCGAAGGATGGTCGCGCCGAGGTGGAGTTCGATGACGAGCACTGGGAGCTCGAGTTCAACGACATAGACGTTGACATCACGCCGGACGGGTTGGTCACCGAAGCGGACCGGTAGGCATTTGGCCTGCGGGATTGTGTGGGGTACCCTGGACGGGTTGCTTGACGCAACGACCCTCCTGCCGCCGCAAAAGTGCGGTGGCCGAAACAAGTTACTAGACCATAGGAGGTGATGAGGTCCGTGCGTCACTACGAAGTAATGATCATTCTTGACTCTAAGCAGGATGAGCGCACCGTTGCCCCGTCCCTGGACAAGTTCCTGGAGATTGTCCGCAAGGAAAACGGCAAGGTGGAAAATGTTGATGTGTGGGGCAAGCAGCGCCTTGCTTACCCGATCAACAAGAAGGAAGAGGGCATCTACGCCGTTGTAAACCTCGAATGCGAGCACGCAACCGTCGATGAGCTCGACCGTGTTTTGAACCTGAGCGATAACGTCGTGCGTACCAAGGTGCTGCGCACCGACAAGTAGGAACAGGTAGGCTCAAACCACACGTAAACCAGCTGGTAGGAGAAGAGCATGGCACAGAACGAGACCCCGATCACTGTTGTCGGCAACCTGGTTGCTGACCCGGAACTGCGTTTCACCCCGAGCGGTGCCGCGGTAGCGAACTTCCGTATCGCTTCCACGCCCCGTTCATTTAACCGGGAAACGAACCAGTTCGAGGACGGTGAGGCACTGTTCCTGACCTGCAACTGCTGGCGCCAGATGGCCGAGAACGTCGCGGAGTCCCTGACCAAGGGCATGCGCGTGATCGTGCAGGGGCGTTTGCGGCAGCGTTCTTACCAGACTCGCGAAGGCGAGAATCGTACCGTGTTTGAGGTCGAGGTTGATGAGGTCGGCCCGTCCATCAAGTTCGCTACGGCGAGCGTGACGCGCACCCCGCGCGATGGTGGCGGCCAGCAGCGGAGGCCACAACAGCAGCAGGCCCCGCAGCAGCAGTACCAACAGCAACCGCAGCAGGCCCAGCGCCCGCAGCAGCAGGCCCAGCCGGATAACGATCCCTGGAACTCCGCCCCACCGGCAGGTGGTTTCGGCGGGATGGATGACGAGCCCCCGTTCTAAATGTTGTTCCCACCCACACAAGATTTTTCATCATAAGGAAGGTTAGGATTCATGAAACTGATCCTCACCGCTGCCGTTGATAACCTTGGCGAGCCCGGCGACATCGTCGAGGTCAAGGACGGCTACGGACGTAACTTCCTGCTCCCGCGCGGCCTTGCCATTACGGCCACCCGCGGTGCAGAGAAGCAGATCGAAGACATCAAGCGTGCACAGGCAGACCGTCAGGTCCGCGACCTGGATCACGCGAAGGAGCTGCGCGATCAGCTGGACCAGCTCACCGGCGTGAAGGTCCCCGTGCGCACTTCTGAGAAGGGCAAGCTGTTCGGCTCCGTCACCGGTGCCGACATCGCCGACGCAGTGAAGGCTGCCGGCGGCCCGTCCCTGGACAAGCGCCGCATCAATGTGCCGAAGGGCCTTGTGAAGAAGACTGGCGGCTACCAGGTCAAGGTCAACCTCCACGACTCCGTGGAAGGCAAGATTAACTTCGAGGTCGTCGCAGCGTAAGAGCTTTACGCTTATCGACGAGCGACAACAGCATTTTCTGACGCGCACCCCTTTGTGAGGAGGGGGTGCGCGTTTTTTGCGCGCTGCGTGGGCTGCTGCGCAGGGACGTACCCTGGTGGGAACGGGCAGGGCTCGCGTTCGGGCTCGGGGTAGGGATCCGGGTCTGGTTCCTCCGGGATGACTGTTGAGTCTTCGGTCGGCGGTTCAGGGGCCAGGTCGAAGCTGTGCCCTGTGGCGTGCTCGAGTGCCTGCAGGTCCGCCATCAGCCGGTAGTAGTCGCCGTGGTTGTCGTACTCGTCCAGCAGGTGGTGCGCCCGGGCGAGGAAATCTGCGTACGCGTCCCGGTTTCGGGCGACGTTGGGCAGGGAGCTGCGCCAGCGGGTGGTGGTGGGCGTGGTTTCGTCGAAAAGCGGGCCCTCGTGGCGGCTGAGGAGGTAGGTGCCGTCTTCGCACAGCCACACGATGTCCCCGGTGACGGGGTCGGGGACGTAGAAGATGCGCTTGTCGGTCTTCATGTTGTGGTGGTGCGGGCAAAGGCAGAAGAGGTTGTGAGGCGTGGTCTCTCCACCGCGGTCGAACGGGATGCGGTGGTCCAGTTGGCAAGCGGTCGCGGGTCTGTCGCAGCCGGGGAAGATACAGTTCCCGTCTCGGGCGTGCGCGTAGTGTTTCATTCCCTCCGTCGGCGCGTAACTGTCCGTCTTGGTGGTGGCTGTCTCATCCAGGTTGACCGTTTCAGGCGGGTGGTTGCTGAGCAGACTCTCGAGCTCCGCGGTGGCGAGGGCGTCAGTCCATCCGTAGCGAGGAATGAATACGGGGGCGCCGGCCGCCCGGGTGCCGTCGGCGCCCGCGGGTGCGTAGACATGGATGCGGACGTTCGCGGCAGGCTCGACGTCGCCGTTGAGGAGCTTTACAGCGGCGTCCGCGAGCGAGACCTTCTCTTGGCGTGCTGTGGCCTGCAGCGTGGCGCGAAGGACGGCCATTGTGGTGGTATCGGTGCTGAGCGTCATTGTTGCGATGCCCGCGCTGCCGTGGTCCTCCTGCGCAGAGAACTCGATGTTGCGCACGCGGTGGTTGTGCTCTGCCTCGCGCTTTTTGCGCTTTTCCGGGTTGTGGCTGAGTCCGACGTCAAGCTTGGCAATCATCGTGCGGATGCGGCGGGCAACTGACGCGCGGGAGGGGAGCTCCTGGTTTGCGCGCTTCGGTGTGAAGATCCGGGTGAGCATGTCGTCAAAAGCCGCCCACGTTGCTTCGTCCGCTGAAGCGCCGATCTTGCACAGGGCAGTATCTATGCCGGTGAGCATGTGCACGGAAAGGAGGCAGGTCTGCTCTTGCAGAGCGAGCAGCTTGGGCAGGCTGGCGAGCCGGAAATACGCCAAAACCGCAGCTTCGACCTCATGTTTGGGGCGGCTGGTAACCTGAGCTAACTCTTCGACCTCCAGGTCGAAGTCTTCAACCGCGGTCGAGGCTGCGTAGCCGCGGTAGAGGGCAAACTCGGCCTCCCGCATACGCTGCGAAAGCTGCGCGCGATGGTCCGTCGAGTTTTGGCATCTGAAGTAGTGAGCGGGTGGCACGATTCCCCCTTTCTGCGGTGAGCGGTCATTGTGGTCATTGCGGAAAATTATACCGAACATACAAACGACGTCAACGTCTGTGGCCATATTGTTACGCTGTGTTCTAGTAGGTGTGTGCGAGTCACGTCCCGCGCTGTACCGATGGCACCCCTACTGCTGTGGATAACTCTGCGGAATAAGCCCTGCTCAACGGCAAAGTTTAGGTTACTAGCCGGTGAACTTACGCCTGTCAAACCTGGTGGTGAACGGGGTTTTTCACAACCTGCACACACAACTCAAAAAGTCCCAAAACTCCTGTGACCAGCAGCGATGCGCCGTTTCCCCAGGTCGCTGATACTAGTTATCCACAAGTTATCCACACCCTGTCCTGGGCCGTGTGTACAAGACGTCGATTCATCCCTAAGTTATCCACACCTACCTGTGGAAAACGCAGTGTTTGGCGCTCGCGGTACGCTGTAGGCCTACGAAACAAAGGGGTGACGACGATGGCCGACGATGCACTTCACGGCTTTGATGATGACTACGTCCTGCCGCCAGAGCCACGCGACGAGTTCAGCGAATTTGGCGACTTTGATGACTTCAGCGGAAATTCGCGGCGAGGGCGCGGGAATCAGCGGTATCAAGGACAGAAGGGGCAGCAGGGGCAGCGCAACGGCCAGGGCGAGTACCGCCAACCGCCGCACGATGAGCGCGCGGAGCGCTCGGTGCTCGGCGCGATGCTGCTCAACCAGGAGGTCGTGCTCGACGTCGCGGAGGGCCTGCAGCCGGAGGACTTCTACTTTCCGGCTCACCAGCTGATTTACCAGGCGATTATCGAGCTGTTCTCCTCGGGCAGCCAGATCGACGTGCTCATCGTCTCCGGGCGGTTGGACCGCCTGAACCAGCTCGAGCGGGTGGGCGGGGCGCCGTACCTGCATACGCTGATTTCGGAGGTGCCGACGTCGGCAAACGCCCGCTACTACGCGGAGATCGTGGAGGAGAAGTCGCTCCTCCGGCAGCTTGTCAACGCCGGTACGCACGTGGTGCAGCTGGGCTACGAGGGCGAAGACGGCATGGAGATCGAGGCGCTGGTGGATCGCGCGCAGCAGGAGGTCTTCGGGATCTCGCGCAACAACCAGGGCGAGGACTACCGCGTCCTTTCGGAGCTGCTCAAGCCGACTATCGACGAGCTCACGCAGATCGCTCAGGGCGGCGCCCTCGACCAGGGCGTGCCGACCGGGTTTACGGACCTGGACAATCTCACGAACGGCCTGCACGCGGGCCAGATGATCATCATCGCGGCCCGACCTGGCGTGGGTAAGTCGACGCTCGCGCTCGATTTCATGCGCTCCTGCTCCATCCAGCACGGCAAGACCTCAGTGATCTTCTCGCTGGAGATGAGCGCCTCGGAGATCATCATGCGCATGCTGTCGGCGGAGACGGAGATCAAGCTGTCCGCCATGCGTGCGGGCAACATGGAGGAGCGGGATTGGGAGAAACTCACCACCCGCCTCACCGAGATCCAGGACGCCCCGCTATTTATCGACGATTCCCCGAACCTCACCATGATGGAGATCCGGTCCAAGGCGCGACGCCTGAAGCAGCAGCACGGGCTGGACCTGGTGGTGCTGGACTACCTGCAGCTGATGAGCTCGGGCAAGCGCGTCGAGTCGCGCCAGCAGGAGGTCTCGGAGTTCTCGCGTAACCTCAAGCTCCTGGCAAAGGAGCTGGAGGTGCCGGTGATTGCGATTTCTCAGCTGAACCGTGGCCCGGAGGCGCGTACGGATAAGAAGCCGCAGCTGGCGGACCTTCGCGAGTCAGGCTCGCTGGAGCAGGACGCCGACATGGTGTTCCTGCTCTACCGTCCGGACTCGCAGGATCGTGACGACGAGCGCGCGGGCGAGGCGGACATTATCGTCGCGAAGCACCGCGGCGGCCCTATCGACACGATCCCGGTGGCGCACCAGCTGCACTACTCTCGCTTTGTCAATATGGCGCACGGCTAAACCCGCGTAGGCGCAGCGAGTTGGACACCACAAACACTGAGGACAGGGCCATGGCGATGCCGGCCAGCATCGGGTCGAGGAGGCCGAACGCGGCGACCGGGACGAGCACGACGTTGTAGGCGAACGCCCAGAACAGGTTGCCCTTGATGGTGCGCAGGGTGCGGCGCGAGAGGCGGATCGCGTCCGCCGCAGACATGAGCGTGTTCTGCATGAGGGTGATGTCGGAGGCCTCGATCGCCACGTCTGTGCCGGCGCCCATGGCCAGGCCCAGGTCGGCCTGCGCGAGCGCGGCTGCGTCGTTGACGCCGTCGCCGACCATGGCCACGTGGCGCCCCTGCTCCTGAAGCTCGCGGACCACGCGTACCTTGTCCTCCGGCAGGACGCCGGCGGTGACGTTGTCCGGGTCGATGCCTACTTCCTCGGCCACGGCGCGCGCGGCGCCCGCGTTATCGCCGGTGAGCAGGTGCGGGGTGAGCCCCAGCTCGCGCAGCTTCGCCACAGCGCGGGCCGAGTCCGGCTTCACCGTGTCCCGGACCGCGACCATGCCTTCCGCGTGCCCGTCGACCTCCACGGCGATCGGGGTGGCCCCGGCCTGCTCAGCCTCGCGGAACGCGCGGGCCAGTGGCCCATCGAGTTCCGCGCTGGGCCGGCCCACGCGCACGCTGTGGCCCTCCACGGTGGCGGACGCCCCTCGGCCCGGCTCATTGGTAAACTCGGACGCTTCCGGGACGTCGTCGCCCGCGGCCTTGACGATCGCGCGGGCGATGGGGTGCTCGGACCCGGCCTCCACGGCTGCGGCGAGGCGCAGCGCGTCGTCGCGGCCGGTGACGTCCACGACCGCCATCTCGCCGCTGGTCACGGTGCCGGTCTTGTCCATCACCACCGTGTCCACCTGGCGTGTGGATTCCAGCATCTCGGGGCCCTTGATCAGGAGGCCCAGCTGCGCGCCGCGCCCGGTGCCCACCAAAATCGCGGTGGGGGTGGCGAGGCCGAGGGCGCAGGGGCACGCGATGATGAGGACGGCGACCGCAGCGCGGAACGCCTCGCTCACGCCGTTGCCCACGAGCAGGTGCCCGACCAGGGCCACGACGGAAATGGCGATGATGGTGGGGACGAACACGCGCGAGATCCGGTCCACCAGCCGCTCGACCGGGGCCTTGCCGGACTGCGCGTCCTTGACCAGCTTGCCCATCTGGGCGAGCGTGGTCTCGCTCCCCACGCGCGTCGCCTCTACCACGAGGCGCCCGGACGTGTTGAGCGTCGCGCCCGTCACGCTGGCGCCCTCGTCCACTTCGACGGGGACGGATTCACCGGTGAGCATGGAGGCGTCGATAGCCGAATGCCCCGACACCACGCGCCCATCGGTAGCAATCTTCTCACCGGGGCGCACAACAAAACGGTCGCCGACCTGGACTTCCGCGATCGGGACGCGGACTTCCTTGTCGCCGCGCAGCACGCTCGCGTCCTTCGCGCCCATGCTCAGCAGCTCGCGGAGCGCGGCGGAGCTTTGCCCCTTCGCGCGCGTCTCAAACCACCTGCCGAGCAGCAGGAACGTAATCACGACGCAGACGGATTCGAGGTAGATCTCGTGCGGGCCGCGCTCCGCAAACAGCGCCACGATGGACCACACGTACGCCGCGGTCGTGCCCAGCGTAATGAGGGTGTCCATAGTGGTCGCGCCGTGGCGCAGGTTGATCAGCGCCGCGCGGTGGAACACGCTGCCGGCGGAGAAATACACCAGCGTTGTCGCGGCGAACGCGGCCCATTGCCAGTTTGGAAACTGCAGGCCGTGCACCATCGACACCAGCATGACCGGCACCGTCACCAGCGCCGCCCAGATCGTCGTTCGCTTGAGTCGCTCGGCTTCGTCGTCGCGGGCGTCGCTCACCGAGCTTATCGACGCCCCCTCGTCTCCGCCTTCCTCGCCCCCCATCACGAAGGCGTCGTAGCCGGCGGTGCGGACGACGTCGATAAGCTGCTCCGGCGTCGTGTTGGCCTCGTCGAAATCAACGGTCGCCGTCTCCGTGGAGTAGTTGACGGCGGCGGTGACCCCGTCGACCTTGTTCAGCTTGCGCTGGACGCGCGACGAGCACGACGTGCACGTCATGCCGGTGACGCCCAGCTCGATGTGGCTGGTCACGGGACTACTCCAGGGTGTAGCCGGCCTCGGCGACGGCCTTGGCCACGTCTTCGGCGGAGAAGCCTTCGCCGGACACGGAGACGGCGCCGGTGGTGTGATCGGCCTTGACGTCGGTGACGCCCGGGATCTCGCTAATCTCCTCCTGCACACTGAGCTCGCAGTGGCCGCAGGTCATGCCTTCAACAGTGAATTCGCGGGTTGCCATGATGCTGTCCTTTCGGTTGGCGGTTCACGTACACCCGCGACTATACCCCTAGGGGGTATCTGGCGAAAGAATGGTGAAGCCGGCGTGCTCTGCCGCAGCCACGACGTCGGCGTCGGTGAAGTTTTCGCCCGAGACCGTCATGCGGCCCTCGTTCGGCTCCACGGTGACGTCGAAAGTGCCCTCGACCAGGCGTACTTCGTCGATCAGCGAATCAACTGCGACCTCACTGGACTGGCCTGAAATGTTGTAGTTCTTCGTCATGATTTCCGCCCCTACCGGATCGGCTGAAACTGCAAAGGAATGCAGTCGCGCTTGTTACTGTTGCACCGAGGGCAACGTTAACAAACCCCTGTAAAGGAGTATGCAATGAGCACTATCGATGTGACGAAAGAGAACTTCGAGGAACTCATCCAGAAAGACGGCATCGTCTTCGTCGACGCTTGGGCGGAATGGTGCGGTCCGTGCAAGGCCTTCGCGCCGACCTTTGCTAAAGCATCGGAAGAGCACCCCGACGTCACCTTTGCCAAGCTGGACACCGAGGCAGAGGAAGAGCTTGCTGGCAAGCTCGGCGTGACCGGTATTCCAAACATTATTGTCTTCCGTGACGGCATCCCCCTTTACCAGCAGGCCGGAAACATGGCGCCGGCCGACTTTGAATCGCTCATCGGCCAGGTCAAGGCATTGGACATGGAGGAGGTCCGCAAGCAGTACGAGAAGATGCTGGCCGAGCAGGGCAAGCAGGGCGAGTAGCCCGAAAACCTGCGTACACTGGGGCGGCGACCATTTTGCGACGACGGAAGGACACGACACATGGCAAACCCGTTCTCTAAGGGCTGGAAGTACCTGATGCAGTCGTTCGACACCAAGATCGACGAAAACGCTGACCCCAAAGTGCAGCTCCAGCAGGCGATTGAGCAGGCGAAGAAGAACCACCGCGACATCTCCGAGCAGGCGGCCACCATCATTGGTAACCGCAACCAGCTGGAGATGAAGCTGGACCGCCTGATCAAGTCGCAGGAGGACCTGCAGCAGAAGGCCCGCGTGGCGCTCCAGGCCGCCGACAAGGCGCAGGGCGAGGGGGACGCGCAGAAGGCGCAGGAGTTCAACAACACCGCCGAGGTGCTCGCGTCCCAGCTGGTCGCTGTGGAGCAGGACCTGGAGCAGACGAAGCAGGCCCACGCGTCGGCCGATCAGGCGGCGCGCGAGGCGCAGGCGCAGCAGCAGCAGTCCGAGGCGCGCCTGCAGGAGCAGCTGCAGCAGGCGAAGCAGCTCGAATCCCAGCTGGGCCAGGCGAAGATGCAGGAGGCCACGTCCAAGACGATGGACTCTATGAACAACTTCACTGCGGACCAGAACGTGCCCAACATGGACGGCGTGCGCGACAAGATTGAGAAGCGCTACGCCACCGCGCTCGGCCAGCAGGAGCTGGCCAAGGACTCGCTGGGCGACCGCATGGCGGAGATTGAATCCGCTGGCACGGACGTTGCTGCGGCAAGCAAGCTGGACGAGATCCGCGCCTCGATGGGCTCCGGGAGCGCCGACAAGCAGCTGGAGGCCCCGGAAGCTCCTGAGGAGTCCGAGGAGTCTGGGGAGTCCAGCAAGGACGACTAGTTGCGGCTGATGCTGATCAGCACGCCGCGAATGCCCGAGTGAAACCCATCGCGGAGATTGACGCGCTGGGTTTCACTCAGCGTGTACTCGTGCAGCGTCTCGCACGCGAACTGTAGGAGCGGGCGATCAATTTCGGGCGGGAGGCCGCCTCCGGAGAGCATGTGCGCCTTGTCGCGCTGCTCCGAGGAGGCGGCGTTTTCGTACCACCAGGACGCATACTGCTGGCCCACGTCGTACGGGGTCTGGAAGCCTGCGGAGGTCCACACTTCCTCCGGGAGAGGGACGTAGCGCGAGCGTAGCTTGCGCCGGGGCGCCATCATCGACGGCTTCGGAGCGGGCTTCGGCTTCGGTGCCGGCGCTTCCTCCGGGTCGGGCTCCGGTTCCGGCTGCGCCTCGGGCTCCGCCTCCTGTTCCTCCGGCTCCTCCTGCGCCTCCGGTTCTTCGGGTTCCTCGGGCGCCAGCGGGTCCGGGCCGAGCGGGACGGGGGACGGCCCCTCCGCCTCGTCGAGCGGCTCGGCGTCCGCGAGCGGGCGCTCCCGGATCGTCGGTGGCAGCGGGCCTTCGAGGACCTGCAGCTGCATGGCGTCGGCGAAGTCCTCGCGGGGGTCCAGGATCGTCGTCGTATCGCACGCGTGGCGCAGGGCGGAGGACATGGAGTCCCAGCCGAACCCGTAGAGGTGCACGCGCATACCGTTGACGGTCGCCTCCTCGACGCCGGGGATCATGTCCGCGTCGCCGGAGACCAGGACAAAGTCGGTGAACTGCCCGCGCATGGCATGCGCGACCAGGTCCGCCACCAAGCGGGTGTCCACGCCCTTCTGCGTGCGACGGTCGCCCCACTCGATGAGTTGGCCGGTGCGCAGCTGCACGCCGTCGCAGGTCCGCAGCGCGCGCTGGTAGCGGTGCGGGCCCGAATCCGGGATGCCGTCGTACCAGAGCTGGCGGTGGATGGGCTGGTTGAGTTGCTGGCTGATCATGGTGCCGAGGGTTGCCACGACCTCGGGCAGGTCAATTTCTAACTGGGATCGTGCGCCGATTTCCCACGAGTTGTAAAAGCTCGCGAGCAGGTAAGACGTGTCGACGAACACCAATGTGCGTTCAAGCATGGCTCCTAAATTCCGATTCTTTTCGTTGCTAAGTGCTATTTACTTCCCCAGTGTGCCTGAATTGGCCTGCTGGGTCCACCCCTTTCAACGATCCTTGACGGCCCAATGTTCCGCAGTTACCGTGTTAGTTACTCAAGTAACCAACCAACGCACCAGGGCAGCTTTTCGACGCCACGGGGCAGGGAAGGAACCGCAGGACCCATGCCATGAACGCTGAATCAGATCCCCTCTTCGTGCAGGTAGCGCGCTTCGTGGAGGACCTCGTCGTTGACGGCTCTTTGGAGCCCGGCCAGCGTGCCCCCTCTACCAACGAGCTTGCCGCCTTCCACGAGATCAACCCCGCCACCGCCCGCAAAGGTCTGGGAATCCTCGTCGACGACGGGATCCTGGAAAAGCGCCGCGGGCTTGGCATGTTCGTCACCCCCGACGCGCGCGAGCGGGCCGTGCAGTCGCGCCGCGAGCGCTACGCGGGCGAATACCTTGCCCCCGCAATCGACGAGGCCGTCCGCCTCGGTTACGACCGCGCCACCTTGCACACCCTCATCGACCGCGTCGCAGAAAGTAGAGGAATGTACCAATGATCACCGCAACGCACCTGGAAAAACAGTTCCGGAAGCAGCCGGTCCTCACCGACATCACCTTCGAGCTCCCCGGCTCCGGCATCCACGCCCTGCTCGGCCGCAACGGCGTGGGCAAGTCCACCTTGCTCGCCATGATCGCTGGCCAGCTCAAGCCGACCAGCGGGGAGCTCACCGTCTTCGGTGAGCAGCCCTTCGATAACGCAAGCGTGATGGACCGCGTCTGTTTTACCGGCGTCGACACTGCGTACCCCGCCTCGTGGTCGCTGGCGGACATCGTCGCCGCCGCGGCGAAGCGCTACCCGCACTGGTCGCAGGACCTCGCGGACACGCTCATGCGCGACTTCGCCCTCGACGAGCACGCGCCCACCATCTACAGCAAGTGCTCCCGTGGCCAGCGCGCGATGATCGGCATCGTGGTCGGCCTCGCGTCCGGCGCCGAGCTCACGCTTCTCGACGAACCCTACGTCGGCCTCGACGTCCACAACACCTCCGTCTTCTACCGCCACCTCCTCGAGCTCGCCGAGTCCCAGCGTTGCTTCATGATGGCGACTCACCACATCGAGGACGCCGCCAAGATCCTGGATTCGGCGCTCGTGCTGGGGCGGCAGGGGAGCGTCGATAAGCATCTGCTCGCTGAGGACGCCGACGGCTACGTCATCGCCACCGGCGACTTCGACGAGCCCGCCGGGGCCATCGCTTACCGACGCCACGCCTCCGCTGCCCGCGCCATCCTCCCCGCCCCAACCGCCGCTGAACTGGGCTTACGCGGCCAGGCCGCGGACCTCGGCGACGTGCTCGAGGCGATCCTGGAGGTGCAGGCATGAGCGCAATGACGCACCTCGACCGCAGGTTCCTCTGGCACCAGTTCAAGGCGGGGCCGTGGATGCGCTTCCTCGGTGCCGCATCGCTGCCGCTCTTCGTGCTCTTCGCCATGGATGGGGCGCAATGGATGATTCTCTTCGGCAGTTTCATGTGCGTGATGACGCTGTCGTGGATCGCCATCCCCGAACCCAGCGCCTTCAAGGCGCTAGGCATGAACCGCGCGCGCGTCCGCCAGCAGGTCCTCACGCTTGTTGTGCCCTTTGCGGTCGTGGTCTTTGCCGTGTTCAGCCTCATCAATCCGCACCGGGCGACTATCTCCAGCGCGATTGGGGTGGTTCTTGCCGCAGTGACGTTCCTGGTCTCGGCGCTGCCATCGGGTGAGTCGGCCGACCTCACTCGCACCGGAGGCATCAACTTGGCGCGGCGGCGCGGCAACTTCGCTTTCGAGGTCTTCTGGCGCCGCATGTGCGTGTGGGCGGCGCCCGTCGGCCTGATCACGGGCATCCTTTACGCGGTGTGCGCCCGGTCCGCGAGTAGCTGGGTCACCGGAATGCTGCCCTCCGGCGCGTTGCTCTTCTACTGGCTCTGGGGCGTCGGAGGCGGCATGCCGACGGCGGCGGTTGCGCAATCGTTCGGCACAACCCGCAAGTTCTGGGCCGCGACAACGGTCGGCGTCGCGTCGGTCGCATCCCTACTGGTCACCGGGTCCGCGATCCTCGTCGCATTGCTTATCGACGCCTCCGTGCCCCTCACCCCACTCCTCCTCCAAGGAACCATCGGCCTCGGCGTGCTCCTGCTGGCAAAGGTGCTGCAAGTCTGGATCACGTCCTCGGGCTTCTTCATCGGCGTCATGGCGTGGTCTGCCACCCGCGACATCATGGACGTATCCGGCAACAACACCGAAGTCGGCACCGGTGAAGTTGTGGTGGTGCTCGTGTTCTGCGGCGTGTGCCTGCTTTCGGCTGCGGTGGTCTTCGCGCTCATGCTTACTGGGCGGCTTGATCCGAAGCGGCCGCGCAAAGTGAAGCAGTAAGTAACGTTACGTTCACCCCAACACAGCCCGTGCGCTGGGGATTTGTGTTGGTGTTTGGGTGTGTGTAACTTTATGTGAGTCAGCGAGACCGACAGCGCCCCGCCAGACAGACTCCGCAAGGGGGTTGAGCTGGTGAGATGGCGGTCAGGAAAACGATCG
>NZ_CAMPQC010000018.1:0-57864 GCF_946902955.1 Corynebacterium sp. Marseille-P8863 | reverse complement strand
GTGCTGCGACGGGCTCAAAGGCCTGCCGGAAGCAGTAGAGGCAACCTGGCCGAATTCCATGGTGCAGACCTGCATCGTGCACCTGATTCGAGCTGCGAACCGGTGGGTGTCCTATCAGGACCGCAAAGGTGTCTCCCGTGCGCTACGTGAGGTCTACACGGCCGCCAACGAGGACACCGCCCGTGCCGCCTTGGACGCGTTCGAAGCCTCTGAGCTAGGTCGCCGCTACCCGCAATCGGTCAAAGTCTGGCGCGACGCCTGGGAGCGGTTCGTGCCGTTTCTGCAGTTCCCGCCTGCGGCACGCAGGGTGCTCTACACCACTAATTCGATCGAATCGCTCAACGCTGAATTGCGTAAAGCTACCCGTAACCGCGGGCAGTTCCCGAACGATACTGCGGCGCTGAAAACGCTGTGGCTGATGATCTGCAACATCGAGGACAAGCGCGCTGCCCAGCGAGCGAAGAAAGCAAAACGCGACATCGAATGCAACGGCTATATTGAAGGAGCGAAAGCTACCGGGTGGAAACAAGCCATCAACCAACTAGCCGTGGCATATCCCGACCGATTCGCGGACTACCTGTAAACCAAACCCCCGCACACAAAGAATCGGACACCCTCAAGAAAGGACCACGCAGCTTATGCCTCCGTTGACTATCACCACCGCCACGCCTGCACAGGAACGACTGCTCTCACTCGATGTCATCCGTGGCATCGCTTTATGTGGCATCGCCTTTGTCAACATCACCCAATTGTGGATGATGTTTCCCGCATCAACGCAAGACTCCATCGCGTGGACATTGCGCAACCTCCTCGCGCATGAGCGCTTCTTCCCGGTATTCACCTTCCTCTTCGGCATCGGGTTCGCAATGATCGTGCGTTCTGCACGGCGTAGGCAGCGCCGCGAGTGGGTCGTGCTGCTGCGCCGACTCATCCCACTGCTCATCCTTGGATTCCTGCACGCGCTGGTGCACCCGGGCGAGGCACTGATGCACTACGCATTCTCTAGCTTGATCTTCCTGCTGCCGCTGACATTCCTCCCCGAGACGAGAAGGCGACCAATCGCGACAGTGCTCGGTGTCATACTCACACTCATCGGCGTCTACTTCGGCGGGACGCTGCTCATTCCGGGGCTGCTGCTGCTCGGGTTCGCAGCCGCCGAATGGGGCCTACCGCAACGCTTGGATATCAACCCCCGGCCCGCCGCGCTCGCACTCCTGCTGTTGGTACCCCTGACCTTGGTCACCGGGTTCCTCCAATACCAGGATCGTGCTCGCGCAGGGTTCACCCCGCTTTCTTCTGTCGCGGGTTTCATTCTCGCTGCGACATGGGTAGCGCTCGTACTGGTAATGCTTCGAACCCCGCTGCGTGACGCACTCGCAGCCGTATTCGCGCCCCTTGGCCGCATGGCGCTGACGAACTACATCGGCGCGACCTTCATCATCCTCGCCGCTCGGCCGCTGCTGGGCATTCCTCCAGCGCAGGACAACGCGAGCGACGCCGACTTTGTCACGGCCTGGCTGGTCGTGATCGTGATGCTCATTGCGCAAGCGGTGATCAGCACCGTCTGGTTGCGGGCATTCGGGCAGGGCCCTTTAGAAAAGGCCTGGCGCTGGTTGACGTGGGACGCGTTCGGCTCGCGCAGCGGAGCACACGCCGCGTAGCGCCCGTGCTGCCACGCGGCGTGTTTAGTTGGATTCGGGTTCGGGGTCTGGCGTGAACATCTCCCAAGCGAAATCGGGTTCGCTTGGGCGCTCAGACTCCTGCGGATACGTTCCGTGCACAAGGTAGAGCTCACGGTAGTGTCTGCCGGTATCCATCTTTTGAGACACAGGAAGCAACGTCGCTGCCATGCGGCCGTTCGCATGCTGCTGCTCCCAGCTGATCGCCTCTACGACATCCTTGGCGCCAATGAGCTTGAAACCCTCACGGATGTGCACGTCTTCCCAGTCCGCATCGCTGGCCCAAAAGAACACGTAATAGGTCGGCTGGAGAAGATGGGTGTCCCCGGCGCTATGCGGTGTCATCCAATTGCCGTCGTTGATGGGAAATACCTTCACAGAGCTACAGTGTGACACAGGGCCTGTTGATGCGGCGCAGCCAAAGCGCGGTGTTCTTGGAGCTGTCTTTGAGTCCAGCCAAGTATCTGCAGTGGAATGACTGGCAATATCGGAAGCAGCCCAGGAGGTTCGACTAGGATCATTGACAGCACTGGGCAAAACATTCAACTGCGAGACGCACTCATCGGTCTCTTGTTGACGGCTGCGTTGGTCGCTGTCCCGCTCGGAGTGCTGCTTGCATTGCGTGAATTGGGTGTTGGAGACAACCGACTTCTGGCCCTATTTCCTGTCGCTGTTGGATTGAGCATTGCACTCGCGACAGCGGCGCTCGTTCTGTATATGAAGCGTCGAGGGATTGCGCTGGGATTTCATCCTCTGCGCGGCGACGGTAGGCATCTGATGTGGGAAGTGCCGTGCATCATGTTGCTCGCATCCATTGGCGCTGGCTTCTTCGGATCTTTACTCGGGTTGGACAATGAGACTTCAAATCCGCCACTCGAGGACGGCCTGGGCATACTCCTCGCGCTTGCGACCTAGGTGCTTCTCGGCCCCTTCTTCGAAGAGCTCGTCTTCAGGCGCCTGCTCATGAGCTATTTCGACACCGTAGAGCCCGCAGTCCTGAGTGTGCTGCTGAGCTCCTTGACTTTCGGTCTTGCTCACGTCTTCCCATCGGTGATCCTCTACGCGACACTGTTCGGCTTGGGCTGCGCACTGGTGACAAGACGCCACAAATCCCTGTGGGCTGGGCTGATTTTGCACCTTGTCAACAACTTGTTCCTGCTCCTGGTCGCGCTCATGGCTTTGCAGTGATCGTGTGACGACATTCTGCGTTTTTCTCGCGTTAATCGGCGTGTTCGCAGCTGCAGTAGCAGTACCTGGGCCCGATGTCGCGCAGATCGGAATGGATTGTGGTCATCCTCTCGCCCTCGTGGCCGTAGGCTTTGTGATGTCAGCCGGGTTTGCGCTGTCGGTGGATGACTTTTCTCGATTGCTGGCCCGGTATGGTCACTTCGTTGACATGGGTACCGGCTCGATCTTCATCGGGTTAGCCCTTTGGATGCTTGGGAAAGGCGCAGTCAACGCGGCCTCACCTCGCGAGTGCGCGGGTCCCGGATCCTGGTCCGGAAGTTCACTGCCTCAGCTGCTTAGTCTCGCGATCAGGGAAAATAACGAAGTCTCGACCCACCACCGACAGCGATGTTTCGAGACAACGGGGGTTTCGGAAAACTCCGTGACCACTACAGATGCGGCCTAGTTCCAGACTTAGTTCCACGACTTTCTCTGTTTAGTTCCAAATTCATCCTAGCCTGCACCCGAAAGTAGCCCCCACGCAGCGGAAACCGAAACGGCTACTGCTTCATGTCTCCGGCCGGCTGACACACGGTTTCAACCCAGATTTGCCAACCGAGACAGTCCTGGCGCCATGACTGGCTGTCTGTCTGTCGCCGCGCACCCCGCAGCGGCTCTCGTGTCGTGTGGCGGTTTGAGTGGCCTCTGCCCGTTCGGAGTCAATGGATAGACGCTGTCGCACGACTACCTCGAACGCGAAACCCGCCCGGCCAAGGTGCTTGCCTCAGGCCAGGCGGGTTGAGAAGTAGGGTCTGCTAGACGGTATGGAACGTGCGGGTGGTTTTGGTGAGGACGGCATTCAACCCCTCGCCTCGCAGCCGGAGCACAATGTGCTTGCCCGTCTCATACGACTTAGCGCGGCCAAGCAGCTCAGTGCCGGTAGGGTCCCAGATTTCCCAAGTGCCTTCGGTGAACAGCGTGTCCTTCTTGACTCGCGCGATGTCCTCGGAAGGCGCGTCTGGCGCGAGCAGCTCTTGCAAATCAAACTGCCGAGAAGGCACAAGGTTGAGACGCTCGTGCTTCGTCAGCCGCTTCGGGTCAGCGTCGGCTTCGAAGGTGAGCAAGCCCGTGTGGCGGTCGGTACAGCCGGACTTCGTGTTCTTCCTCCGCGACGGCGAAGGTAGTATGCGCGCCTCCATTGTGGACCCGCACGGTGCGTACCTCGGTGACGCTTTAGGCAAACTGCGCGGCCTTGCCCGCTACGCCGAGCAGTACGGGGACCGTTTCGTGCGTATCGAGTCGGTCTCCGGTGCGGACACCGAGTCGCTGAAGGTGCTCGACTTGAAGTCCGAAGCGGTTCGCGCGGCGGTGGCCGAGGCGGTAAGCGCGGAGGCCGTGTACGAGAAACACGGGTACGACTACAAGTAACGGTCTTCTCGTGGACCTCTAGGCGCACCTGGCTTATGAATGATTAGTCGATTGGCGCGACCCGAACGCGATTCCCGTCAGGGTCAGCAACGACGAAAGTCGTGCCAAATACGTCCTCGTGCGGCTCTTCGATGATGCGAACACCCTTCGCCACCCAGGCGTCGTAAGTTTCCTGCACCTGCTCTGCCGTGACATTCAGACAAACTTCCGAAGTACGTACTGGTTCGCCCACCAGAGTTGATGACTCTCCAGTCCACAAGGCCAGGGCAACACCTTCCGCTAACCCGAAAGTGACGTAACGCGGTGTTTCAAAAGTCGTTTCGATTTCGAGCAAAGCCCTGTAGAAGTCAACCGATTTCTGGATGTCGCTGACGTAGACGATGAAAACCAGTTCGCGGTTCATTTTCTTCCTCCAAACTCAAGATTGTTCTGTTCACGTTACCTGGGACATCGGTGGACCCATAGGAATCTGGGTTTCGGGAATCAATACATGCCACCAGTACCACAATCCGTACTGAGGAAGACGGACTGAGCAGCGCAAGTGCATTCATGGCTACACAAAACTTATGTACGGCGTACCGGATTATTTCGTCTCACCGTTTCGAGACGACTTGTCGTCTCATTACGGCGTAGTGAATTACCCCCACTATTTTCTGCTGGTGTTTGCCTCTTCCCGCGACACGGTGGAGGTATGCAAAACGAACTACGTATTTCCGCGGGTGGTCTTTACCCCCGGCCAAAGACGCACACCGAGTCCGACTTCGAGCCTGGCCACGGTCTCCAGCGACGGCCAAGTGTTGCCATTGAGGATGTCCGAGATAGTCGAGGCGGCGACGCCGGACTGCTCCGCGACCCCTTTGACGCTTCGGTAGCGGTTTCGTTCACGCCTGAGGTTAATAACCATGGCCTGGATCATCTTGTGCTCGGGCGCGGTCACGTCGAGGCTGTCGGGCCAGCCGGGGTACAAGCTCGCGGGACTGCTGGGCTTCGGTCTCACCATGTCACCACCGTAGCGCCGGGAACATCGAACGCGCTGCTAGGGGTAGTCGTACCCGCCCTTCGACCGCAGGTGAGGCTTGCGGGAGACTTGGTGCGGCCAGAGACTCGTTTCGAGCATCGCCTCGGCCGCCGCGACGGTGTGAAGTGCCGGCCACCGCTCGCCGGAAATCCAGCGACGAAGGACTGTCTCTCCAATGCCGGCCCGCTCAGCGAAGTCTTTCTGCGACGCTGCCCACCCCCGTTCGATATACCGCTCAATCTCGCGGACGAGCGACTCACGCATGCTCATTGCCTTGGCGTAGACGGGCGGCAGCGCCTCAGTCTCGACATCGGGCCACTCGGGGTAGGCCTCGCGCGGCGGCGGGTAGGTGGACATGGTCTTCACCGTACCGGCGGCCGAGGCGGTCTCCGCAGCGGTGGCCGTTGCGGGGGTACTGCACTGTCCCGTAAGGGGGTCAGCCCATGTCGCTAACCCTGCAAGAACGCGAGTATGTCGAGCACCGCGTCGTCGGATATACGCCCAAGTTTGTCAGCGACACCACTTGGGCAACGGTAGCGGCAGTAGTGAGAGAAACCGCCCTAGAGGCGTTCGAAAAGGGCGGTGCCGAGCGATTCCATCTGCGGCAGACCCGCCACAGCGAGGTCTCGAAGTATCTCAGGGCGCTCACCCATGTCGCCGAGTACTGCCACCGCGTCGGCCGGCCGGTGACCCGCGAAACGGTGCTCGATACGGACATTTGCCGCGCGGCAATGAACGACCTAGAACGAACACACCGGGACACCGCGGTGCTTCGGTCGTACCTCAACAAGGTCACCATGACACTCACCGGCGAGACGTTAAGCCTGCGCCAGCGTGAACCGAAAGAACAGGCTAAGCCGTACGAGACAAACGACTTCGACGCGCTCCGCCATTGGGTGCAGTCGCAGACTACAGCGACGAAGCGCGAGCAGGCCTTCACAGTGCTCGCCCTTGGCCTCGGTGCGGGAATCTGCGACGGCATGGAGACCATCCTCGCCGGCGACGTGACGGTGCGTGACGGGGTGGTGCGGGTAAATGTCGAGCGACTTCGAGGCGCTGGTTACGCCCCGGAGATTCCCGTCGCGTCGGCTTTCGGACCGGGGCTCGCCGCGGTGGCCGAGTCGAAAGACCCAGGCGAGCGGCTGCTGCCGTACGGGGACATCAATGACCTGGTCAAGAAAGAACTTAACCGCGGAAGAAAATTCACGGTCTCGCTTCGCCGGCTCCGCGCGACGTGGGCGGTGCATGTTATCCGCGCGGTGCCACGAGAGGTGGCTGTCGCCGCTATTGGCACGACGCATATCGGAGAGTTCGAACGCCTTGTACGAGTGAACCCCGAACGAACCGACACTGTCGAGGACCATGTCGAGGCGCTGACCGACCCGTACGTCAACTGGCCTGGTCTAGCGTCGAGCGCCGGGGCGGTGGGCCACTGGGGCGGGGACGGCTCAAGAGCCGGTTTCGGAGGGCCGAAGGCGGCACAAGACCTAGATGTTCACCCCCGGACGGGTGAACAAAAAAGTACAGAAAATACTCGTTTTGAAGTTATCGACGGGGGTGCAACATGACGCAAACGTACACTTCAAGTGCGGTATCTTCGCTAATGGTGCTGTCAGGGTGGGACGGGTCAAAACGGCTCAAGCGCCGTTTTCGGACCTTGACGACCTATCGGTGTCGTCCCAGGCTGGGGCTATCTCATCCCACCAAGGAGATAGCCCACGCCACCACCACATACGGCGTGTGCGGACAAGGAAGAATCGCCATGCCCACCACACCACATGAGGTCATTGCCGGTTACACCCCAACGGTCCTGCCGAAGCCCCGCTGGGACGCGGTCCGAGACTTCGTTACGGACGCCGTTTCGGCTGCCGTGACGGATAACTGGAGCGCGGACAAAGTTCGTGCTGCCTTGCGCACCGTCGCCCGACTCGCGGACTACGTTTCGATGACAGGACGGGAAGTCTCGGTCGAGACCGTGTTTACCGAAGCCACAGTCAACGCTTACGTAGACCAGTCTGGGTACAGCACCCACGTCCAAGGCACGACCAGGTCATTGCTTCGCGTTGTCGGCCAGGCCGCTCACCGGCACTACGACACGCCGAGAGAAAGACCTCAGTACGGCACCGATAAGAAATCCGCGCCGTATTCGCCGGAAGAGGTGACGCGCCTTCGGCATTGGGCGGACGGCGAGGCGACCGTTCGGCGCCGTCAGCAAGCGAACCTGCTCCTGGCGTTGACCCTCGGCGCGGGTCTGCGCTCCGGAGAGGTCGCAACGCTTACCGCTGCGGATGTCGAGACGGATGACCTCGGGACGGTGGTGTGCCCGTCGGGCTACCGCGGGGCAAGCAAGCGTTTTGTACCCGTAGACCACGAATGGGCGCAGCCGATTCGAGAGGCCGTAGAGCGCTCGACAAGCGGCGAGGCTTGGCTGTTCCGCCCGGAACGAACGACCGAAGGTGCCGGCACTGTCGCCTTGTTCCTCAAAAGGTCGCACCGCCCGTCGCTGTCTGTGGATATGGCACGCGCCCGCACGACCTGGATTGTCACCCAAGTCCGCCGGGGCGTTCCGGAGTCCGCGGTGATTGAAGCCGCGGGCTTGAGCGACTTGCAGCATTACCGGAAGTTCCTGGTCAACGAGGCTCAGACAACAGCGCGAGAAGCAAGGTCGCTGCTGCACGGAGGTCCGAGCCGAGAGACGAATCGGGCTTCCCTCACCGTGATCCGAGGCGGGGCGTAAGCGTCCCAGAACCAACTATCCATTAGTCCACAAAACCCCTGGTGAGCACCCAGGACGAGTTTTTCATTGCCAAAAACACCCGCGAGAGGAGGTGAACCACAATGTCCCAGCACATTGCCAGCGACTGGTACGAGCAGGTGCGCCAGCACTGGGCGAAGGCCGAGGCGACGGCGCCGTCGAAGAAGCGGAAGAAGGCCTGGGACGAGGCTCTAGTCGCCCCGTCCGAGACGGAGCTCGAAGCGCGCGAGGAGAAGGCGAAAGACCGCGACTGGCTGTATATAGAGCAAAGGCGCGAAGTTTACTCCACGGTGAAGTTGGCCTGGGACATTGTGGATCGCTCCGGTGTTGTAGGCCTCGTGGAGCAGTGGCGCGTCGAGGACGGGCTCATTACGAACCGCGGTGGGCGGCGCCTTAAGGTGTCGATCCACGCGGCGTTGACGCTCTGGCTTCTGCTGGCTATCCAACGCCAAGCGCAGCACTTCCAGGACATGGGCCGCACTATCGCATTCGGTCTTACGCCTGCAATCTGGGACCTGCTCGGCTTGGAAGAGGAGGAGTTCGACGTAAAGGACAAGCGCGAGCGCCGTAAGGTGCGAAAGCGTTGGGCTGACCGCGTCTGGTACACGCTCTGGGTGACCCGCGAGACCATGGAGCCGTACCCGGAGATCCGACTGCGAGAGCGCTACACCGTCGGCGAGTGGCTCGACCTAGTCCCGGGCGGGGAACTCGACGTCGAAGATGACGATGAGACCGCTGCCTTCCGTGAGGCACGCCGCGCTCGCGGAACAGAGTTCACGACCCGACTCATCTGGGCCAGCATCGAACTTATGTCCCCGGAAGTCTTCGCTGAGTGGGACGGCACGGTCGCCATTGACGGCACCTCTCTCCAGGTCTCGAAGCGAGGTAACCCGAGCAAGAAGAGGCTCAAGAACGGCTCCGTGCCAGAGAGCGCGCTCATGGCCTCGACTCCTGTGGCCGGCTGGCACCACAAGGAGACCGGCGACCATGACGGCGAGCGACCGGACGTGAAGGGTGGCACCTACGCGTGGGGTTTCGAGGCGACTCTCGCTGCGATGACCGGGCCGGGGTTTGCGGAGCGGGGTGGCAACCCGGGGTTGATTATTGGCATGGGCTTCCACCGTCCGGGTGTCAACCCGACGGAGCGGTTGTGGGAAGCGCTTCAGAATGTCACTGAGAGGCCGGAATTACCCCGCGGTTTCATGCTCTTCGACCGTTTGTACCCAGCGCAAAAGCCCGAGGGCATGCACATTCCGCTGCGCGAACAAGGCTATGACCTCGTGTTCGACTACAAGGATAAGGAGCGTGGACTGCAAACCGTTTTGCCGTCCGGCGTGGTGGTCATTGACGGAGGTCTCTATTCACCGGGAATTCAGTCTTTCCCTGGGCTGATCGACCCGCACTCGCAGTACGAGGCGGGGCAGATCGACTACGAGACGTACATGGTCCGACTGGAGGGGAGGAAGCGATTCGCGCTCGCCACAAAAGGCACCAAGAACAGTGCCGGTGACCGCCGTTTCCGGTGCCCGGTCAAGGCTCCTGGATCGGCCCTTGCTTGTGCCTTAGTGCCACGAGGGGATGAGAAGCCTACTGCTAAGCAGCGGATTGAGCTGACTATTTCTGACGTGTCCGGTTTTTCTGCTGCACCACCCGCGATTTGCCGACAGGCCTCGGTGACCATCAAGAACAGCGTCGAGGACGGTGCCCGTTGGTTGCAGCAGGGGCCGGCGTACGGTACGCCGGAGTGGCAGGCCGTGTACGGACAGCGCAACACCATTGAGTCGCGCAACGACAAGTTGAAGAACTCGCGAGGCATTGGCATCGGGGACTCGACCGTGCGTCTGATGCGAGGCTGGGCTGGTCAGCTGTTGGCGACCGCGATTTCCTGTGTCGCCGTAAACGTGCTGTTGCTGGCCTCCGACTCGTCTTGGTTTGACGAGGGCAGCACCGACAATGACCCGACACCGCGCGGCCGTCGCGACGACCTCGACCGCAAGAGGAGTGAGAGGTCAATTGCCGGTACGTTCCCGAACGCTCCGCCAGTTGCTGCGTAAAATCGCAGGCCGCAAGCCGCCAGAAAAGAGTTCTGGAGGGCCGCGGCCTAGAAGTCGTGTCCGAATAATGAAAAACGCTCCGGAATTGACGAATCGGTGTCAGTTTTGGAGCGTTTTGGCATTGATGAGGGGAGAAAAGGCCACATAAAAAGACTCTTCGTCGCCAAGATAAGAGAAAAGGGGGTTCCGGAAAAAGTTTTCCGAACTCTTTCGAAAAGTTTTCCGAAACCCCCACTTCACAGCGTGCCCCAGGTGAGACTCGAACTCACACTGGACGGGTTTTGAATCCGTTGCCTCTGCCAATTGGGCTACTGGGGCTCGCGGAAAAGTGTAGCGGATGTGCGCGAGGATCTGGAAATTGCGTGGCGTGGGCGGTCGCTAGACTGGTGCACCGTGACTGATCAAAAACGCCTCCTGCTCATCGACGGCCACTCCATGGCCTTCCGCGCCTTCTACGCCCTGCCGGCGGAGAACTTCTCCACCACGGGCGGGCAGCACACGAACGCGGTGTACGGCTTCCTCTCCATGTTTGCCAACATCCTCGCCGACGAGGCCCCGACGCACGTCGCGGTCGCCTTTGACGTCGGCCGCAAGACGTTCCGCACGGAGCGCTTCCCGGAGTACAAGGCGCAGCGCGAGTCGGCGCCGCCGGAGTTCAAGGGCCAGGTCCCGATCATCGAGGACGTGCTGCACACTCTGGGGATTGTCACGCTGTCGAAGGAGAACTTCGAGGCCGACGACATCGTCGCCACGCTGGTCACCCAGGCGCGCGGCGACTACGAAATCGTCATCGTCACCGGTGACCGCGACTATTTGCAGCTTGTCGACGCCCACACGACCGTGCTCTACCCAACCCGCGGCGTCTCCACGCTCACCCGCTTCACCCCGGAAGAGGTGGAGAAGAAGTACGGCCTCACGCCTGAGCAGTACCCGGACTACGCGGCGCTGCGTGGAGACCCGTCGGACAACCTGCCGAGCGTGCCGAAGGTGGGCGAGAAGACCGCGACGAAGTGGATCGTGAAGTATGGCTCGCTCGCGGAGCTCATCGCCCACGCCGACGAGATCAAGGGCGTGGCGGGGAACAACTTCCGCGAACGCATCGAGCAGGTGCAGCTCAACCGCGAGCTCACCCAAATGGTCACGGACGTCGAGCTGCCGGTCGGCCCGGACGAGCTGGCGCTGACAACCGCGGACGTGGGGGAGGTTGCCAAGGCGTTCGATGACCTGGAGTTCGGTGCCAACCTGCGCGAGCGTGTGCTCAAGGCCGTGCCGACCGAGGGCGATGCGGCCGAGCAACAGGCGCCGGTGGAGCTCGCGGATGTCGAGATTGCGGACGAGCCGCTGGACTCCTGGCTCGAGGCCCGCCGCGGGGAGGGGCTCGCCGTGTACCTGGCTGGTTCCGCGGTGCCGGCGGGTGGTGATGTGACGGGGCTGGGGATCGTCGATAAGCAAAGGCACGGCATCCAGCGAGACACTGCCGAGCTTTCCCCGGCCGAGGACGCGGCGCTCAAAGCCTGGCTGGAGTCGGAGGACCCGAAGTACCTCCACGACGCGAAGGGCGCGTACCACATGCTGCGCGGGCGCGAGATCGAGCTGCGCGGGATCGCGCACGACACGGCGATCGCGGCCTACCTGCTGCGGCCCGGCCAGCGCACGTACGGCCTCGAGGACGTCTACCAGCGTCACCTGCAGCGCCAGCTCACCGTGGGTGGGGACCAGTTGAGTCTGCTCGAGGACACCTCGCTTATCGACGCCGCCGCGGCCGTCCTCGAGCTCGCCGAGGAACTCACCACGCAGCTGCGCGACATCGCGGAGTACGAGCTCTACGCGGACCTGGAACTCCCTCTGGTGCCAATCCTCGCCGAGATGGAGCACACCGGCATCGCCGTAGACCGCGACGTGCTCGAGGCGCAGCGTAAGGACTTCGCCGACAAGGTCACCCAGGTGGAGGAGAAGGCGCGCGAGCTTGTCGACGAGCCCGAGCTCAACCTGTCCAGCCCGAAGCAGCTCTCCGTGGTGCTCTTTGACAAGCTCGAGCTGCCGAAGACGAAGAAGACGAAGACGGGGTACTCGACGGCGGCGTCGGAAATCGAGGCGCTGGCGGAGAAGCACCCGCACGAGTTCCTTGACTACCTGCTGCTGCACCGCGAGTACCAAAAGATGAAGTCCACCATCGAGGGCCTCATCAAGGCGGTCGGCGACGACGGCCGGATCCACACGACGTTCAAGCAGACGGTGGCGTCGACAGGCAGGCTCAGCTCCGCGGACCCGAACCTGCAAAACATCCCGGTGCGGACAGACGCGGGCCGCGAAATCCGCTCCGCCTTCAGGGTCGGCGAGGGCTACGAATGCCTGCTGACGGCCGACTACTCGCAGATTGAGATGCGCGTGATGGCGCACCTGTCGCGCGACGAGGGCCTCATCGAGGCGTACAAGGCGGGGGAGGACCTCCACAACTTCGTGGGCTCGCGCGTCTTCGACGTGCCGATCGACCAGGTCACGCCCGAGTTGCGCCGTCGCGTGAAGGCGATGAGCTACGGCCTGGTGTACGGGCTGTCGGCCTACGGGCTGTCGAACCAGCTGGGCATCTCAGCGGGCGAAGCGAAGCAGATCATGGAGAGCTACTTCGAGCGCTTCGGCGGCGTGAAGCGCTACCTGGATGAGGTGGTCGAGCAGGCGCGGCGCGACGGCTACACCTCAACCCTGTTCGGCCGCCGCCGCTACCTGCCTGAGCTGAACAGTGATAACCGGGTCGCGCGCGAGAACGCGGAGCGCGCGGCGCTCAACGCGCCGATCCAGGGGACGGCTGCGGACATCATTAAGGTTGCGATGGTCCGCGTCGACAGGGCGCTCGCGGGCTATCAGTCGCGGGTGCTGCTCCAGGTGCACGACGAACTTGTCGTCGAGGTTGCTGCGGGTGAGCTCGACGAGGTGCGCGGGATCGTCGAGCGAGAAATGGATAGGGCGATCTCGCTGCTGGTGCCGCTCGAGGTTTCCGCCGGCACGGGCACGAACTGGAACGAGGCGGCGCACTAAACGCACGGAAAATCGCGGAAACACACGGAAAATCGCGGGGTGAGCCGTCTCCGTGCAGTTCACCCCGCGCCTTTCGCGCTCAGCTGCGGGCAGAGCCGCCGCTGAGGGACGAGGAGGCGGGCACCAGGGCCGTTAATCTCGTGCCCGCCTCTCGCGCAGCATTCCGGGGAATGCTGCATCCCCCTTCCCCCCGATCGCGTGGCGAACCCCCTCCACCACGCTGTGCTTCCCTTTTCACTTAAACCCCCTGTGAGCGGGGAAGGGTTTTCGATGTTTTTCCCGCCTCAGTGGTCTTCCCTTACCAGAGGGGCGAGCTTCGAAAACCAAGAGCGAGTTTAACATGTTGTGAGCGAATTGCCGGGTTCGCCTTACGTGAAACTCAGGTATGAAGAAGCATTTATATTTTATGACGAGTCTCACGATGTGGAAATATCTTGACCTGCAGGTTGGCTGTGTATAGGTCGATTTTCTCGGAAAAGCGGTAAATGGTCATCTCACTTCAAGGAGCGGTCCAATTGCCCCTATATGGGGGTGTTGGGTTCGGGGAGAAGCTGAGAGTGTGGGAAGTGAAGCTTAGACCGCCTGGGTAGCGAAGATGGCTGTGCCCGGGAAGAGCGCGCCGCGCTCCGGTGACCACTGCCCCCAGGTTTCTGTGAGGGTGGGCGGCCAGGTTGGCTCGGTGACGTCGACAAGCGGCAGTCCCGCTGTACGGAGGGCGCGGACCCAGTCGCCGAACGTGCGGTGGTATTCCGCGTAGGTCAATCGGCCCTCGGCGTCGCGCTCCTCGTAAGCGCGGTCGAAGTAGCTGATCTCGGCGGTGGTGGAGACGGGGTCGTCGGGGAAGACCCAGCGCATGGGGTGCGTGACGCTGAAGACGAAGCGTGCGCCGGGGCGCAGGACGCGGCGGATCTCGGAGAGGGCCACGTCGAGGTCGGCGACGAACGGCAGCGCGCCGAAGGCGGAGAATGCGACGTCGAAGGCGGCGTCGCGGTACGGGAGGGCGAGCACGTCCGCTTGTGCGAGGGGGAGTCCGGTGGGCGCGCGGCGCAACATGCCCGCGGAAATGTCGAATCCCGTGACAAAACCGGTGGCTTGCTCGGGGCGAGCAAGCCACGCGCTGCACGGGGCGGAGCCGCACCCGATCTCCAGCACGCTGCGCCCGGCGAGGTCGCCGAGGAGGCGTGCCTCCGACTCGTGGAGCATCTCCGGGCACCAGTAGAAACTTGACAGGTACGCCGCGTGATCGGCGTGGTAGCGTGCCGCGTCATCGTCCCAGAATTGGCGGTTTGCCGCGGAGGGGGTGACGGTGGCGTCGATAAGCGAATGATCGGAATTGTGCATGACGGATATTATTTGCTTAAGCAGGTGAAACGGACTACCCTTGCAGGGGCGCATCGACGTATCGGGGCGACACCGGCCGTAATAGGAGGGCCTGGGTCGATCCTCGCGCGAGATCTTTCCCACGTCAAGCCCCCCATTGGAAGGTGAACTGGGTGGAGAGATGCGCCCCTGTCCAATTTCGATCTCCTATTCATTTCGGAGCACATATACTTATGCGCACTACTAACGCACCCCAGGTTGCTATCAATGACATTGGTGGCCCTGAGGAATTTCTCGCTGCAGTCGACGCCACCATCAAGTACTTCAACGACGGTGACATCGTCAGCGGCAAGGTTGTCAAGGTTGACCACGACGAGGTCCTCCTTGACATCGGCTACAAGACCGAGGGCGTCATCCCGACGCGCGAGCTGTCCATCAAGCACGACGTCGACCCGGACGAGGTTGTCGAGGTCGGCGACGAGATCGACGCGCTTGTCCTGACCAAGGAGGACAAGGAAGGTCGCCTGATTCTGTCCAAGAAGCGCGCTCAGTACGAGCGTGCTTGGGGCACCATCGAGGAGCTGCAGAACAACGACCAGCCGGTTACCGGTACGGTCATCGAGGTTGTCAAGGGCGGCCTCATCCTGGACATCGGCCTGCGCGGCTTCCTGCCGGCATCGCTGGTTGAGATGCGTCGCGTCCGCGACCTGGAGCCGTACATCGGCCAGGAGCTCGAGGCGAAGATCATCGAGCTGGACAAGCACCGCAACAACGTCGTGCTGTCCCGCCGCGCCTACCTGGAGGAGACCCAGTCCGCGGTCCGCTCCGACTTCCTGCACCAGCTGCAGAAGGGCCAGGTCCGCAAGGGCGTCGTGTCCTCCATCGTCAACTTCGGCGCCTTCGTCGATCTTGGCGGCGTCGACGGCCTGGTCCACGTGTCCGAGCTGTCCTGGAAGCACATCGACCACCCGTCCGAGGTTGTCACCGTGGGCGACGAGGTCACCGTCGAGGTGCTCGACGTGGACCTGGACCGCGAGCGCGTGTCCCTGTCCCTGAAGGCAACCCAGGAGGATCCGTGGCGCGTGTTCGCACGCACCCACGCCGTGGGCCAGATCGTCCCGGGCAAGGTCACCAAGCTCGTCCCGTTCGGTGCGTTCGTTCGCGTCGACGAGGGTATCGAGGGCCTCGTCCACATCTCCGAGCTGGCGCAGCGCCACGTCGAGGTGCCGGACCAGGTTGTCAACGTGGGCGAAGAGGTCATGGTCAAGGTCATCGACATCGACCTGGACCGTCGCCGCATCTCCCTGTCCCTCAAGCAGGCTGACGAGGACTTCACCGAGGAGTTTGATCCGTCCCGCTACGGCATGGCCGACTCCTACGACGAGCAGGGCAACTACATCTTCCCGGAGGGCTTCGACCCGGAGACCAACGAGTGGATGGAAGGCTACGACGAAGCTCGCCAGGAGTGGGAGGCACGCTACGCCGAGGCAGAGCGTCGCCACCAGGCGCACGCCGGCCAGGTGGAGCGTCACCGCGCCGCAGCCGCAGAGGCCGCCGACCAGGCAGCAGACCAGGCAAACTACTCTTCCGACTCCAACGCTGCAGCTCCGGCAGCGGAGCCGGCAGAGTCGTCCATGGGCTCCCTGGCTTCGGATGAGCAGCTCGCCGCACTGCGCGACAAGCTCACCGGCAACTAAATCCTCCATGTGAGGTCGCACGGCGGCCCGCACCCAGTCGCTTATCGACGGGGCGCGGGCCGCTTTGCTCTATCATTGGTGCACATGTACATGATCGGATTGACCGGCGGCATCGGCAGCGGCAAGTCTACGGTCGCGGCGCTTATGCGCCAGCGTGGCTTTCCCGTCGTTGACGCCGACCAGGTGGCCCGCGACAACATGGAACCCGGCTCGTCCGTCCTCGCCGCAGTGGCGGAGGAGTTCGGCGCCGACCTGCTCGGGCCGGACGGCGCGCTGGACCGGGCGGAACTGGCCCGCCGCGCATTCGCCTCGGAGGAGGCGACACAGCGACTCAACGCCATCACCCACCCAGCGATCCGCGCGGAATCCGCCCGCAGGTTCGCCGCGCTGGAAGCGGCTGGGGAGCGGGCAGCGGTGTACGACATGCCGCTGCTCGTGGAACTCGGCATGGACCAGGACATGGACATGACCGTCGTGGTGGACGTGAATCCGGAGGAGCGCGTGCGGCGCCTGGTGGCGCACCGCGGGCTGGATGAGGCCGACGCGCGCAACCGCATCGCGCGGCAAATTCCGGACGCCGAGCGCCGCGCAGCGGCAGACGTGGTGCTGGATAATAACGGCACGGAGGACAAACTTGCACAGCAGGTAGACACGTTGGCAAACCGGATTACCAACATATTGCTTGACGTTTAAGTATTGTTCGCTTTACGGAAAGCAACCTGCAACCAGCCGGTCTTAAGCTCACTGGTCATGGGAACGTGGAACTATGGGCCGTTTGATAATGACCACGCGCGCGACGCCGTGCGTCAGCTTGCCAATGGCACGTTCCGCATGGATAAGTTCCGCTTCGCCTGCCGCGAGCTGCCCCTTGATTCGGGCCAGGCCGAGGTCGTCGTCGCCCTCGTTGCCGTGATGAACGGCAACCTGCCCTCCGAAGAGTTCCACGAGGCTCTGGCGTTTGAATTTTCGTTCCGCGACCGACGCTGGCTGGAGCACCAGGTCCGTGAGCTGATGTCCTCGCCCGACTCCGACTTGTACGAGCAATGGCTCGACGCCGGCGAGCTCGAGCAGTGGCTGGCGGCGACGCGCCGCGCCACGGGGTTTACGGGTTTCGCCGACGCGTAGCCCCGCTAGAGGTCCGCGCAGAACTCCCAGAGCAGCTCGGCGGCGCGCTTGAGGTTACGGAGAAACTCCTCGGGCCGCTCCGCGGTGTCCGCGTTGAAGGACACGCAGTACTCGGTGGCCTTCGGCAGCGGCGTGTAGGCCACGCCGAAGCCCTCGGGCAGCGTCGGCGCGAAGGCGTACCGCACGATCTGGTCCGCGCCGCCGATCGAGGTGGTTGAGAGGAAGTCCTGGCGCGCCGCGATGGTGGTCTCGTCGGTGAAGAACTCCGCCGGGGGCAACCGTTCGTCGAGGCGCTCGAGCATCTGAATGTGGCGGTCAAACCCGTTACCGGACTTGCAACGCTTCACCCACGCGCGGTGGGCGTCGACAGCGGCCACGAGCTGCTCCTGGGTGGCATCGCCGTCCACCAGGTGGCGGGCGAAGGCGACGGCCTCGGGGGTCGCCGCGCGCAGGCACTCGGTGCGGCCGGCGCGGAACTCGCGCATGTCAACGGCCTCGTACACCGCACGCACGCGGCCGTAGGTGAGCTGCTGCGCGATGGACAGGATGAGCTGTGCGCTCGCGTCGCGGCTGAACTTCAACGGTAGGTCGTCCGGTTGGTTGATGTCTACGGCGACGATCTCGGCGGTGTACGGTTGCGCGTCGTCGCCGGTGATGTTGGTGTACGAGCGCACCTCGCGCGCAATGTCCGAGATGTTGCTGTCTAACTCCCAGCGCAGCTCCTGCGGGGCACGCGCGGTCATCGACGCGGACTCGGTGACGTCGGCGTCGTGCATCCGCGTAAGCGCCGTGACCAGTGTCGCCCCGTCCTGGCAGCTGTGCTCGACGTGGACTGCGGTCCACGGGCTGTCCACCCCGAACTGGTAGCTCAGCGGCTTGTAGGTCCAAGCGCCGCGCGGGCGGAACGTCAGGTCCGCCAGGAGCGCGGCGTCGCTGCGGCCCGCGGCGTCCACGAGGTCCACGGTGAACAACAGGTCGCGGAGGCGCGCGTAGGTGCCGGGGTTCTGCGTGAAGAGGCCCGAGAGGGCGTCGCCAAGCGGGCCGGACCCGATCAGCGACGCAGCGTTGAAGTCGGCGTTGAAGTCGGCGGCCTCATCGGTGGCCAGCAGCTCGTCGAACGCCGCGGAAAGTTGGTCAAGCGGCGCGACGTTGCCGGCAGAGTCGCTGATTGGCAGGGCGAAGAGGCGACCGCGCACGAACACGCCGATTTCCCGATCCGCGACGTCGCGATCGCATACAGTGACGCCGTCCACGTCGACGTTCGGGTGGCGGACGCCGCCGTTGTAGACAAACCACTGGTTCATGGTGATGCGGTTGCCACGCGCGTCCACGTCTTCGGGAACCTGCTGCGCCGCGACCTGCAGGTGCACAGTGGCGATGCGTTGCACGGCGCTGGCAACCCGGCTCGTGCCGGTGCCTTCGCCGAAGGGCGCGAGCTGGAACCCGACGTTCGTGCTCAGCTGCAGTGGCTCCCGGTTTTCCAGGTACCCCTCGTACCACTCGTCGTGCAGCCAGTTCGTGCCTTCCTTCTCGCGGGCGGCGGCACGGTCGCGCAGGGTGGCGTCGAGAAGCGGCCCATCGCCCTGCGCGAAACCCTCGATGACGCGAGTGGCGTGGGCGAGATCCTCCTCGCTGAGTACCGCGGAGAGTGCGGTGCGGTATGCCCCGAGTGTCTGCCCGAGCGGCGGCAGGGGCAGCGGCTTGAGGTCGACGGTGGCGGGGTGGACTGGCAAGGAGTGCACGGCGGCTCGCTTCCTAGGCTGGGGTCAGATCATCCACCAGCCTAGCGGGCCGCTACAGCGAGGGGACGTCCGCGAGCAGGTGCTTGGTGTAGTCGTGCTGCGGGTTCTCCAGGACCTCGTCGACGGTGCCGGCATCCACGATCACGCCCTTGTTCAGCACCGCGATCCGCGTGGCTACGTGGCGGGCAAGCGCGATGTTGTGGGTGACAAAGAGCATGGACAGGCCCCGCTCGCGGCGCAGCTTGGCCAGCAGGCGCAGGATGGAGGCCTGCACGGAAACGTCGAGCGCGGAGGTCACCTCGTCGCACACGAGCACGGACGGGGCGTTGACCAGGGCGCGGCCGATCGCCGCGCGCTGGCGCTCGCCGCCGGAGAGGTCGCCGGGCCGGCGGTCGTAGAAGCTGGGGTCGAGCTGCACGGCCTCGAGTACCTCGTACACCACGTCGCGCTGCTCGCGCTTGGGCAGGCGCTTCGACAGCTGCATCGGCACGCTCAGCGACTCGCCGATCGTGCGCCGCGGGTTCAGCGAGGAGAACGGGGACTGGAAGATGTACTGCACCGCCTGGCGCTGGTCCAGCGTGCGCTTGCGGCTACCGTGCGCGAGTTCCTCGCCCCCGAGCGCGACCGTGCCGGTGTACCCGGGATTCAGCCCCGCGATGGAGCGCGCGAGGGTGGTTTTGCCCGACCCAGACTCGCCGAGCAGCAGGATCGAGTCGCCCTCGTTGAGCTCGAGGTCGATGCCGTGGAGCACCTTGTTGTCGCCGTAGGACATCTCCAGGTTGCGGACCTGCAGGAGCGGGGCCGGGCCCTTGCTTATCGACGCCCCCGCGCCACCCTTGTCCGCGCCGCCCGCCTCGCGCCCGGCGAGGTTCTTCTTCCCCGCGAGGTCCGGGATGGAGGCGAGCAGCCGCTGGGTGTAGCGGTGCTGCGGGGAGTACAGGACCGATTGGACGGGGCCTTCCTCCACGATGTCGCCGCGGAGCATGACGATGACGCGGTCGACCAGCTCCGCGACGACGGCGAGATCGTGCGTGATGTAGAGCGAGGCGACGGCGTGGCGGACGGTCATCTCGCGGATCGTTTCCAACACGTGCGCCTGGGTCGAGACGTCGAGGCCGGTGGTGGGCTCGTCGAGGACGAGCACGTCGGGGTGCATCGCAAACGCCATCGCGATGCCGACGCGCTGCTGCTGGCCGCCGGAGAGCTGGTGGGGCCAGCGCGCGAGGTACGCGTCGTCGTCGGGCAGGTCGACGTCCCGCATGACTTCGCGGACGCGCGCGGCGGCGTCCCCGTCGTAGTTGTGCTGGTCCAGCACCTCGGAGATCTGCTCGCCGATCCGCATGGTGGGGTTGAGGCTCAGCGCGGGGTCTTGGGGCACGTAGGCGACCCGGGCTCCGCGCAGCTGGCGCAAGTCGTCCTCGCCGAGCTCGAGGACGTCGACGGTGTCGCCGTTGCGGGTGTGGAGGGTGACGGTGCCGTCGGTAAGCGAAAGGCCCTCGCGGCAGTGGCCGAGCGCGGCGAGACCCGCCGTGGTCTTGCCGGAGCCGGACTCGCCGACCAGGCCGACAATCTCGCCGCGATGGAGCTCAAAGTCAATGCCGTGCAAGATCTCGGTGCCGTCGTTGGCGCGGATGCGCAGGTCGCGGACGCTCAGTACGGTGCCGGCGGCGTCGGCGGGGGTGGTGATCGCGGTGGTCATCGTTGGGCCTCCTCGGACTCGGTGGCGGTAGGTGCGTCGTGGCGGATGGGCTCGTTCTTCGGCCTCCGCGCGGCGTCGAGCTGCTCGGGCGTGGGGCGCGCGGGCATGGCGGTGGACGCGGTGGCGCGCGCGGTGGCGTCGGCAAGCATGTTGGTGCCGATGGTGAGCAGCGCGATGGCCGCGACCGGCAAGATGACGCCCCAGGGCTGGAGCGAAAGTGCGATGCGGTTCTCGTTGATCATCAAGCCCCAGTCCGCGGCGGGCGGCTGGATGCCTAGACCGAGGAAGGACAGCGAGGCGATGGAGCCGATGGAGTAGGTGAGTCGCAGTCCGGCTTCGACGGCGAGGGGGCCGGTGATGTTGGACAGGATCTCGCGGAGCAGGATGCGCCAGTGAGGCATGGAGTACATCTGGGCGGCGCGGATGTAGTCCTCGTTGGTCACCGACATTGTGGACGCGCGGGCGACGCGGGCGATGCGCGGCGCGTGGGTGAGCCCGATCACCAGCACGAGTACCGTGGCGGAGGGGCCGAAGATGACGATCGCCAGCATGGCGAAGATGAGCTGGGGGAAGGCGAGCACGACGTCGTTGATGCGCATGAGGACTGCGTCGACCCAACCGCCCGCGTAGCCGGCGACCATGCCGATGAGCGTGCCGACGAGCATGCCGAGCGCGGTGGCCAAAAACGCGGTGACCAGCAGGACCAAGCCGCCGGCGATGAAACGTGAGAAGACCGAACGGCCGAGGTTGTCCGTGCCGAACGTGCCCTCGCCGGTGAACGGCAGCCCGAGGAACTCGGTGGTGGAGTAGCCGGTGAGCTGCTCCGCGAAGAGGTAGCCGATGACGGTGCATACGACGATGAGGGAGGTGAGCACGAGCCCGACCTTGCCCTCGGGAATTGCCCAGATGCGGGCGAGCACCGGCGCGGGCTTGGACGCGGATTCCTTGAGCGTCTCGAACTCGTCAGCGGGCTCGTTGCCTGCGGTGCTGTGGGCACCGGTGGTATTCGGTGTGGTCATTGCTAGCTCCTCAGTTTCGGGTTGGCCGTAATGCTGACGATGTCCGCGATGAGGTTCACCACGACGTAGACGGCGGCGATCAGGAGGGACACGGCTTGCACGACTTGGACGTCGCGGTAATTCACGGCGTCAATGAGCGCGACGCCCAAGCCGGGGTAGCGGAACAGGTACTCTACGACGACGATGCCGCCGGCGAGCCACGCAAGCTGGATGGCCACCACCTGCGCGATCGGCCCGACCGCGTGTGGCAGCGCGTGACGGAAGATGACGCGCCGCTCGGGCACGCCCTTCAGACGCGCCATCTCGACGTAGCCGGAGTCCAGCGTTTCCACCATCGTCGCGCGGGTCATGCGCGCGATGTACGGGCTGACCACCAGCGCGAGCGTGATCGTGGGCAGGATGAGCTGGGACGGGAATTCCCAGACGTGGCTGCCGGGCGGGGACATCGTGACCGCCGGGAGCACCTTGAACACGGAGGTGGCAAACAGCGTGATCAGCGCGATACCGATGACAAACTCCGGCATGGCGGCGAGGATCAGCGTCACCCACGTGATCGCCTGGTCGCGCTTGGTGCCGCGCCACCAGGCGGCGTAGATGCCAACCAGGATGCCAACTGGGATGGCCACGACGGCCGCGAGCACCATGAGCACGAGCGAGTTGGCCAGCGGCTCGCCGAGCAAGTCCGCGACCGGGCCGCCGGTGGACGTCGAGGTCCCCAGGTCCCCGGTGAAGATGCCGCCGAGCCACATGAAGTAGCGCTGCAGCGGTGGCTTGTCCAGGTTCATCTCGGCCTCCAGCGCGGCGATGCGCTCTGGCGTGGCTTGCTGGCCGAGGATCGCCGTGGCGGGGGAGCCCGGCAGCAGCAGCGTGGCGCAGAAGATGATGATGGACACGGCGATGAGGATGAAGATGCTCACCGCGAGTCGGCGCAGAATGAATTTGCCCATGATGTTATGCCTCCGCGAGCCAGATTTTGTGGAACATTGCTTGCGACAGCGGCACACCGCTCGGGTGCGGCGTGAGCCCGACCACGTAGTTGTGGTACGCGTCGACCTGGTTGGCAAAGCCCCAGATGATGTAGCCGCCTTCGTCGTAAAGCTCTTGCTGTAGTTCTCGGATGCGTGCCTCGCGCTCGGGCTTATCGACGATCGCGCGCGCCTCATGCACCCGCTGGGTGAAGTCTTCGCGCACCCAATGCGTCTCGTTGAACGGGGAGTCCGCCGTGGCGCACTGGTTGACCTGCTGAAGGAAGTTGCGCGTGTACCAGAACGACTGCGCGAGCGGGTATTCCAGGTAGTTTCCGGACGCGTAGAACGTGGAGGAATCCACCTGCTGGATGTTGACGGTGATGCCTGCCTCGCGGGCCTGCTCGGCGAAGACCTGGGCGGTGCGCACGGCGCCAGACTGGATCTCGGAGGTGACCAGGTCCACCTCGATGCCGTCCGGGTAACCGGCCTCCGCGAGCAGCTCCTTCGCCTTCTGCACGTCCTGTTCTCGTTGCGGGAAGTCCCGGGGGTAGGCCTCGTCGTAGAGCGCGAACATGTCGTTGCCCAGCTGGCCCTGGCCGGAGTAGACCTGGTCGACCATCTGCTGCCGGTTCACCGCGAGGCGCATCGCCTGACGCACGCGGACGTCGTCGAACGGAGCGACGTCGACGCGCATGGTCAGCGGCAGCCACATGCCGGTTTCAGAGATGAGCGTGCTCAGGCGCGGATCTTCATCGATGACGCGGGCGAGCGCGTGGTTGAGGCTGCCGATCGCATCCACCTGGGAAGACAGCAACGCGTTGAGCATGGCGTCCTCCTCCTGGAAGTCGATGATGCGCACCGCGTCCAGGTGCGCGGGGCCGGCCCAGTAGTTGTCGTTGCGCACGAGTGTGGTGGACTGGCCCGCCGTAAAGTCCTCGAGCGTGAACGGGCCGGCGCCGATTGGGTGTTCCGGGTCGTAGTCTTCGGGGACGATGCCCATCTGGTACTCCGCGAGCGAATCGACCAACGCGGCGTCCGCGACCGCGAGTCGAATGAGCAGCCGCCGGTTGTCCAGCACCTCCATGCTGTCGATGTGGGAGATCGAGGCCGCGCCGGACTTCGGGTCCTGCGGGTCGCGGATGCGGTCGTAGGAGAACATGACGTCCTCGGGCCGGACGGGGCGGCCGTCGGAGAACTGCGCGCCCTCGCGCAGCGTGATCGTCCATTCGGTGGCGTCCGCGTTCGGCTCGATCGCCTCCGCGAGGCGGTACTCCAGGTTGTAGTCGTCGTCGCGGCGCGCCAGCGCGTCGTACAAATTGATCACGCGCGCGGCGTCGCTCGTACTGGTGGGCACGTGCGCGTCCACGGTATCCGTGGACGATCCGCCGACGAGTCCGATGCGCAGCGTGCCGCCCTGCTTGGGCGGGCCGGAGATATCGATTTCTTCGACGGGTGCGGTGGAACAGGATGCGAGCGCGAGCGTCGCGCCTCCCATCACCGTGGCCTGCAGCAGCTGCCTGCGGCTCAATTGCAACATGTCGTTCACACCTTGCTTTCGTGTGCTTGTGAATCTCGGGCGGGGGCAACGTGTGGGTGCGAGCCTGCTGGCTCGCGGACTGCGCCGCCGCTATCGCTGTGCGTGATCCAGCCGCGGATGCTGCCGGTGACCACGGCGTGGACGTCGGCCGGGCTGAGGTCGCCCGCGAGCATGCGGATCCCCAGGCCGTCGATGAGCGCGGTCAGCGCCGTGACCATGGTCTGGGGGTCCCCGGCCCGGAAGGTGCCGTTGTCCATGCCCTCTTGCACGACAGGCAGGAGCTCCCGCTGCCAGCGCGAGTACGCGATCTCGGTGGCATCGTGCGCATCGGTGAAAATGGCGGAGGAGGACCAGAACTGCGCCCAGGTTGCCCATTCGCGATGCGCCTCCGGGGAGCCGTCGAGTTGGACGGCGAAGAGCGCGTTGAGCCGGTCGACCGGGTCTGCGACCGCGTGCGCTGACGCCCGGCGCGCAATGCCCTGCAGCGAACAGGCATCCAAGGTAGCCAGGAAGATCTCGTTCTTGGTGGGGAAGTAGTAGTGCACGGCGGAGGCGGACATGCCCGCGGCGGCGGCGATGTCGGCCACGGTCACTGGTTGGTACCCGTGCGCCGCAAACAGCGGCCACGCGGCGCTGACAATGGCGTGCCGACGGCTTGATCGCGCCTGGTCGCGCCGTGCCTGGTCACGCCGTGCGTCGTGCTGGCGCGGTGGGCGTGGCTCGCCGCGGACGGCGAGCTCCCGGGCGGGGACGCCGGTGAGGTCGGCCAGGAGGGCCAGCTCCGTTGCGGTGAAGCGCCGCACCCCGGAGAGGGACTTTGACAGCTTGCTCGCGTCAATACCCAAGTGCTGAGCGACGTCGCGCTGCCGCAAGCCGGAGGCGGCGATGGCGGCGCGCGCCGCGTCATATGGGCGGGCTGGAGTCATAACAACGACCGTATAAATAGCTGACAGGAGTCGCAACTCCCTGATGCAGAGTCAGGGGAACGCTCGCAATTACGCCCTATCCGGGGGCAACGCGGCGTGCACCTGGCGGAATATCTCGTCGCCGTGAAGGTAGATGCCGTCGTGCTGGTACGTCGGGTGCGTGGTGACGGACAGGTTGGGAATCTGCGCCGCCTGGGCGCTGGCGTAGTCAAAGGGGACGAAAAGGTCGTCCTCGTAGAGCAGGACGGCGGCGGGTGTGTCGTTCGCGCGCAGCGCGTCGGCGTCCACGCTGGGCCGCTGGCCGGTGCGTTGCGCAATATCCTCCACCGCCTCGCGGAACGGGCGGAGCGCAGGGTCCTGGTCGAAGTGGAACGGGAAGAAGGCGTTGCCCAGCAGGTAGAAGGGAGCGTCGCTCCGCGGGTCTGCGTGGACCGAAAACCCTTCGGCATCTTCGTACACCCGGGCGCCGGGCCAGTCCGCGGGACGCGGGGTCAGGCCGGCGAAAATCTGGTCGTGGACCACGGCCCACAAGGGATTGGGCGCCAGGCTGATCATCGCGCCCACCGCAGCGAGGAAGTCCGTGCGCAGCCGCTTGTGCGCGCCGCAGTGGAACGGTGCTTCGAGCAGCGTGGCCAGCGTGTCCGCGCCAGTTTCCTCGCCGAGCCTCACGCCCACGAAGCGGAAGCGCTCCGGGGTGAGTCGCTCGCCGGTGGGCAGAAACTCCTCGGTGTCCGCCAGGTGCGCGCATACCTCCCGGACACGCCCTTCGGCCCACGGCACCGCGGCGTAGAAGCGCTCAACGCGTTGGGCCATGAGCGTCACCGATTGGCGGTTGAACTCCTCCGGCGTGGTCCCGAACGGCGGGACCACGCCAGTCATCATCGCGCGCCCAATGCCCTCCGGAAAGTAGGAGAGGTAGGCGCCGACACAGATCCCGCCAAATGAGTTGCCCAGGATGTCCCAGGTGTCAAAGCCAAGGTGGCGGCGCAGGTCCTCGGCGTCGGCGGCGATGTCGGGTGGGCGGAGGCGGGAGAGATGCGCGGCGTCGAGAAGCGTGCACTGCGTCGCATCGATCCTGGTGGAACGGCCGGTGCCTCGCTCGTCGATGAGGAAGACGCGGTAGTGCTTGAGTGCCTCGGGGATCCACCCCATGAGCATGCGCGGGCCGGGGTTGCCGGGGCCGCCCTGGAAGTAGGCGAGGGGCGGCGCGTCGGGGTCGGTGTACAGCTCGCGCGCGAAGAGCTCGAGGGTGCCTAGCGACGCGTCAGTGCGGTCCCAGGGGACGCGGATGACGTGCTCGCGGATCTGGAAACCGTGGGGGATAAGCGTAGAAAGCATGTGCCCCATTCTGGCACGGCGGCAGCGGAGCAGTTGGGGAGCGGCGAGTATGCTGACAGCCATGGCTTTCGCTGCAGAACACCCAGTCCTTGCGCACTCCGAGTTCCGCCCCGTCGGCGAGATTGAGCGGCGCGAAAAGCCGTTTGAGGTGGTCTCCGAGTTCGAACCGTCCGGCGACCAGCCCGCCGCGATCGCGGAGCTGGACGAGCGGCTGCGCCGCGGCGAGGAGGACGTCGTGCTCATGGGTGCGACTGGTACGGGTAAGTCCGCGACGGCGGCGTGGCTGATTGAGCAGCAGCAGCGGCCAACGCTGGTGATGGCGCCGAACAAAACGCTGGCCGCGCAGCTGGCAAACGAGCTGCGGCAGCTACTGCCCAACAACGCCGTCGAGTATTTCGTCTCCTACTACGACTACTACCAGCCGGAGGCGTACATCGCGCAGACCGATACCTACATTGAGAAGGACTCGTCCATCAATGATGACGTGGAGCGCTTGCGCCACTCCGCAACCTCCGCGCTGCTGAGCCGCCGCGACGTGGTGGTCGTCTCCTCCGTGTCCTGCATCTACGGCCTGGGCACCCCGCAGTCCTACCTGGACCGCTCGATCGTGCTGCGCGTGGACGAGGAGGTCGAGCGCGACCGGTTCCTGCGTCTGCTCGTGGACGTCCAATACGAGCGCAACGACATCGACTTCAAGCGCGGCACCTTCCGCGTCAAGGGCGACACCGTCGACATCATCCCCGCCTACGAGGAGGTCGCCGTGCGCGTCGAGTTCTTCGGCGACGAGGTCGACTCGCTCTACTACATCCACCCGCTCACGGGCGACGTACTCAGCCAGGAGGACGAGGTGCGCATCTTCCCGGCCACCCACTACGTGGCCACCGAGGAACGCATGGAAAAGGCGATCCAGGCGATCAAGGAGGAGCTCGCCGACCGGCTCGAGGAACTGGAGAGCAAGGGCAAGCTCCTCGAGGCGCAGCGCCTGCGGATGCGCACCGAGTACGACCTGGAGATGATCCAGCAGGTGGGGTTCTGCTCCGGTATTGAGAACTACTCGCGGCACATGGACGGCCGCGGCCCCGGCTCCGCGCCGGCCACGCTCATTGACTACTTCCCGGAGGACTTCCTCACCATCATTGATGAGTCCCACGTGACCGTGCCCCAGATCGGCGGCATGTTTGAGGGCGACATGTCGCGCAAGCGAAACCTCGTGGAGTTCGGGTTCCGCCTGCCCAGTGCCGTCGATAATCGGCCCCTGACCTTCGACGAGTTCGAGGCGCGCGTAGGGCAGACCGTGTACATGTCGGCGACCCCGGGCGACTACGAGCTCGAGGCCGCGCAGGGCGAGTACGTCGAGCAGGTGATCCGCCCGACCGGACTGGTGGACCCGAAGGTGACCGTCAAGCCGACGAAGGGGCAGATCGACGACCTCATCGACGAGGTGCGCCAGCGCGTGGACAAACAGGAGCGCGTGCTCGTGACCACGCTGACCAAGCGCATGGCCGAGGACCTCACCGACTACTTGCTCGACCACGGCATCAAGGTGCGCTACCTGCACTCCGACATTGATACGCTGCAGCGCGTCGAGCTGCTGCGCCAGCTCCGGCTTGGCGAGTTCGACGTGCTCGTGGGCATCAACCTCCTGCGCGAGGGCCTCGACCTGCCCGAGGTCTCGCTCGTGGCCATCCTGGACGCGGACAAGGAGGGCTTCCTGCGCTCCACGAAGTCGCTCATTCAGACCATCGGCCGCGCGGCCCGCAACGTCTCCGGCGAGGTCATCATGTACGCCGACACAATCACCGAATCCATGCAGGAGGCAATCGATGAGACCGAGCGCCGCCGCGAGAAGCAGCTGGCCTACAACAAGGAGCACGGCATCGACCCGCAGCCGCTGCGCAAGAAGATCGCCGACATCCTCGACCAGGTCTACGAAAACGGCGATGCCGAGGAGCAGGCGAGCCTGAGCTCGGATGCAGCGGTGGCAGAGAAGCCGGACGTGACCACCATGGCCTCCGACGAGGTGCAGAAGCTTATCGACGACCTCACGAAGCAGATGGGCGACGCGGCCCGCGAGCTGAAGTTTGAGCTCGCCGGCAGACTCCGCGATGAGATTGCAGATCTGCGCAAGGAACTCCGTGGTATGAAAGACACAGGAAACTAGAACGAGAAAGGGCGCAATACCCATCATGCACACTTACACATCCATCGCCGTGGGCACCGACGGTTCGCCGACCTCCCTGGTGGCCGTCCGCGCCGCAGCCAGCCTGGCCCGCGTGTACGACGCCCAGCTCACCGTCATCTGCGCGCACTACACCGCCTCCGGTTCCATGCTGAACTCCACGAACGCCGAGCTGAGCAAGATCGACATCGTGACCGAGACCGGTGCCCAGGAGATCCTGACCCGCGCCCGCACGATCGCGGAGGAGGAGCAGGCTCCGAAGGTCAACGTCGTGACCAAGGCCGGGCAGCCGGCGAACGTGCTGCTTGAGTCCGTCGCGGAGTACGCGGTCGACCTGCTCGTGGTGGGCAATAAGGGGATGCGCTCGCTGGCTGGCCGGGTATTTGGCAACATCCCTGGGAGCGTGGCAAAGAAGGCTCCGGTGGACGTTATGCTGGTAGATACCAGGGCCGAGGGGCATAACTAACCTCCCCGGAGTACCCGGAGTACCATGTCCACAGATTCCTAAACTCGATGAAAGGTCACCCAGACACTATGGCTGAGTACTACAACAACATCGTCGTCGGCTCCGACGGCTCCAAGTCCTCCCTCCTCGCTGTGGAGCGGGCGGCACGGATGGCAGCGGCCTTCGGGGCAACGCTGGTCATCGGCACGGCGTACTACCGCACCGAAGAGGACGCCTCCAAGGCGCTGCGCCAGGACTCGGTGACCATTCTGGGCGACGATCAGGCACTGAAGAACCTCGAGGAGGCCGCTGAGCACGCTCGCTCCTTCGGCGTCGAGGATGTACAGACCGCGACCCGCCCGGGCACCCCGGTCGAGGCGCTCATGGCGATCGTGAACGACAACAAGGCTGAGCTGCTGGTCGTGGGCAACCGCGGCATCAACTCGCTCACCGGCCGCCTGCTGGGCTCCGTGCCGGCTGACGTTGCACGTCAGTCCGACTGCGACGTGATGATCGTCCACACCGTCAAGTAACGGTGCCGACGGTGGCGCTTAGCCGATCACCGTCAGGCTCTGAGTCGCTCGCGTAGCGGCAACGTAGAGGTCTTGCCACCCCTGTGGCGAGGCCTCTATTATTTTGTCCGGTTCGACCACGATGACGTGGTCGAACTCCAACCCCTTCATCTGCGCCACGTTGGCGGCATCGATGACGGCAACGGTGCGCTGCTCCTGCGCATCCCCCTGGTGCAGCTCCACGCGCACCCACTCCGGGTCGGTCCCGGCAGGCAGGCGGCGCACCGGAACACCGGTCTCGCGGATGGCTACCGACGCCTGCGCCTCCGGGTCGATCTGCGCCAGGACCTCGCCCGCGTACTCCATGATCTCCGCGGGGGTGCGGTAGTTCACCGTCAGCTCGTGGGTGACAAACCGCTCGCCGACGAACGGCGCGAGTGACGCGGCCCAGTCGTCCGTGCCGGCGGGCGCCGACGTCTGCGCGGGGTCGCCCACCAGCGTCATCCACCTCGACGGGCACCGGCGGAACACCATCCGCCACTCCATGGGGGAGAGCTCCTGCGCCTCGTCCACGATCACGTGGCCGTAGGCCCAGGTGTGGTCCGCCCGCGCCCGCTGCGCGGTCGAGCGGATGTCGGTGACGCGCTGGCGGCTCGCTAGAGTCTCTGCGTCGATGACGTCGGCAGCGGAAAGGATTTCCGCTTCGAACTGGTCGTCGTCGTTGTCCGTGGACTCGGAGGACGCGAGCACGTCAAGGGCGTCGGCGGCCTCCTCGACCTGCTGGCGCCACTGCGCGTCCTCCTTCGCGCGCTGTTCCTCGGGCGCGACGACGCCGATGAGGACGGACAGCTCGTCGATAAGCGCGGTGTCCGACGCGAAGAACCCCGAACCCGGCGCGCGGTAGAGCGCGTCTTGGGTGTAGGCGTCGTAGTCCCCGGCGACCTCTGCGATGCGCGCGCGGTCCGTGAGCGTGACGTCGAGGACCTCTGCGGGGTCGAGCTCCGGGAAGTACTCGTCCACCAGGGCGATTACCTGCGGGTCGTCGGCGAGGTCGTCGTGCAGCTGGTCCACGTCTGCGGCGGAGAGGAGGTTGCGGCCGCCGAGCGGGTCCGCGCCGATCTTCTCCGCCAGGGCCTCCGCGAGCGACTGCGTGAGGTGCTCGGCGAAGTACTCGCGGGCCTGGTTGTGCGGCTTGCGCGAACGCCGGGCGCGGGTGCGTGCCGCCCTTACCATCGCCGGGGTGGCCTCGATGTCGACGGAGTCGATCTTCAAGGTGACGGGGCGCTCGGGCACCGTCTCAAAGGCCTGCACGGCACGCTTGAGCACCGTGACCATCTCCTCCGAGCCCTTGACCTCGCGCGCAGCCAGCGGCTCCGCGGCACGCGCCGGTGTGAACCCGGGGACGAGGTCTTCGATGGTGGACAGGACAACGCCGGTTTCGCCCAACTCGGGCAGGACGCGGGAGATGTACTCCAGAAACGTCGGGTTCGGGCCGATGATGAGCACGCCGGTGCGCGAAAGCTGCTCGCGCCAGGTGTACAGCAGGTAAGCCACGCGGTGCAGCGCCACCGCGGTCTTGCCGGTGCCGGGGCCGCCCTGGACGACCATGACGCCGCGAGTGGCGTCACGGATGATCTCGTCCTGCTCGCGCTGGATCGTTTCCACGATGGACTGCATGTGGCCGGTGCGTGCGGTGTTCATGGCGCGGCGCAGCGCGGCCTCGGAGCCGACGTTGCCGCCGTCGGTCGCTGACTCCGCGGCGCCAGGCTGGTCGGCGTCGGTGCTGTCTCCAGACAGGACCTCGTCATCCACCGCCGTCACCTTGCGGCCGCGCATGCGGATGTTGCGGCGCTGTTCCACGCCCTCGGGGTGCGCCGTGGTTGCTAGGTAAAACGGCCGCGCCAGTGGCGCGCGCCAGTCCAGCAGGAGGGTGCGGTAGTTGTCCGCGCGATCGTCCATCCCCATGCGACCGATGTAACGCCGCTCGAGCCCAGGACGCCCCGGGACCGGATTCTCCACGTCCGTGTCGGCGACGTCGATGCGGCCGAAGACCAGCCCCACCTCGGCGATGTTGAGTGCATCGAGTTTGGCGTTGAGCCCGTGGTACTCCGTTTCGCGGCGCACGAGTGCGTCCGAGTCCGGGTTGTCCGGGTCGACGTCGCGCTGCACCGCGGCCAGCTTCTCCTGGGCTGCGGTGACTTCCGCATCCAGGTGCCGGAAGAGCTCATCAACGTAAGCCTGCTCGGATGCAATGTGTTGGGGGTTTCTCACCCGCGTGTACCTCCTCACGATTCTCCGCGGTCAAACCGCGCCGTGTAAGCAACAAACGGCCCCGCCGCCCGGATTATTCCGGGTTGGCGGGGCCGCGGTGCGCGAAAGCGGGGGATTAGCCCAGCTTCTTCTGCAGCTTCTTCACCGACTTCTTGGCGCGCTTCTCGGCCTTTTTCGCCTTGCGCTTCCACTTCAGCTTCTGAATCCAAGACGGGTCAGCGTCGAGCTTGTCAAACGCAGCCTGCAGCTTATCGACGGAACCCTGTGCCTTCTTTTCCAGCTTCGCATGGTTCTTCTTCACCTTGTGCTTTGCGGAGAGCTTCTCCAGGGTGCTCGGGCGAAGGTCATCGATGGAGCCCTGCAGGTCGCCGACAATGCCGTGGACCTTGCGCTTGGCCTGGAACTGCTCGAGCTTGGACGGGGTAGCCTGCTCGATCAGCTTCTCCGCGTCGAAGTCCTTGTACGCGTCCTGCGCGCGATCGGAGGTCTCAGCGAGGAACTTCGAGGTCTGCTTCTTTGCGTCCTCGAACCAGTCGCCGGCTACCTCGGTGGCGTGGGAAGCAGCCTTCTTCCAGTCGTCCTTGTTGTCATCGACGTAGCTGGTGACCTGGCTGGTGACCTGGTCGGTGGTGTCGGACAACCAGTCGCTGGCCTTGCTCATGGTCTTCTCGGTCTCGGACTGAGTAGGCAGCGCCTGCTGGACGTTCTTGCGCGCAACCTTTGCGGCATTCTGCGCGCGCCACTGCAGGCCCGGCTTGCCGGCCGTGTCGACGGTAGCCAGCAGGACGCCGCCTGCGAGTGCGACATCGGTCAGCGCGCCGGTGCGGCGGCGGGCCTTGTCGTCCGCATCATCTGCCTCCCAGAACGCGTTGCGCCCGATCAGGGACGGGACGGTGGAGAGGGCGAGCAGGGACGCGGAGGTGCGCGGCATCTTGCCGATGGCGAAGAGGCTACCGGCACCGGCCTTGACGCCACCCACGATCTGGGCGGCGGTCTCCGGGTCCTTCGGCAGGAAGCTGCGGTACTGACGCGGCAGTACGGAGCGCACCTTCTTCAGTGCGGAGTCCGCAGCGTCCTTGTGCGACGCCGGGTTCAGCGCGGTCTCAACGCCGTCAATGATGTAAACGGACGCCAACATCGGGCGAGCGATCTTACGGATCATCTTGCAAACCAGTCCTTTTCATTTGATCGTGGTTTATTCAGGTTCATGCTGGAGCCCACAGCGGGACTCTTCTGGGCACAACTGTACTTACGTTCCGGTCTCATCGGGGAAACTCGGTGAAAAACGCTCGGCTACCAGCGACGCTGCCACCACTCATCCAGGTGGGGTCGTTCCTCGCCCAGCGTCGTCGGCTTCCCGTGGCCTGGGCGGACGATGGTGTCGTCCGCGTAGGCGTCGAACAGCTTGGTCTTCACCTCGTTGAACAGGCGGACAAAATCGCCCTCGGAGGCCGTCTTGCCCAGACCGCCGGGGAAGAGGGAGTCGCCAACGAAGAGGTTCGTCGCGCCGTCGATCTCCGCCGCGAGCGCCGCGCCGCCGGGGGTGTGGCCGCGCAGGATCATGACGGGGAACTGGTGGCCGTCGAACTCGAGGGTGTCGCCGTCCTTGAGCTCGCGGTCCACCGGCGCCGGCAGCGCCGGGGCGTCCAGGAACGGTGCCCAGTGCGTCGCGCCGGTCGCGTCGAGGACCTCCTTGAGCGCGCGGACGTGGTCGTGGTGGCGGTGCGTGGTGAGCACGTCGGTGATCTCTACGCCTGCGTAGCTGGCGAGGGAGAGGAGTGCGGCGGGGTCGGCGGCGGCGTCGATAAGCAGCCCCTTGCCCTGGGAAGCGATGAGGTAGCAGTTGTTGTCCATCTCGGAGACGGAAATCTGGTGCAATGAAAGCGTCATGGTGCCCCAGCGTAGCCGGGCGGGAATAGCTCGGGGGTGGCCCGAGTTGGTAGTTTCTAGGACTGAACCCCACAGAGAACCGCTAGGGAAGGGACGTGGTGACGTGGCTGAATGGCTGACCGTGCGCGGCGCGCGCGAACACAACCTCAAGGGCGTCGACATTTCGCTACCGCGAGACAAGATGGCCGTGTTTACCGGGCTCTCCGGCTCGGGCAAGTCTTCCCTGGCGTTCGACACGATCTTTGCGGAAGGCCAGCGCCGGTACGTGGAGTCCCTGTCCTCGTACGCCCGCATGTTTCTGGGGCAGATGGACAAGCCGGACGTGGACTACATCGACGGGCTCAGCCCCGCGGTGTCCATCGACCAAAAGTCCACGAACCGCAACCCGCGCTCGACCGTGGGCACGATCACGGAAATCTATGACTACCTGCGTCTGCTGTACTCGCGCGCGGGGACGCCACACTGCCCGGTGTGCGACGCGGTGATCCAGCGGCAGACGCCTCAGCAGATCGTCGACCAGGTCCTTGAGTACGAGGAGCGCACGAAGTTCCAGGTGCTCGCGCCGATCGTGCGCAAGCGCAAGGGCGAATTCCAGGACCTGTTCGCAGACCTGGCCTCCCAGGGCTATTCCCGCGTGAACGTGGACGGGGAGACCTACCAGCTCTCCGAACCGCCGAAGCTGGAGAAGCAGATCAAGCACACGATCGACGTCGTCGTGGACCGCCTGCAGGTGAAGGAGAGCCAGAAGCAGCGCCTCACCGACTCCGTCGAGACCGCGCTGAAGCTGGCCGACGGGCTCGTCGGGTTCGACTTCGTCGGCCTGGACGCGGACGACCCGGATCGCGTGCAGATCTTCTCGGAGAAGATGGCCTGCCCGAACGGACACAAGCTAGACGTGGAGGAGTACGAGCCCCGCGCATTCTCCTTCAACTCCCCGTTCGGCGCGTGCCCGGCCTGCGACGGCCTGGGGATGCGCAAGGAGATTGACACCGACCTGGTCATCCCGGACCCGGACGCCCCCGCGGTCGACGCGTTCCAGCCGTGGAACTCGAGCCCGAACAAGAAGTACTTCGTGCGGCTCATCGAGGCGCTGGCCAAGGAAGAAGGCTTCGACGCGCACGTGCCGTTTTCCTCGCTGACCAAGACGCAGCAGAAGCACCTGGTCAACGGTTCGAAGACCAAGGTGAGCGTGCGGTATAAGAACCGCTACGGCAGGCAGCGCTCCTTTAGCGCCGCGTACGAAGGCGTGATCGGCTACCTGGAGCGGAAGCTCGAGCAGGCGGAGACGGACACGCAGAAGGAGCGCCTGCTCGCCTACACCCGCGAGGTCCCGTGCCCGACGTGTAAGGGGGCACGCCTGAAGCCAGAGATCCTGGCGGTGCGCTTGGACTCCACGACGCACGGCGAGCGCTCGATTGCCGGGCTGACCGAGCTGTCCATCGAGGACGCGTCGGAATACCTTGACCACCTGGTGCTGGGGTACCGCGAGGAGATGATCGCCGGTGCCGTGCTGCGCGAGATCCAGGCAAGGCTCCACTTCCTGCTGGACGTGGGCCTGAACTACCTCACGCTGTCGCGTTCCGCCGGGACGCTCTCCGGCGGCGAGGCGCAGCGTATCCGCCTGGCCACGCAGATCGGCTCGGGACTTGCTGGCGTGCTGTACGTGCTGGATGAGCCCTCCATCGGCCTGCACCAGCGCGACAACAACAGGCTCATCGCCACGCTGAAGAAGCTGCGTGACCTTGGCAACACACTCGTGGTGGTGGAGCACGACGAGGACACGATCCGCGAGGCGGACTGGCTCATCGACATCGGCCCGCGCGCCGGTGAGTACGGCGGCGAGGTGGTCTACCAGGGCGAGCCCGACGGACTCGTCGAGGCGGAAGGCTCGCTCACCGGCGACTACATCGCCGGCCGCAAGAAGATCGAGGTGCCTGCGCAGCGGCGACCGCTGGATAAGGACCGGAAGATCAAGGTGGTTGGGGCCCGCGAGAACAACCTGAATAACGTCAGCGTGGAGATTCCGCTCGGCCTGCTCGTCGCGGTGACGGGCGTGTCCGGCTCCGGCAAGTCCACCCTGGTCAACGAGATTCTGGCCAAAACCCTGCAGAACGAGCTGAACGGCGCCCGCCAGGTTCCCGGCCGCGTCAAGCGCGTGGTGGGGCTGGACTCGTTGGACAAGCTGGTCCAGGTAGATCAGAGCCCGATCGGGCGCACGCCGCGCTCGAACCCGGCGACGTACACGGGCGTGTTTGATAAGATTCGCAACCTTTTTGCCGAAACACAGGAGGCGAAGGTGCGCGGGTACAAAGCGGGCCGCTTCTCCTTCAACGTCAAGGGTGGCCGGTGCGAGGCCTGCCGCGGCGACGGCACCATCAAGATCGAGATGAACTTCCTGCCCGATGTGTACGTGCCCTGCGAGGTGTGTGGCGGCGCGCGCTACAACAGGGAGACCCTCGAGGTCCGCTACAAGGGGAAGACGATCGCGGAGGTGCTGGAGATGCCGATCTCCGAGGCCGCCGAGTTCTTCGAACCGATTTCTTCCATTCACAGGTACCTCGCCACGCTTGTCGACGTCGGCCTCGGCTACGTCCGCCTGGGACAGTCCGCGACGACCCTGTCCGGCGGCGAGGCGCAGCGAGTGAAGCTGGCAACCGAGCTACAAAAGCGATCCAACGGCCGCACCATCTACATCCTGGACGAGCCGACGACCGGCCTGCACTTCGAGGACATTCGCAAGCTGATGCTCGTGCTCAACGGCCTGGTGGAGAAGGGCAACACCGTCCTGGTCATCGAGCACAACCTCGACGTTGTAAAGTCCGCCGACTGGATCATCGACATGGGCCCGGAGGGCGGCTCCGGCGGCGGCACCGTGGTTGCGCAGGGAACGCCCGAGGACGTGGCAGCGGTGGAAGGTTCGTTTACGGGCGAGTACCTGCAAAAGGTCCTGCACTAGCTGCCGGGGCGGGGCGCGGAGAATCGAAATAGCCCGTCTCGGCGTGCGATTTGGTGTCTCTCGCAACGGCTGCTAGCATATGCACCACTACCGCCCAGTGCTCCTGATTCAGGTGTACGGGCCGCAAGTGGAGTTACTCCCACCCCACGCCGCGCAGCAGCGCAGGATACGGGTCAACGGTATGGCACACGCGAGACGTGTGTTGTGCTGAACGGATGAACTCCCGCTGGCGTAAACGCTAGCGGGTTTTTCGTGTGGGATGACGTCGCTTGGGGCTTGGTAGCGATCACATTGTCATTCTCGTCTTTAGGAGTTCTCATCAGCGCTGAAGCTCGGATCAACGAACGAATCCGCGTACCGGAAGTTCGCCTCGTCGGCCCGTCCGGCGAGCAGGTGGGCATTGTCCGCACAGATGATGCCCGCAAGTTGGCGTACGACGCGGACCTCGACCTGGTCGAGGTCGCGCCGAAGGCCAAGCCGCCCGTGGCCAAGATCATGGATTACGGCAAGTACAAGTACGAGCAGGATCAGAAGGCCCGCGAGGCTCGCAAGAACCAGCAGCAGACCGTGGTGAAGGAACAGAAGTTCCGCCCGAAGATCGATGAGCACGATTACCAGACGAAGAAGGGCAATGTCGAGCGCTTCCTGGAGAAGGGCAACAAGGTCAAGGTGACCATCATGTTCCGTGGCCGCGAGCAGTCGCGTCCGGAACTCGGCTACCGCCTCCTCGAGCGTCTTGCAGACGACATCGGTGAGCTGGGCGTGGTCGAGTCTCGTCCGAAGCAGGACGGTCGCAACATGACGATGGTCTTCGGGCCGGCTCGCAAGGGCAAGAAGTAGCACACATTTTCAACTCTGAAGGGCTTTTACCATGAAGCAGAAGACCCACAAGGGCACCGCAAAGCGCATCAAGGTCAACGGCAAGGGCAAGCTGCGCCGCGAGCAGGCCGGCAAGCGCCACCTCAACGAGTCGCTGTCCTCCAAGCGTCGCCGCAAGCTGTCCGGCACCACCGACGTCGCACGGGCAGATCAGAAGCGCATGAAGCGCCTTCTTGGCCGCGCATAGTTCAACCAGCGCTCCGTAACCAGCACAAATACCGAATAAGTAAAGGAAGTTTGACTCATGGCACGTGTGAAGCGTTCAGTCAACGCCAAGAAGAAGCGCCGCGCAATCCTCAAGTCCGCGAAGGGCTACCGCGGCCAGCGCTCCCGCCTGTACCGCAAGGCCAAGGAGCAGTGGCTGCACTCCCAGACCTACGCGTACCGCGACCGTCGTAAGCGCAAGGGTGAGTTCCGCAAGCTGTGGATCCAGCGCATCAACGCCGCTGCTCGTCTCAACGACATCACCTACAACCGCCTCATCCACGGCCTGAAGTTGGCCGAGGTCGAGGTCGACCGCAAGATCCTCGCCGAGCTTGCCGTCAACGACTTCGCTGCGTTCTCCGCGATCTGCGAGATTGCCAAGAACGCCCTCCCGGAGGACGTGAACGCTCCGAAGGCTGCGTAAGCACCCTTCGCTTATCGACGCCCACCTCACCCTCGCACTTGCGAACGGGTCGGGGTGGGCGTTTGGCGTGCCCGGGCGTGTTCGGGTGCCTGAGTAAGGTGTGAGACATGACGAACCCCTATGACAACGGCAGCAACAACAACACCGGTGGACCCTACGGGAGCGGGTACCCCAGTGGACACGGCAATGGTGCAGATGACTGGTACTGGGACGAGCAGGGCGCGGCTGCCAACGAGTGGGCGCGCACCCGGCAGTTCTACGGCGGCAGACCCGGTAGCGCGAGCGCTCCCGCGCTGTCGGATCACTTCGAAACACTTCGCTCCTCAACCGCATCCGTGCAGCCTGTGAGGCAGCCCCGCGCATGGCCCCTTGCTGTCCTGCTGTGCCTTTTCTTTGGGCTTTTCGGTGTGCACAATTTTTACTTGGGGTACACCAAGCGGGGGCTTGTCCAATTGGGGCTCCACTTCTTCGGCTGGTTGACGACGTTCTTCTTGGTTGGCTTTGTCGTGTTGGGGGTGCTGGGGATCTGGGTGCTGTGCGACCTCGTCAGAATTTGCACGCGCAGCGGCTTCTACTCCACGGACGCGGACGGCGTGCCGTTGTTGCGGTAGCACGCCGGTAGAATCTAAGGCCATGAGCCTTGATTTCACGCAACCCTTTACTGAGCGCACCCCCCGAGTCGTCAACGCGGCGAAGCTGCACCGGGCGCAGGCCCGAAAGAAGGCGAACCGCTTCTTGGTGGAAGGCGCAAACTCAGTGGAGGCGGCCGTGGCGACGGGCGCGGCCACCGATCTTTTTGCCACAGAGCGTGCCGCAGACGAGTTCGCGGAAATCATCACCACGGCGGACTACATGGACGTGTTCACCCACGCCATTACTGATCAGGCGGCGAAGCACATGTCTGATACGGTCCACACCACCGGGCTCTTCGCTGTGTGCAAGCCGTCGCTGTGGACTGTCGGCGCGGCGCTGCGTGGGACCCCAGAGTTCGTCGCCGTAGGAGTGGAAACCAACGACCCAGGCAACGCGGGCACCATCATCCGCATCGCCGATGCGACTGGCGCGAATGCCGTGATCTTTGCCGGCGAGACGGTGGACCCGGAATCTTCCAAGGTTGTGCGCTCCTCTGCAGGCTCGCTGTTTCACCTGCCCGTGGCCCGCGAACGCAACATCAAGGACGTCCTGGGTCAGTTGCGCGCCAAAGGCTTGCAAGTAGTCGCGACCGCCATGGACGGAGAAGTCTCCCTCGACGCAGCGGGGGAGGTGCTCGCGAAACCGACTGCGTGGCTCTTCGGCAACGAAGCGCACGGGCTCCCCGACGAAATCCTGGAACTGGCTGACCACCGGGTGGCAATTCCAATCAAGGGAAGCGCGGAGTCATTGAACCTCGCCACTGCTGCAGCAATGTGCATGTGGGAGTCCTCCAAGGTGCTCGGCCAGGATTAGGCGACGCGTCGGGCCTTGTGCGCCCTCGAAGTTGTCTCTGCAGGCGTCGGACAATTGATGTGTGCGCCCGGGTATGCTTGTGTGCGCTGAAATATCACCAGACAAGTGGAAGGGACGAGCGTGTCCGAGACCCCGGAGATTCAACTGACCGAGGAAGCGCTAGACAGCGCTGCCGCGGCGGCGATCGAAGCGTTTGAGAACGCGGCAGACTTGCCGGCGTTGGAAGAGGCGCATAGGCAGCATCTGGGGGAGAAGGCCTTTATCCCGCAGGCGCGGCGTGCCCTGGGCACCCTACCGAAGGACCAGCGCAAGGACGCTGGTCGGATGGTGAATATGGCGCGCGGGCGCGTCGAGAAGCGCTTTGCGCAGCTGCGCGAGCTGCGCGAGGACGAATACCGTGCGCAGCAGCTCAAGGAAGAAGCGGTGGACGTCACGCTGCCGACAACTCGTGGGCAGGTTGGGGCGATGCACCCGATCACCACGCTGAGCGAGCAGATTGCGGACATTTTTGTCGGCATGGGCTGGGAAATCGCCGAGGGGCCGGAGGTTGAGGCGGAATACTTTAACTTCGACGCGCTCAACTTCATCCCGGATCACCCCGCGCGCACCCTGCAGGACACCTTCTACATTGGTGAGCCGGGTTCCAAGCAGGTCATGCGTACGCACACCTCGCCGGTGCAGGTGCGCTCCATGCTGGGCCGTGACGTTCCGTTGTACATCGCGTGCCCGGGTCGCGTCTTCCGTACCGACGAGCTTGACGCCACGCACACCCCGGTGTTCCACCAGATTGAGGGCCTGGCCGTGGATAAGGGGCTGACCATGGCACACCTCCGCGGCACCCTGGACCACCTGGCCAAGACGCTGTTCGGGCCGACGGCGAAAACCCGCATGCGTACGAACTACTTCCCGTTCACGGAGCCAAGCGCTGAGGTAGACGTGTGGTTTGAAAACAAGAAGGGCGGCGCAGGCTGGATCGAGTGGGGCGGCTGCGGCATGGTCAACCCAAACGTGCTGCGCGCTGTCGGCGTGGATCCGGAGGAGTACCAGGGCTTCGCCTTCGGCATGGGCCTGGAGCGCACCCTGCAGTTCCGCAACGGGCTGACGGACATGCGCGACATGGTCGAGGGCGACGTGCGCTTCACCCTGCCGTTCGGCGTACAGGCGTAAGCAGGCAATAGGAGAGAAGGGACAAGGACAACAATGCTGATTTCCAAGAACTGGATCACCCGCCTGCTGCACAACGCGGGCAACGAGGGCTGGACCGTCACTGACGACGAGCTGGACGCAGGCTTCGTCCGCGTCGGCTTCGAAACGGAGGGCTACGCGCCGATCGAGGAGACCACCGGCCCGCTCGTGCTGGGACGCGTCGCCGAGATTGAGGAACTCACCGGGTTTAAGAAGCCGATCCGGTACTGCCAGGTCGATGTGGGCGAGGCGAACGGCACCGGCGAGCTGCAGGGCATCATCTGCGGTGCGCGGAACTTTGCGCTCGGCGACCACGTCGTGGTGTCGCTGCCGGGCGCGGTCCTGCCGGGTGGCTTTGCCATCTCCGCGCGCAAGACCTACGACCACATCTCCAACGGCATGATGGCGTCCGCCGCGGAGCTCGGCATGACCACGAAGAGCGACGGCATCATCACCCTGCCCGAGGGCATGGGCAAGCCGGGCGATGATGCCCGCGAGATCCTCCAGCTCGATGACACGATCTTTGACGTCAACATCACCCCAGACCGTGGCTACGCGCTTTCCGCGCGCGGCCTGACCCGCGAGATCGCCTCCGCCTTTGACCTCACGTTCACCGATCCCGCCGCGGACCCGCAGGTCGCAGCCGTGGACACCTCGCAGGTCCCCGCAGCGCAGGGTTCGCTTATCGACGTCACCGTGGATGACTCCACCCGCGCTCGCCGCTTCGGGCTGGCCAAGGTCGAGGGCATTGACCCGGCAGCGAAGGCCCCGTTCTGGATGCAGCGCGAGCTCATGCTCTCCGGCATCCGCTCCGTCAACGCGGCGACTGACGTGACCAACTACGTCATGCTGCTCCTCGGCCAGCCGATGCACGCCTTTGACGCGGACAAGATCTCCGGCAACCTGCACGTGCGCAACGCGTCGGCGGGCGAGGAGTTTGAGACGCTGGACCACACGAAGCGCACCCTGCTGGACTCCGACGTGGTCATCACCGACGACGCAGGCATCCAGTCCCTCGCGGGCGTGATGGGTGGCGTCACCTCTGAGATCTCGGACGAGACGGTAAACGTGTACTTCGAGGCCGCCAGCTGGGACGAGCTCACGGTGGCGAAGACGGCGCGCCACCACAAGCTGAGCTCGGAGGCGTCGCGCCGGTTCGAGCGTGGCGTCGACCCGGCCATCGTGGAGGTAGCCCTGGACGTTGCGTGCGCGCTGCTGACCAGCATCGCTGGCGGCGAGATCGCGTCCGGACGCACCCTCGTCGGCGCGGTCCCGCAGCGCGAGGCCATTGAACTGCCGGTGGCCGCGCCGTCCAAGCTCATCGGCGTCGAGTACGCCGAGGAGACGGTCGTGCGCCGCTTGGAGGAGGTCGGCTGCGCCGTGGAGGCCGTGGAGAAGGCGGCCGAGGGCATCCTGGCTGTCACCCCGCCCACCTGGCGCGGCGACCTCACCGTCCCGGTCGAGCTGATCGAGGAAATCGTGCGCCTGGAAGGGCTGGACGACATCCCGTCTCTCCTGCCCACCCCGCGCGGTGGCCGCGGTCTGACTCCGGCGCAGCAGCGCCGCCGCGCCGTGACGCACGCGTTGGCCTACGCCGGTTACGCCGAGATTATCCCCACCCCGTTCATGGCAAACAGCACCTTCGACACCTGGGGCCTGGACGAGGACGACCCGCGTCGCAACACCGTGAAGGTGCAGAACCCGCTGGATACTGACTACGGAGTGCTCGCCACGACGCTGCTGCCGGCGATGCTCGAGGCCGTGGGGAAGAACGTGGCACGCGGTCGCGCTGACGTCGCGATGTACTCGGTGGCGCAAACGGCGTTCAAGCGCGCGGAAGCCTCGCCGCTGCCCAGCGTGGAAGCTCGCCCCGACGGGGCGACGATCTCCGGCATCCTGGATTCGGTGCCGCACCAGCCGCTGCATGTGGCAACCGTCGCGCTGGGCAACGCCGAGGAGGCAGGCCCGTTCGGCCAGGCTCGCGCCTACACCTGGGCAGACGCGCTCGAGTCGGCGCAGGTCGTGGCCCGCGCCGCAGGCGTTGAGCTCACGGTTGCTGCTGCGGAGTACCTGCCGTGGCACCCCGGCCGCTGCGCCGAGCTGCGCGTCGGCGAGACCGTCGTGGGGCACGCCGGCGAGCTCCACCCGCAGATTTTGGAGGCGCTCGAGCTGCCGCCGCGCGTGTGCGCGATGGAGCTCGACCTCTCCGCGCTGCCGTTTGCGGAGGTCCTCCCGGCCCCCATCCTTTCCGTCTACCCGGCGCTGCACCAGGACATCGCGCTCGTCGTCGACGAGGCAGTGCCGGCCGAGGAGGTCCGCAGGGTCCTCGAAGAGGGGGCAGGTGAGCTGCTCGAGGGTGTCACGCTTTTCGACGTCTACCGCTCCGAACAGCTCGGCGAAGCCAAGAAGTCCCTGGCCTTTGGCCTGGTGTTCCGCGCACCGGACCGCACGCTCACCGAGGACGAGGCTTCCGAGGCCCGCCTCGCGGCGGCGGAGGCGGCCAAGGCCCGCTTCGGCGCCGAGATGCGTGGCTAAACCAAGAATGAATAATTTGCAGCCGACTGCATAAAAGCGTAGGGTGTCTGTATGACACTGAACGTAGCAGTCGCCGGGGCGACGGGGTACGCAGGCGGAGAAATCCTCCGCCTGCTCCTGCGCCACCCCCTGTACGAGTCGGGCGACCTCACTATCGGCGCACTGACCGGAAACTCCACGACGGGGCAGTCCGTCGCCGAGCTGATGCCACACCTGCCGCAGTTGGCGGATCGGGTCATCGAGCCGACCTCTGTGGAGGTGCTCGGCGGGCACGACGTCGTCTTCCTTGGGCTGCCGCACGGGTTCTCAGCCGAAATTGGCGCGAAGCTGCCGGACACAACGATCGTGATCGATTGCGCGGCGGATTTCCGTCTCCGTGATGCCGGCGCGTGGCAGCGCTACTACGGCTGCGCGCACGCGGGCAGCTGGCCCTACGGTATTCCGGAGATGCCCGGCCACCGTGACCAGCTGCGCGGCGCGACCCGCGTCGCTGTACCCGGCTGCTTCCCAACGGGTGCGACCCTCGCCGCCTACCCGGCCGTTGCAGCGGGGTTGGCGGCGCCCGACCTCCGCGTTGTGGCTATCACCGGGGTCTCGGGCGGCGGCAAGAAAGCGTCCGTCGCCATGCTTGGCGCAGAGACGATGGGCTCGCTGAAGACGTACAAGACCGCAGGCGCGCACCGGCACACCCCGGAGATCGCGCAGAACATCGCCGAGGCCACGGATGAGGACGTCACCGTGAGCTTCACCCCGGTCCTGGCACCGCTCCCGCGCGGCATTCTCACCACCGTGACCATGCCGCTACGCAGCGGGGTCGACGCCGCCACCGCTCGCGCGGCGTACGAGTCGGCGTACGGCGACGAACCGTTCGTGCACGTCCTTCCGGAAGGCGCGCACCCGCAGACGCAGCACGTCGTGGGTGCAAATACGTGCCACGTTCAGGTTGAGGTCGACGAGGGCGCCGGAGTACTGCTCGCCACGTCCGCCATTGACAACCTGACCAAGGGAACCGGCGGCGCGGCAGTGCAGTGCATGAACCTCGCCCTCGGGCTGGACGAGACGGCCGGCCTGCCACGACAGGGCGTCGCCCCCTAGCCCAGGCACGCCTGGAAGATCATCCCTACAACGCCACCCGCGCGGCGACCTTTACACAGAAAGCGAGACACCATGGAAACCCCACACCCCTCACCGAGTACCCACAATGCCGCCGAAGCGCCCCGACTGAGTGTGACCGCCCCGCAGGGGTTCCGCGCCGCGGCGACTGCGGCGGGCATCAAGCCGTCGGGGAAGTCGGACATGGCACTCGTGGTCAACGACGGCCCGAATGACGCTGCCGCCGCGGTGTTTACGCGCAATCGCGTGAAGGCGTCGCCGGTCAAGCTGTCGCAGGCGGCGCTGGCAGACGGCGCGCTGCGCGCAGTGCTGTACAACTCCGGGAACGCAAACGCGTGCAACGGCGCGCAGGGCGACGCGGACGCGCGCGAGTCCCAGGCGCTCGCCGCAGCGGCGCTCGGTGTCGAGCCCTCGGAGGTGGCCGTGTGCTCGACCGGGCTGATTGGGGAGCTGCTGGACATGGGGAAGGTGCGTGGTGGCGTCGAAAAGCTGCTGCCCCTGCTCGGCGACGACGAGGCGCAGGGCGAGGCGGCGGCTGACGCGATTTTGACGACGGACCTTGTGCGGAAAGAGGCTGGCTACCGCGGCGAAGGCTGGACGGTCGGGGCGATGGGCAAGGGCGTGGGCATGATGGCGCCCTCGCTCGCCACGATGCTGGTGTGCATTACTACCGACGCCGCCGCGACACCCCAGGCGCTGGACGCCGCGCTGCGCAAGGCGACGAAGGTGACGTTTGACACCGTCGATATTGACGGCTCGACCTCCACCAACGACACGGTCATCGTGATGGCCAACGGCGCGAGCGGGGTTACCCCGAGCCAGGACGAGCTGGATCGCGCGATCCACGCGGTGTGCGATTCACTGGCGCGCCAGATGCAGGCCGACGCCGAAGGCGTGACCAAGCGCGTCAACATCACGGTGACCGGCACCGCGAGCGATGACGACGCACTCAACGCCGCCCGCACGCTGGGCCGCGACAGCCTGTTCAAGTGCGCCATGTTCGGCTCCGACCCGAACTGGGGCCGCACTCTCGCGGCGGTCGGCATGGCGGACGCAGCGATGGACCCCGAGAACATCGCTGTGTACTTCAACGGGCAGCCGGTGTGCGAGCGCTCTACCGGAACGCCCGGCGCGCGCGGCGTCGACCTCTCCGGCGTGGACATCGACGTCCGCGTGGACCTGGGGACCGGGGGGCCGGGCACCGCGACGGTCCACACCACCGACCTGTCCCATGACTACGTGGAGATCAATTCCGCCTACAGCTCCTAGCAGGAAGGCACCGAAGCAATGAGCGAACCAACTCCGGCGCAGCCGCTGAAACCCCTGAAGAATCTCAGCAGCGAGGACCGCGCACACGTCCTCGCGGAGGCCCTCCCGTGGCTGCAGCACTACCGTGACAAGATCGTCGTGGTCAAGTACGGCGGCAACGCCATGATTGATGAGCAGCTGAAGGCCGCGTTCGCCGCGGACATGGTGTTTCTGCGCACGGTTGGCGCAAAACCCGTCGTCGTGCACGGCGGCGGGCCGCAGATTTCGGCGATGCTCAAGCGGCTGGGCCTCGATGGGGGGGAGTTTGTTGGTGGCTTTCGCGTCACCACGCCGGAGATCCTCGACGTGGTCCGCATGGTCCTGTTCGGCCAAGTCGGCCGCGACCTGCTGGGCAAGATCAACTCGCACGGCCCCTACGCGGTGGGGACCTCCGGCGAGGATGCCGGGCTGTTTACCGCGGAGCGCAGGCTTGTCGACGTCGACGGGCACCCCACCGACATCGGTCTGGTCGGCACGATCACGGACGTGAACCCCTCGGCAGTGATGGACATCATTGAGGCCGGCCGGATCCCCGTCGTCTCCGGCATCGCGCCAGGTGAGAGCGGCGACGTGTACAACATCAACGCCGACGAGGCAGCCGGTGCGCTGGCCAAGGCGATCGGCGCGGAGCGACTGGTTGTGCTCACCAACGTGGAGGGCCTCTACACCGACTGGCCGGACAAGGACTCGCTCCTGTCCAAGATCCAGGTGCAAGAGCTCGAGCGCATGATGCCTGACCTGGATTCCGGCATGATCCCCAAGATGGGGGCCTGCCTGACGGCGGTGAAAGGGGGAGTGCGCGCCGCCCACGTGATTGACGGCCGCATTGCCCACTCCGTGTTGCTGGAGCTGCTCACCGAGGGCGGTATCGGCACCATGGTGTTCCCGGACGCTTTTGACGTAAACAACTACCCGGAGGGCACGGCCACCACTGTGTTCAGGAAGGATGAAAACGCATGACCGAGCAGACACACTCCGCGCAACCAGCGGTCGCGGCCTGGGGCGACACGCTCATGAACACCTACGGCACGCCGCCCGTGGAGCTCGCCCGCGGCGAGGGCGCGCGGGTCTTTGGCCCGCAGGGCACCGAGTTCATCGACATGTTGGCCGGCATCGCGGTCAACTCCTTGGGCCACGCCCACCCGGCGGTGATCGACGCCGTCACCGAACAGATTGGCAAGCTGGGCCACGTCTCCAACCTCTTCGCCTCCGAGCCGGTGGTGCAGGCCGCACAGAAGCTCAAGGCGCGGTGTGGCGACGATGCTGCGCGACTGTTCTTCTGCAACTCGGGCGGCGAGGCGAACGAGGCTGCGTTCAAGCTTGCTCGCTTGACTGGGCGCTCGCGCGTCCTCGCCGCGGTGAACGGTTTCCACGGCCGCACGATGGGTTCGCTCGCGCTTACCGGCCAGCCCGAGAAGCGCGCGCCGTTCGAGCCCCTGCCCTCCGGCGTGGAGTTCTACCCCTACGGCGACATCGACTACCTACGCAAACTCGTGGCCGTAAACCCGGGTGACACCGCGGCGATCATCCTCGAGCCGATCCAGGGCGAAACCGGCGTCATCCCCGCGCCCGAGCATTTCCTCACCCAGGTCCGCCAGCTGTGCGACGAGTCCGGGGCGCTCATGCTTATCGACGAAGTCCAGACCGGCATCGGACGCACCGGAGACTTCTTTGCGTTCCAGCACGAAGGCGTCGTCCCGGACGTGGTGACCATGGCCAAGGGGCTCGGCGCCGGCCTGCCTATCGGCGCGGTCCTGGCGCGCGGGAAGGCCGCGGAGCTGTTCACCCCGGGCTCGCACGGCACGACCTTTGGCGGCAACCCCGTCGCCTGCGCTGCGGCGAACGCGGTGCTGGACACTGTTGATGACGCATTCCTCGCGGAGGTGCGCCGCAAGGGGGAGAAGCTCGCTGCGTCGGTCGCGGCGTTGGACGGCGTGCAGGAGGTGCGCGGCCGCGGCCTTATGCTCGGGGTGGTGCTCGACCGGCCCGTGGCCAAGGACGTGGTGGCGAAGGGGCTGGAGCGGGGAGTGATTGTGAACGCTCCGTCGACAAGCGTGGTGCGACTCACGCCGCCCCTCATCATCACGGACAATGACATTGATGCGGCCGTTGAGCGCATCGCGCTCGCGCTTGCCGACGCCACCGAGAACGAAAGGAACGACTCATGACCAGGCACTTTTTGGCTGATGACGATCTGACGCCGGACGAGCAGGCCGAGGTGCTCGCGCTCGCCGCCGAGATGAAACGCGACCCGTACGCGAAGCGCCCGCTCGAGGGGCCGAAGTCTGTGGCCGTGCTCTTTGACAAGACGTCCACACGGACCCGCTTCTCCTTCGACGTGGGCATCCACCAGATGGGAGGGAATGCGATCATCACGGACACGTCCAACTCCCAGATGGGGAAGGGGGAGACGCTGCAGGACACGGCGGCGGTGCTGTCGCGGTTCGTTGACGCGATCGTGTGGCGCACCTACGCGCATGACAACTTCCACGCGATGGCCGAGACCGCGACGGTCCCGCTGGTCAACGCGCTGTCGGATGACCTGCACCCCTGCCAGATCCTCGCGGACCTGAAGACTATTCAGGAAAACTTCGGCCGCCTCAAGGGGCTGCGCGCCGCGTACCTGGGCGACGGCGACAACAATATGGCGAATTCCTACATGCTCGGGTTTGCCACCGCGGGGGTGGACATTGCCATCGTCGCGCCCGAGGGGTTCCAGCCTAAGGAGCAGTTTGTGCAGCGGGCACGCGAGCGCGCCGAACTGACCGGCGCGACGGTCACGGTGAGCGCCGACCTGGCCGCGGTGGATGGTGTGGACGTGGTCATCACGGACACGTGGGTGTCCATGGGCATGGAGGACGACGGGTTGGACCGCCGGACCCCGTTTTTGCCCTACCAGGTCAACGCGGAGGTCATGGCACGCGCGTCGGAGGATGCCGTATTCTTGCACTGCTTACCTGCGTACCGTGGCAACGAGGTCACGGCGGAGGTGATCGACGGCGCGCAATCGCGCGTGTTCGACGAGGCGGAAAACCGGCTGCACGCCCAGAAGGCATTGCTGGCGTGGCTCATGGAACACCAAGATGAGGAGGAACACCACGTATGACCCAACCCGTATCGCGCACGGCGCGACAGGCCCGCATCCTTGAGATCATCGGGAGCACACGGGTGTCTTCGCAGGCGCAACTCTCCGAATTCTTGCAGGCCGACGGCATCGACATCACCCAGGCGACGCTGTCGCGCGACCTGGACGAGCTTGGGGCTAAAAAGATCCGTCCCCTTGGGGGCGGCCGTGCGTATTACACGGTGACCTCTGACACGGGGTCGCTCTCCGTCGTACAGACCGGGCCGCGGGACAAGCTGCGCCGCATGATCGAGGAGCTCGTCGTCTCGGTGGACTACACCGGCAACACCACGGTCTTGCGCACGCCTCCCGGCGCCGCGCAGTACTTGGCCAGCTACATCGACCGCGTCGGCCTCGACGAAGTCGTGGGCTGTATCGCGGGCGACGACACGATCTTTGTCCTGGCTCGGGAGCCGCTCAGCGGTAAGGAATTGGGCGAAAAGATTTTCGGCCACGCGCACCCCGCCAACGAATAGCGTGTTCCGCAGCAGCGGGTCACAGGAAACGCACATCCCCGGGTAACCTCAGTAACCGGGTGTGTCACAACTTGAACAACCTCGAACATTATTGAAGGAGCTACTTCTCATGAGCAATCGCGTCGTACTCGCATACTCCGGCGGTCTGGACACCTCCGTCGCCATTTCCTACCTGGGCGAAATGCTTGATGCCGACGTCGTCGCAGTCGCCCTCGACCTGGGCCAGGGCGGCGAGGACATGGAGTCCGTCCGCCAGCGCGCCCTGGATTGCGGTGCCGTCGAGTCCATCGTCGTTGACGCGAAGGACGAGTTCGCTGAGGACTACTGCCTGCCCACCATCAAGGCGAACGGCATGTACCAAGGCGAGTACCCGCTGGTCTCCGCGATTTCGCGCCCGCTGATTGTCAAGCACTTGGTCAAGGCCGCCCAGGAGCACGGCGGCACCCACGTTGCCCACGGCTGCACCGGCAAGGGCAACGACCAGGTCCGCTTCGAGGTCGGCTTCCTCAACCAGGACCCCGACCTGGAGATCGTGGCCCCGGCTCGCGACTTCGCCTGGACGCGCGATAAGGCAATCGAGTACGCCGAGGGCAAGGACCTGCCGATCGAGCAGTCCGCCGCGTCACCGTTCTCCATCGACCAGAACGTGTGGGGCCGCGCCGTCGAGACCGGCTTCCTCGAGGACCTGTGGAACCCGCCGACAAAGGACCTCTACGCATACACCGAGGATCCGGCGATGGGCAACGCGCCGGACGAGATCATCATCTCCTTCGAGGGCGGCAAGCCCGTTGCCATCGACGGCCGTAAGGTCACCGTGCTCGAGGCCATCGAGGAGCTCAACCGTCGCGCCGGTGCGCAGGGCATCGGCCGCCTGGACATGGTCGAGGACCGCCTGGTGGGCATCAAGTCCCGCGAGGTCTACGAGGCACCGGGCGCGGTTGCGCTGATCACCGCGCACAAGGCGCTTGAAGACGTCACCGTTGAGCGTGAGCTTGCGCGCTACAAGCGCCTTATCGACGCCCGCTGGTCCGAGGAGGTCTACGACGGCCTCTGGTTCGGCCCGCTGAAGCGCTCGCTCGACGCCTTCATCGACTCCACCCAGGAGCACGTCACCGGCGACATCCGCATGGAGCTGCACGCGGGCAAGGCGACCGTCAACGGCCGCCGCTCCAACCACTCCCTCTACGACTTCAACCTGGCCACCTACGACACCGGCGATACCTTCGACCAGACCCTGGCCAAGGGCTTCGTGCGCCTGCACGGCCTGTCATCCCAGATTGCCAACAAGCGCGACCGCGAGGCCGGCGCCCAGGAGAAGCAGGAAAAGTAGCCATGGAACAGCACAAGACCAACGAAGGCGCGCTGTGGGGCGGCCGCTTCTCCGGCGGCCCCTCGGAAGCGATGTTCGCGCTCTCCGTGTCCACCCACTTTGACTGGGTCCTGGCACCCTACGACGTGCTCGCGTCCAAGGCGCACGCGAAGGTGCTCAACAAGGCAGGGCTGCTTTCCGACGCTGACCTGCACACCATGCTCGACGGTCTCGACCAGCTCGGGCGCGACGTGGCGGACGGCTCCTTCGTCCCGGCCCCGACGGACGAGGACGTCCACGGCGCCATGGAGCGCGGACTGATCGAGCGGGTCGGCCCCGAGGTGGGCGGACGGCTGCGCGCAGGCCGTTCCCGCAACGACCAGGTCGCCGCGATGTTCCGCATGTGGTGCCGTGACGCGCTGCGCGGCGTGGCCGTCGAGGTCAGCGCGCTCATCGATGCGCTCGTCGACCAGGCCTCCGCGCACCCGGACGCGATCATGCCGGGCAAGACCCACTTCCAGGCGGCGCAGCCGATCCTGCTCGCGCACTCGCTGCTGGCGCACGCGCAGCCGCTGCTGCGCGATCTCGAGCGCATCCAAGACGCGGACAAGCGCCTCGCTGTCTCGCCCTACGGCTCGGGCGCGCTGGCGGGCTCGTCGCTGCACCTGGACCCTGAAGCGATCGCGGCCGAGCTCGGTTTCGACTCCGCATGCGACAACTCGCTGGACGGCACCGCCTCGCGCGACTTCGCAGCGGAGACCGCCTACGTGCTCACACAGATCGCCGTGGATATTTCGCGGCTGTCCGAGGAGCTCATCGCGTGGTCGACCCCGGAGTTCGGCTACATCACGCTTGACGACGCCTGGTCCACCGGGTCCTCGATCATGCCGCAGAAGAAGAACCCGGACGTGCCGGAGCTGGCTCGCGGCAAGACGGGCCGTCTTCTGGGCAACCTGACCGGCCTGCTCGCCACGCTGAAGGCGATGCCGCTGGCGTACAACCGCGACCTGCAGGAGGACAAGGAGCCGGTGATCGATTCGGTCAACCAGCTGCGGGTGCTGCTGCCCGCGATGACCGGGCTCGTCTCCACGCTCGTTTTCCACGAGGACCGCATGCGCGAGCTCGCGCCCGCCGGCTTCACGCTGGCGACGGACCTCGCGGAGTGGATGGTGCGCCAGGGCGTGCCGTTCCGCGAAGCGCACGAGGCATCGGGCGCGTGTGTGCGCATCGCCGAGGAGCGTGGTGTGGACCTCATCGATTTGACGGATGAGGAGCTGGTGGGCGTCGATAAGCGACTGACCCCCGAGGTCCGTGAAGTCCTCACGATCGACGGGGCCGTGGCATCCCGCGATACCCGCGGCGGTACCGCCAAGGTGCGCGTGGACGAGCAGCGGCAGCGCGTTTCCGAGGCGAACGCGGCATTCCGCGCGTGGGCGGAGGCGCCGGTGCGCGGCGCGTAACCTCGGCATTGGCGCAATGACCTGCGCCACAACCGCGCAGCCCTTATGCTGAGTGCATGAGCGACACCAACGGAGGGAAGCGGTCTTTCTCTGCAATAGCCTCGATCATCATCGCGGTTGTGCTCATTGTGATGATCGGGCTTGCGCTGAGCGACGCCCGCGGCGAGAACAACGCGATACGCTGGCTGAACTTCGGAGGCGGCGAAGGTGGTGGCGCCGGAACCACCACCGTAGAGGGCATCATCGGCTCGGAGAAGCGCGACTACTTCGAGGACCCGGAAGTGAAAAGCCGGCTCGCGGAGCTCGGCTACACCGTGAAGTTTTCCACCGCGGGCTCGCGCCAAATCGCGACGAACACTGACCTGGACAAGCAGGACTTTGTCTTCCCGTCGTCCGGACCGGCAGCCCAAAAGGTGAAGAGCCAGGGCGGCAGCTACTCGGTGGACTACCCATTTTTTACCCCGATGGCCATCGCCAGCTGGCAGCCGATCGTGGACCTGCTCGAGCAGGAGGGCGTGGTGCGCAACACGGGCGACGGCTACGCCTTTGACATGGGCGCTTACATCAAGCTCGCCGAAAGCGGGAAGCGGTGGCGCGACCTCGGCGACACTTTCCCGTCCCCGCGCCAGGTGCAGGTGAGCACGACGGACATTCGCACCTCAAACTCCGCTGCCATGTACCTCTCGCTGCTGACCTGGCAGTTTGAGCAGGAAAATCCGGGGATGAGTACCGAGGAACTGGTGGACAAGATTTCGCCGTTCTTCGTGGGGCAGGGGTACTCGGAGTCGTCTTCATCCGCGCCTTTCCGCGACTACCTGAGCCAGGGTATGGGCTCGACGCCGCTGGTCCTGGTCTACGAAGCCCAGTTCCTTGGCGAGCAGATGAAGAACAACTCGCGCGTTCGCGACGACATGGTCCTCCTGCGCCTCGAGCCGACCGTGGTGGCAAACCACGGCATCGTCGGCATCTCGGACAAGGGCAAGGAGTTCGGCCACCTGCTGAGTACTGATCCGGAATTGCAGCGGCTCGCTGCGAAGCACGGTTTCCGCCCGGCTGAGAGTGGCTCGCTCGCGGACGAGCTCCAAGCGCACGGACTGCCCGCGCCGTCCGACTACGTCAACAGCGTCGACCCACCGACCTTCGATCGCCTCGAGCAGCTTCTCGAAGCCGTCGGGCAACGCTACAGCGGACAACCACCAGTCAATGAGGAGGCCACCCTATGAAGAAACTACTTGCCGTTCTTTCCGCGCTGTTCATGGTGACTGCCACCGCCGGCTGCATGAACCTCGGCGGTGAATCCGGTGGCCTGGGAGGATCGGGTGGGTCCGGTGGGAGTGGTGATGCATCGCTGCACATTCTCGCTGCGACCGAGCTGAAGGATCTTGAACCGCTGATCCAGCAGGCGGCTGATGACCTAGGAATGGACATCAGCGTGAGCTACGACGGCGGCACCCTGGAGAACTCACAGGGCCTGAAGGACGGCGGGTACGACGGCACGTACGACGCCACTTGGTTTGCCACCAACCGCTACGCGGACCTGATCGGCGCCTCTGACGCGCTGGCGGACCAGTACCCGTTGGCCAATTCCCCGATCGCGCTAGGAGTTCGCAGCGATCTGGCGCAACAGAAGGGCTGGGTTGACAACCCGCCGACCTGGGACGACCTCGTTGCGGCCGCCGATGCCGGCGAGCTGTCCTTCGGAATGACCGACCCCACGGCGTCGAACTCCGGCTTTTCCACGGTGGTCTCTGCCGCGACGGCGCTGGCCGATACCGGGCTCGCGCTGACGGAGGAGGACATCAACCGGGTCGCCCCGCAACTGCAAACGTTCTTCTCCTCCCAGACGGTTTCGTCTGGGTCCTCCGGCTGGCTCGCGGACACGTTCGCGCAGGATCCGACGAAGGCGGACGCGATCTTCAACTACGAGTCGACGCTCTTCCAGTTGAAGAAGGCAGGGCAGGACATCGAGGTGGTGGTCCCCGCCGACGGAACCATCACCGCGGACTACCCGCTCAGTGCTCTCAAGCACCCGCAGAATACGGGCTCGGGCGAGGCGGTCCGTGAGCTCGCGGATTGGTTCCAGGAACACCAGCAAGAGGTGGCGGATACGTACCGGCGCCCGGTGCAGGGCGTCGATACTCTGCCCGCTGAGCTCGCGCGGCACACGCCGATCGAGCTGCCGTTCCCGGCCACGGAGAACGTCACGACGCAGCTGCTGGACAAGTACAACGGCGAGTTCCGCATGCCCGGCCAATCGACATTCCTGCTGGACACCTCCGGCTCGATGGAGGGCGAGCGCCTGGCGTCGCTGAAGCGAATCATGCACGAGCTTATCGGCGGCACTGCTGCCACGTCGACCGGTGATGTCTCCTTCCGCGACAGGGAAGACGTCGAGCTCCTGCCGTTCAATGATGCACTGGAGGAAGGCGCCTCAAGTGTCATTGCTGATGCGGACCCCGCGTCCCGCGAAAACCTTGACGCCTTTGTGAACAACCTCGAGCCGGGCGGGTACACCGCGACCTACGCCGCGCTTGAGCAGGTGCTTACCCAGCAAGCTGCGGCGAAGGCGAAGAGCGAGTCGACGCAGGACCAGAACGAGAAGACCCGGACTCCCACGGTCGTGCTCCTGTCCGACGGGCAGGCGACCGCCGAACCGTTCTACGATCAGTTCGTTGCGGATTACGGGCAGCACCCCGAATGGTCTGGTATCCCGGTCTTTGTGATCCTGTACGGTGAAGCGAACCGGGGCGAGATGGAGCAGTTGGCTCAGCTCACCGGCGGTAAGGTATTCGACGCCCAGAACGGCGACTTGGCCGAGACGTTTAAGGAGATCCGTGGCTACCAGTAAATGGGACTATTTCGCCTCGCCGAAAAACCAGGTTGGCATGATCGCGGCCGCGGTCACCACCGGGGCGTTCGCCGTCTTCGGCCTGGTGGGGGCGCTCGGAGTGATTCCCTGGGCGGTCGCCGCCGGAGTCGCGTACGGGGCGGGCGCGTTGCTCACGCCGTCGAATAGCCAAAAGGCGCTCCCGGCGGCTGAGACGACTTCGACCGAGTCGATGATTGATGAGTCAATCAAGGAAAACCTGGCCAAACTGCACCGCGCGAACGTGCCACCGCCGGTGTACAACGAGGCGATGAAGCTGCAGTCGGTCACCCGCTTCGTGCTCTCGCAGTGGGAGAGCCTGACGCCGACTCCTGAGCACCAGCAGACCGTGTACAACGTGTCAAAGGTCTACCTCCCCGAGGTTGTCGACACCTACCTCAAGGCGCCCCAGTACCGGGGGCGCGAGGCGTCGATGCGCTGCATCGATTCGCTGCGTACGATGTACGACGCGGTCGACCGCGTCAAGCACGGCATCCTGGACAACAACCTCCGCGCCCTGGATTCGCAGGCTTCGTACCTCAAGGAGGCGCTGCAGGGGCCCGTTTCGCTTGACGACGCCGCCGTTGACCCTCCCTCCGATCCCGACACGTCGGGGACGAGCCCGTACAAGTAGGATGAACCCCATGAGTCTCGATCCGAAACTCCTTGACGTCCTGGCCTGCCCGAAGGACAAGGGCCCACTGACATACAGGGAAGACGAACAGCTGCTGGTCAACGAGCGCCTCAACATCGCGTATCGCATCGACGACGGGATCCCGGTGCTGCTTATCGACGAAGCCGAGCCCTATCCCGCAGCCTAAGACCTCACCCCAGCAGCTGAATTCAACTACCCGAGACAACTGCGCTTTTCCACGCGCGAAGGACACCGATGAGCACAAACATTGTTGAAGAACTCGAATGGCGCGGACTGATCAACCAGTCCACCGACCTGGACGCACTGCGCGCCGCGACGGAATCGCCGATCAGCTTGTACTGCGGCTTCGACCCGACTGGCCCGTCGCTGCATGCCGGCCACCTGGTGCCGTTGCTCATGCTGCGGCGCTTCCAGGAGGCTGGGCACCGACCGATCGTGCTGGCGGGCGGCGCCACCGGCATGATTGGTGATCCCCGCGACGTAGGGGAGCGGACCATGAACTCCTCCGACACAGTTGCGGATTGGGCTGGACGTATCAGCGGTCAGCTCAAGCGGTTCGTCTCCTTTGAGGGCGAGAACGGCGCGTTGTTGGTGAACAACAACGACTGGACGAAGGACATGTCGGTCATCGACTTCCTCCGCGACGTGGGCAAGCATTTCTCCCTGTCCACGATGCTTGGCCGCGACACGGTGAAGCGCCGCCTGGAAAACGACGGCATCTCGTACACCGAGTTTTCCTACATGCTGCTGCAGGCGAATGACTACGTGCAGCTTCGCCGCAACCACGACTGCGTGTTGCAGGTTGGTGGAGGTGACCAGTGGGGCAACCTTGTCGCTGGTGTGGACTTGAACCGTCGCATGGACGGCGAGCAGGTGCACGCGCTGACGGTGCCGCTGGTCACCGACTCCGAGGGCAAGAAGTTTGGCAAGTCCACTGGTGGCGGCTCGCTGTGGCTCGATCCCGAGATGACCAGCCCGTACAAGTGGTACCAATACTTTGTGAACACCGCTGATGCCGACGTGATCCGCTACCTGCGCTGGTTTACGTTCCTGGACCAGGAAGAACTCGATCGCCTTGCGGTTGAGGTGGAGGAGCGACCGTTCAAGCGTGAGGCTCAAAAGCGTCTTGCACAGGAGATGACGGACCTCATTCACGGCCGCGAAGCCCGCGAAGCTGTTGAGCTGGCTTCGCAGGCGCTGTTCGGGCGGGCGGAACTGACCGACCTGGACGAGAAGACGCTCGCCTCCGCGGTTTCGGAGACTCAGGTGTTCGAGTTCCGCGATGCGGAGACCACCATTGTTGACCTGCTCATTGGCGCAGGCCTTGCCGACTCGAAGGGCGCTGCCCGTCGCTCGATCAAGGAGGGTGGCATCTACGTGAACAACGAGCGGGTGGCATCCGAGGAATGGAAGCCCGGAAGTGACGACTTGTTGCACGGCGCGTGGCTGGTCCTCCGCCGCGGGAAGAAGAACTTCGCCGGTGCCAAGAAGGTGGGATAGCTCCTCACCGCTACTAACCGCTAACAGTTTTCGTGTAAGCGAGCTGTTGGCGGTTTTCGTTTGCCCAAAAACCTGTTGTGTGCTGGGGGTTTGCGTGTTTGTGTTGTTCGTGGTTAAGTATTTCCTCGTTGCCGAGAGCGAGTGAGTCGCTCGGAGGGAACGAGATAATTTCACAGTGTTGCGGGCTTGGTTGCTTGAGTTTGGTTGAGGTTTTCCTCGATTTTGACTTTTGTTTACCTTGTGTGTAACGTTGTTTTCCGCTGCCGAGCACTGATTGGTTGTGTTTGACTGGTTGGTCTGGTGTGCGTGTGTTGTTTGAGAACTCGATAGTGTGCCAATGTACTTTTGTTTGTGGATTGGTTGCGTGCCTGTGTTGTGCTGGCTGCACGTTTTGTGTGGTTGGTGTGTGCCGGTGGCGCTGCTTGTGAACCTCTAGTTGCAGGTGGTGTTTGCTGGTTATGGTGCGTGATTTGATTCGCGTTTTGTAACTATTTTTTTGTTGTGTCGGCCTGTTTTTGCCCCGTCGGGTTGGGTCGGCACTGAAAGTAATTTGAGGATTTGCCAATCCTGCACTGCGATTGTTTTTGGTTGTGGTGTGGGTTGGTTTGTTTTTGGTTAG
>NZ_CAMPQC010000017.1:0-60358 GCF_946902955.1 Corynebacterium sp. Marseille-P8863 | reverse complement strand
TGCGCTTGTACGGCATGCCGTCAAGAAACTTATCAACTGCTTGCTCCCGGATCTCACGGGGAAAATGCGCGGACATCAGAAACCCTCTCCGCCCCCGGGGACACTCCAACTATTTGTCCGCGGTCCCGCCGGCTCGCGTCTTCGTCAAGGTGATCTCGTCATCTGGGGCAGGGCATGCCGTTCTCGTCACCTGAGTAGCGGCTGCGTGGGCGTAGAAGGCTGCTCGTCCTGCTTCGTGAGCCAACGCTCCTTGACCCGTCACCCAGGCGTTCGCATTGAAAATCCACCTTTTTCGCCGGAAGCTCTGCGATACTTTTGAGTCCGACTTATACTTTGTGAGTCAGCTCAAGTTCCCAGAAATAAGGACACTCTCATGATTGCAGCCATCATTTCCTCCGTCGTCGGCCTCGCTTCCTCCGCAGCATTCGTCTGGTCGATCCTTGAGGTCTACACCGTCTCCCAGCAGCACCCAGGCATGCCGATCCCGGATGCCGCACGCATCGCCGCTGGCAAGTACGGCCTGCACTTCTAAGCGGCACTGCCGCCCGGCCCGTCTTCGGACGGGCTTTCTTTTCGCCGGTAAGATGTCCCGCATGTCTGATTTGCAGAAGCTGCTGGAAGAAACCACCCGTCCCGCCGTGACGAAGGACCTCGCCGAGCTGACGGAAACCACCGTGTCCAACCAGTCCGGCCTGACGGGCATGGCGCTGAAGTCGGCGCTCGCCGCGGGTAAGAAGGCGGACGCCAACGCGGTGTCCAAGGGCATCAATAAGGTGCTGCCGATGCTGGTCGAGCGCATCGAGCCCTACTGGGCCAACTACCAGGGCGAGGGCAGCGCAAGCGGGTTCGGCGGCTACCTTGCCGCGCACCAGGACGAGGTCGTGGATGACATCGTCAAGACTGCCGACGCCTCCGTGGACTCCCTGCCGGGCGCGGTGAAGAAGGTCTACACGTCGCTGCGCAGCAAGGCGTCGAAAATCGTCGCGCCCGCGTTGCCGGGTCTCGGCGAGATCATCGAGCGCCACGCGAAGTAACGCGCCAACACCACACCACTACACAGCAAAGCGGCCGGTAACCACGCTGGCTACCGGCCGCTGAGGCCCGATGTTGCCTATACGTCCAGGAAGCGGACGTCCTTCGCCTTGCGGGTGATGAAGCTGCGGCGGGCGGCGACGTCGTCGCCCATGAGGATGCTGAACAGCTCGTCGGCGCGCTGCGCGTCCTCCAGGTCCACGCGGCGGAGGATGCGCGTCTCCGGGTCGAGCGTGGTTTCCCACAGCTCCTTAGCGTTCATCTCGCCGAGACCCTTGTAGCGCTGGATACCGTCGTCTGTATTGATCTTGCGGTTGGCCTCGAGGCCCTCGGCGAGCTGGCGGTCGCGGTCGGCGTCGGTAAACGCGTATCCGGGCGCGCCCTTTGCCCACTTCAGCTTGTACAGCGGCGGGTTCGCCAGGAAGACGTGACCGTTCTGCACGAGGTCCGGCATGAAGCGGAACAGCAGGGTGAGCAGCAGCGTCGCGATGTGCTGGCCGTCCACATCCGCATCCGCCATGAGCACGATCTTGTGGTAGCGCAGCTTATTGATGTCAAACTCGTCGTGGATACCGGTGCCCAGCGCCGTGATGATGGCCTGGACCTCGGCGTTCTTGAGCACGCGGTCCATGCGCGCCTTCTCCACGTTGAGGATCTTGCCGCGCAGGGGCAGGATCGCCTGGTGCATGGAGTCGCGGCCGCCCTTGGCCGAGCCGCCTGCGGAGTCGCCCTCCACGATGAACAGCTCGGATTTCACCGGGTCCTTCGATCGGCAATCCGCCAGCTTGCCGGGCAGGCCGCCCAGGTCGGACGCGGACTTGCGGCGCACCAGGTCGCGGGCCTTGCGGGCCGCCTGGCGGGCGTGCGAGGACGACACGGCCTTATTAATAATCGCCTTCGCCTCGGCCGGGTTGGCGTCGAACCAGTCCGACAGGTTCTCATTCACCGCGCGCTGCACGAAGCCCTTGATCTCGGTGTTGCCCAGCTTCGTCTTGGTCTGGCCCTCGAACTGGGGGTCGCCCACGCGGACGGAGATGACGGCGGAGATGCCCTCGCGGCAGTCGTCGCCGGTCAGGTTCGGCTCCTTATCCTTGAGCAGCTTGTGCTCGCGCGCGTAGCGGTTCATCAAGCTGGTCAGCGCGGCGCGGAAGCCCTCCTCGTGGGTGCCGCCCTCGTGCGTATTAATCGTGTTGGCAAAGGTGTGGACGGATTGCTTGTAGGAGTTGTTCCACTGCAGCGCCACCTCGGCCTCGTGGTCGTCGCCCTTCTGGTCAAAGCCGATCACCGTCGGGTGGATCGTGGTCTTGCCCTTGTTCAGGTACTCCACGTAGTCGATCAGGCCGTTCGGGTAGTGGAAGGTGACCTTCTTCTCACGCTTCTTCTTCACGTTCGGGGCGACGGCCTCGCCGGCCTCGCCCTTTTCGGCGTCGGACTCGACCACGGTTTCGTCATCAAACGAGTCCTCTTCCACCAGCGCGGCGGTCTCGCCCTCCTCGGCGATGGCCTCGAGCTCGAGCTCCTCGTCGGAGACGCGCTCGTCCTTGAGCGTGATGGTCAGGCCCTTGTTCAGGAAGGCCATCTCCTGCAGGCGGCGGGAGATTGTGTCGTAGTCAAATTCGACCGTCTCGAAGATTTCCGCGTCCGGCCAGAAGCGGATCGCGGTGCCGGTGCCGCGGGCGTTGCCGCCCTCCTCCAGCTCGTCCGGGATGGCGTTGCTAAAGCGCTGGTACCAGTGCTTGCCGTCGCGCTTAATGTCCGCCTCGACGCGGGTGGACAGCGCGTTGACCACGGAAATGCCCACGCCGTGGAGGCCGCCGGAGACCGCGTAGGACTCGGAGTCGAACTTGCCGCCGGCGTGCAGCTGGGTCATGACGACCTGGACGGTCGGGGCGCCGGACGGGTGCATCTCCACCGGGATACCGCGGCCGTTATCAACGACCTCGACGCCGCCGTCCTTCAACAGGGTCACATCGACGCGGTCGGCGTAGCCCGCCATTGCCTCGTCGACCGAGTTGTCCACGACCTCCCACACCAGGTGGTGCAGGCCGCGCGTGCCGGTGGAACCGATGTACATGCCGGGGCGCTTGCGGACAGCCTCGAGGCCTTCGAGGATAGTAATTGATGACGCGTCGTAATGAGGTTGTTGCTCAGCCACTGCTTGGACTCTCCTCTATATGCGTGAGTGGGCAATATGTGCCTAAAGCCTGTTTAACCCGCTCTATCTTACACGTAGTGGGGACCATTTACGGCACCAGGTGAAGCAGCGACAGGGCGTTTCACGGGCGGATTTTGGGGTGGGCGGTGGCGTCGCTAAGCAAAAGCCCCTATCCGTACGTATCGCGCGGGCCGCGGCCCTTGACGTGCAGCGGGCCGTAGCGCCAGCTCTTGGTTTTGGGGCCGAAGATGTGCAGCTTGGTGATCACGTCGGGGCCGAGCTTCTCCGAGATCGCGCGCAGAATCGTGGACTGCATGTACTTGAGGTTGGAGGCCCAGGCCGTTGAGTCGCAAGTAATGTGGACCTCCCCATTTTTGATCATCTCCACCTTTGTGTGCTGCGCAATTTTCGCGCCGACCAGGCCCTCCCAATTGCCCATCACCCAGCCGTACGCAATATTTTCGGTCCAATCGCGCTGCCGCACCTCTTTGCCGAGCAGAGCGCTAAACGACGCCACCTCGTACCCCCGCGGCAACGCCCGCCCATCCTTGCCCGTGGGCCGGCCGCGGCGCACCCACGGCCTGCGGGCCTGCTCCTCAAAGTGGAGTCCGGGCACGGCCACCTCCTCGCCCTCCCCGGGGGCGCCCGTCGTCCCCGCCGTGAGCGCGCGCTTGCCCACGCTGCGGCGCGGCGTCACGTTCGCGCCCTGTTTCCGCAGGTTGGGCAGGCGGCGGCCGCTGCGGCGCACCGTCTCGCGCAGCTGGTTGAAGGTGTCACTGACCAGATCGCTCAATGTGCGACTCCCCCTCCTCCATCGTCACCGCGTAGCGTGCGGAGACCGCGTCGTCCAAGTTGCCGGGCAGATCATCGCCCACCGCCGCCGTAATGAGCACCTGCTCCGCGTCCTCCGCGACCCGCACGAGCCGCTGCCGACGCTTCGCGTCCAACTCCGCGAATACGTCGTCCAAGATGAGGACGGGGTCCGCGCCGTCCGCCGCGAGCAGCCGGTACTCCGCAAGGTGCAGCGCGAGCGCGTACGACCAGGTCTCGCCGTGCGAGGCGTACCCCTTCGCCGGCTGCTCGCCCAGGCTGAGGACCAGGTCGTCGCGGTGCGGGCCCACCAGCGTGGTCCCGCGGTCGAGCTCCTCGCTGCGGCGGCGGCCCAGCTCGCTGAGCATCGCGGCCTCCAGGATCGCGGGGTCCTCCGAGGGGCCATCATTGAGCGTCCGGACCGCCGCGTCCAGGGTGGAGCTGTACTTGATGTGCGCCGGCCGCGACTCCGGAGCCACCGAGTGGTAGGACTCCGTAACGTGCGGCGCGAGCTCGCCCACCAGGCGCATCCGCCCCGCCGTGAGCTGCGCGCCTAACGACGCCAACTGCCCGTCCCACACGTCAAGCGTGCTCAGCGCGCTCGCGCCCTGCGGGTCCTCGTAGCCGCGGCGCAGCACCATGTTGGACCGCTTGAGCAGGGCGTTGCGCTGGCGCAGCACCTTGTCATAGTCCGCCTTCACCCCGCCGAGGCGGCGGACCCGGAGCGCGGCGAGCGCATCAAGGAAACGCCGGCGCTCGGCGGGCTCGCCGTTGACCAGGCGCAGGTCCTCCGGGGAAAACATCACCGTGCGCAGGACGCCGGCCAGCTCGCGCGGCGACTTGAGCCTGGTGCGGTTGATCTGCGCCTGGTTGGCACCCGAGGCCTTGAGCAGCAGGTGCGTGGTGAGCGCCCGGCCCTCGTTGACCGTGGTGGCGGAGATACGCGCGCTGCTCGCGCCGCCGCGGACCAGCGGGCCGTCCGTGCTCACGCGGTGGCTGGACAGGACGGAGGTGTAGTAGACGGCCTCGACGATGTTGGTCTTGCCGTGCCCGTTGCGTCCGGCGAACACGGTGACCCCGCGCTCCAGCTCCAGGTGGAGCGAGGGCCACGAGCGGAAATCGCGCAGGTCAAGTTCGCTAACGTACAACGTTTCTTCTCTGAGTCGGCATGGTCAGCAATGTCAGCATGGTCGGCTTAGGGGGCGCGTTGGGGGCCGGACGAGTAGGCGTCGATTAGCCCGGCAGGCGCACTGGCATCAGCAGGTAGGTGAAGTGGGTCTCCGGGGTGGGGAACGTGCCGTCCTCGTTGGCCTCGGGCAGGTCCTCCGGCTCCGGGATCATGATCGCGGGGCGCGAGGCCTCGGTGAAGCCGAAGACGACGCGGTCGGTGCCGATGACGGACAGGCCGTCGCGCAGGTACCCGGCGTTAAAGGCGATGAGCAGCTCGTCCGCGCCGGTGAACGCGGCCGGCAGGGATTCGCTCGCCTCGCCCGAGTCGACGCCGGAGGCGAACAGGCTCACCTCGCCCTCGCGGAAGTGCAGGCGGATCTGCGCGTTGCGGTCGGCCACGAGGGAGACGCGGCGGATGGACTCGAGCAGCGGGGCGACCTCGACCGTGGCCATGGAGGTGTGCGCCTTGGGCAGCAGCGGCTCCACATTGGGGAAGTCCGCGTCGAGCATGCGGGTGGTGGTTTCGCGGTTGCCCACGTGCATGCCGAACAGGCCCTCGGCGCCAACGTTGTCCTGCGCGCCGACCGCGATCTCCACCGGGTCCTCCAGCTGGGTGTCCAGCGTGCGGGCATTGTCCAGGAGGGTCTTGGCCGGGACCAGGAGCTTCGCCTCCACGTCCGGGCTCTGCGGCTCCCACTCCAGGCTGCGGATGGCAAGGCGGAAGCGGTCCGTTGCGGTCAGGCGCATCTTTGCGCCGCGGATCTCCACGTGGATACCGGTGAGCATGGGCAGCGTGTCGTCGCGGCCGGCAGCGGAGGCGACCTGGGAGACCGCGCGGGTCAGCGACGCCGGGGCGATCGTGCCGGTGGTCTCCGGCAGGCTGGGCACCTGCGGGTAATCATCCAGCGGCATCAGCGGAAGCTCGAAGCGGGCCTTGCCGCCCACCAGCTTCATGGTGTTGTTGTCCGTGGTCACCTCAACCGGTTGGTGGGGCATGTTGGCCACGATGTCCGAGAGCAGCTTGCCGGCCACCGCGACCCTGCCCGGCTGGTCAACCTCGGCGCCGAGTCGGACGCGGGTGGACACCTCGTAGTCAAAGCCGGCGAGCTCCAGGCCCTCATCGTCCGCGGTGATCACAATTGCGCGCAGGATCGGCTGCGTGCTCTTGGTGGGCAAGGCGCGAGCCACCCACGCCACGGCGTCAGAGAGGTCATCTTTGTGGACGCGGAATGACAGGGTGTTCTCACCGATGCTCTCGACCATAACGGCGTAAGGCTCCCTTGCTTGTAGTCGTGATGTTGAAACCGTTGCGCGGCTACCCGCGGTAACCAGGATCTGTAATTACGTTCTCACTCTAGGCGGGGCGCCGGGGCTTCGCCATATCGCCCCGGGGCGAAAGCGGGTTTTGTAATTCCAAGAATCGGGCTGTCCGAGCGGACAGCGGGCGGGTCATGCACAACCTCTCTTTCTGTAGAAGGAATTACAAGTAAAAGAGTTGGTAACTGCAGTAGGTGCTGTGCAATCTGTGGAATCCATGGGTTTCGCGGTGGTGGTGGCGCGAAACAGGGCTGTGATTCGGGGTGTGGAGTTTCTGTGGATATCTCCGCGCGGTTGTGGATAACTTTTCGGGCGCGATTTTGTTCCACAGCAGGTCGGACGTTGTCCACTGGGCTTTCACAAGATTTGCACGGTTATCCACAGGGCGGATCTGGGGGCTTGCGTCAGGTGCCGTGTGAGCAAGATCGCCAAATTACAACGGCGTAATTACACAGGTGTGGAGAAGTCTGTGGAGAGTGGTAAGAGAGTGACTTCTGGGGTTTTTGTGATCTTGTGGGGCGGAAAAGCGGGCCCACGGCCTAGCCCATGCGCGCCTTGTTCTTGATCATCTGCGTGAGCTCCTGGATCTCGTCGTAGGTGCCACGCTTCTCCGTCATCTCCTTGCGGATCTTCCGGTCCGCGTACATGACGGTGGTGTGGTCCTTGCCGCCAAACTCGTCGCCAATCTTGGGCAGCGACAGCTCGGTGAGCTCGCGGCAGAGGTACATGGCGATCTGGCGCGCGTGCGCCACCTGCCGGGCCTTTCCGGCACCGGTGAGCTGCTCCAACGAGAGTTTGAAGTACTCCGCGGCCGCCTGCTTGATGGCGTCCGCGGTGATGTTCACGTCGGCCTCGTCCGGCAGGATGTCGCGCAGCGCGTGGTGCGCGGCCTGCAGGTCAACCGGCTTGTTGGACAGCGACGAGTACGCGGACACGCGGATGAGCGCGCCCTCCAGCTCGCGGATGGAGGACTGAAACTGCGACGCGATCAGCTCGAGGACGGAGTGCTCGACCTCGGTGCCGTCGGCAGCCGCCTTCTTCATCAGGATGGCGATGCGGGTCTCCAGGTCCGGCGGCTGGACGTCGGTAATCAGCCCTCCCTCGAAGCGGGTGCGCAGGCGGTCCTCCAGGGTGGTGAGCTGCTTCGGCGGGCGGTCCGAGGACAGGATGATCTGCTTATTCGCCTGGTGCAGCGCGTTGAAGGTGTGGAAGAACTCCTCCTGCGTACCCTCTTTACCCTGCAGGAACTGGATGTCATCCACCATGAGGATGTCCAGGTTGCGGTAGCGGCGCTTGAACGATTCCTGCCGGTCATCGCGCACGGAGTTGATGTAGTCGTTGGTGAACTCCTCCGAGGACACGTACTTGATCCGCAGCCCCGGCTGCAGCACCTGTGCGTAATTCCCCGCCGCGTGCAGCAGGTGCGTCTTGCCCAGGCCGGATCCGCCCCAGATGAACAGGGGGTTGTAGGCGCGGGCCGGTGCCTCAGCGACCGCGAGCGCCGCGCCCGCCGCGAAGCGGTTGGACGAGCCGGTGACGAAGTTTTCAAACGTGTACTTCGGGTTCAAGTTCGCCGCCCGGTCCGGGTCGTGCGCCGGCTCTTCGCGCGGGATGCGCCGCGGCACGGTCGGGTGGCCCTGCCGCTGCTTTTGCTGCTGCGCGTGCATCTGCGCGAGCTCGTCCAGCCCCATCGGGATCTGCTCGCCCGGCCCCGCATCCTGCGCAAATTCCTCGGGCACGGAGGGTGCGTAATCGCGCTGCGGGGGCATGCTTGTCGACGCCACCGGCCCCGGCACTTCCGGCTCAGTAGGTTGTGGGGGCTGCGGCGCGGCGGGCGGCTCAGCGGCAGGAGGCGGCGTGCTCTCCGCCGCCGGTGCGACGGACACCGCGAGGATGCACGGCCCGCCGAGCTGGGCGGCGAGCAGGTTGGTGATGTGCGGTGCCAGCGAATCCTCAATCACCGTCTTCGCCGCGTGGTGGGGGACGGAAAGGACCGCGTAGCCGTTGACCAGCATGACCGGGGTGACCAGCTGCAGGTAGGAGCGCTCTTTGAAATTGAGCTGCGGGACCGAAGAGTCGGGTCGCTCTGAGAGCTGCAGCAGCTGGGTGACGGTGTCACGCCAGAGCGATTCGATCTGTTGCTCGGCCACGGTTACTCCTGTTCTTTCCTCGACATGGGGCTATGGGGTTCTTGGGGTCTGTATTGGTACTGCGGGGCGCAGGAGGAATGCGCGGCGCGGCTTATGCAACTCTGCAACTTTGTGAAATTACAAAACCCACCGCGGAATCCACCGAATCCGGTCGTGCCTCCACAGGCTGGCGGGGGCCGGGATGTGCCCTCACCTGTTGTTCCACAACTTTATCCACAGGTGTGGATAGCGCCACCGTCGGGTTCTATCCACAGGTGTGTGCGCAAACTGTGGATAACATTTCTTAACCCTAAAGTTGTGGTTGAGCTGGGGTGATGGCGGGTCCCCCGGAGAAGTCTCAACTCATACTTCACAGTTATCCACAGGCTTGTGTACTGAATGCTTGTGAAATTGTGGTGATAAGACATTGTTACCCGCTGTCACCTCAGCGTGTCTAACGGTGTCGCGCCGGAGAACCTGTGGAATTCGAAAACGGATCGAACACGTGTCAGCGACCCGCTCCCCTCCCCGCCCGTTGAACCCCACGTTGCCGGGCCGATTGGGCCGACTACCTGCGAAAAAACACAGTTATGTAATTTCGGGTGCCCCCGTTCGTCCCCGCGAATCCTGTCGGAGTGTCGATTTGTCGCCCGAAGGAAAAATCACGTACCCTAGTGGAGTCTGTCGCGCTAGTCGCACTGGCCGTTGCCCCGCGCAACGCCTTGCACTCGCGCGCTTGAGAGCACTACCCGCGCCGAGAACCGGGCCCCCGCAAGGGCGAGTCAGCGCAGGTAGCGCATGCGGCCTTCACCCAGTACGCGGTGAAGCGCGATCTCAACAACATTTTTCTACCGGAGGCGGCCACTGCCCCGGGAGGACGGGAGCACTGCTCACGGATGCTCTGCACAGAACATCCGTGCCGCGTAGTGCCCCCGACCGTTGGTCGCCGTGACGCATACAAGGAGTCCACCGTGTCCAAGCGGACTTACCAGCCCAACAACCGTCGTCGCTCGCGCAAGCACGGCTTCCGCGCCCGCATGCGTACCCGCGCCGGCCGCGCCATCGTTTCCGCGCGCCGCAAGAAGGGCCGCGCAAAGCTGACCGCGTAGTCGCGCCGTAGCTGCACCAATTCAGGGTTCACCACCGTGCTGCCGCGCCCGCTGAAGCTTGCGTCATCCAGCGACTTTCGTCGCACGATGCGCAAAGGGACGCGGGGCGGCTCCCGCACACTGGTGGTGCACCTGAGAGCCCGAACCGACACCGCCGTGCGCGGCGGACCTCGGTTCGGGCTCGTGGTGTCTAAACAGGTGGGGAACGCTGTGACCAGGCACGCGGTGTCCCGCAAACTCCGGGCCGTCGCGCGCACGCAGGCGGAGGCGCTGCCGCGCGAATTCGACGTGGTTATCCGAGCGCTTCCTGTGTCGGCCACGGCGTCGAGCGCCGAGCTGGCCGGAGACCTCGAGCGCGCGGTCCGCAAGGCGCGCGCCAAAATCGCCAAACCACCACAAGAGCGGACAACCCGCTGATGGCGTACTACAACTTCGCCGGCGGCCGGATCCCCAGCCCTCCCGGGCCGGCGGCGGCCGCGCTGGTGAAGCTGGTGCGCCTCTACCAAAAGTACGTGTCACCCCTTAAGCTGGGTGGGACCTGCCGATTTTTGCCCGTTTGCAGTGCGTACGCACTCGAGGCGGTCGCGCGACACGGTGCCGTGAAAGGCACCGCGCTCGCGGCCGCCCGCGTGTGTAAGTGCGGGCCGTGGCACCCAGGTGGCTACGACCCTGTGCCGGGGAGTATTCCGGCGGGGGCGGGGGCGTCGACAAGCGCCCAAAGCTCCAGCGTGCAGGCAACGGACATACGACAAACCGATGAGGAGTAACTGCCAAAAGTGCTGAACTTCATTTATTGGCCGATTTCATGGGTGCTGTGGGCGTACCACAAACTCTTCGGCGCAATTCTCTCGCCAGATTCAGGCATGGCCTGGGCGCTGTCCATCATCATGCTGACGGTGACCATCCGTGCGCTGCTGATCAAGCCGATGGTCAACCAGATGCGCTCCATGCGCCGCATGCAGGAGATGCAGCCGCGGATGCAGGAAATCCGCGCGAAGTACAAGAACGACCAGCAGAAGATGGCCGAGGAGACCCAGAAGCTGTACAAGGAGATGGGCACCAACCCGCTCGCCTCCTGCCTGGTCCCGCTCGTGCAGATGCCGGTGTTCATCGGCCTGTTCCACGTGCTGCGCTCGTTCAACCGCACCGGCAACGGCCCGGGTGCGCTCGGCCTGTCGGTTGAAGAGAACCGCAACATTGCCAACTACGCCTTCTCGCCCGAGGACGTCCGCTCCTTCCTGGACGCCAACATCTTCGGCGTCCCGCTGTCGGCGTACATGTCCATGCCAGAAGACGCGTTCGCCGCGTTCACCGGTGTGGAGGACCTCACCCGGACCAAGATCATCGCGGTCTGCCTGCCGATGGTCATCCTGTCCGCGCTGTTCACCCACCTGAACGCGCGCATGTCCATTCAGCGCCAGCAGGCCCGCCGCGCGGCCGGCAAGGTGAACAAACCTCAGGGCGAGAACGCGCAGATGATGGACCAGCAGATGCAGATGATGAACAAGATGATGCTCTGGTTCCTGCCGGCCATGATCCTGTTCACCGGCTTTGTCTGGCACGTCGGCCTCCTGTTCTACTCGCTGTCCAACAACATCTGGACCTTCTTCCAAACCCGTGTCGTGTACGCGAAGATGGACAAGGAAGAAGAAGAGGAAGAGGCCGCCAAGCGCGAGGCCAAGCGCGCCTCCGCCCCGGCCGTCGGCGCCCGCAAGGTGGACAAGCGCACCAAGAAGCAGCGCAAGCAGGGCAAGTAAGGGTTGCTCACGCAAACCCGTCGCCAGTTGGCGGCGGGTTTTTTGTGCCCGATTCCAGGCGTCTAACTGGGTTGGCGGAAGTGAACGCGCACAATTGCCCCAATGTTGGGCGCGTTTACTAGAGTCGGAGTGCAAACAATTCCCCTTTGTGTAAAGGAGCGCACAGCCGTGTCGGAACAGACCCCCGCTATCGCACGCACCGTCTTCGGTGACCGCCTGGGGCTCGCGGAGCAGTACCGTGAGTCGCTGGCCACCGTGGCCGCGCAGCGTGGCTTCATCGGGCCGAAGGAGGTGGACCGGCTCTGGGGCCGCCACATCCTCAACTGCGCCGTCGCCGCCGAGGCGTTCGCGGAGGGCGCCCGCATCGCGGACATCGGCTCGGGCGCGGGCCTGCCGGGCATCCCGCTGGCCATCGCGCGGCCGGACCTGGACGTGACGCTCATCGAGCCGCTGCTGAAGCGCTCCACCTACCTCGGCGAGGTGACCGAGCAGCTGGGGCTGGACAACGTTACGGTGATCCGGGGCCGCGCCGAGGAGCAGCAGCGCGGCCAGTTCGACGCCGTCACCTCGCGGGCGGTGGCGCCGCTGGGCAAGCTCGCCGGATGGTCCTTGCCGTTGGCCAAGCACGGGGGCGTCATGGTGGCGATGAAGGGGGCGTCGGTAAGCGAGGAGCTCGAGCGAGACGCCGCGGAAATCCGGAAGGCGGGCGGCGGAGAAGCCACCATCTCCCAGGTCGGCGAGGGCCTGCTGGAGCAGCCGACCACCCTGATTACAATCGTGCGAAAGTAAGGGGGAGCGAATATGGACGAGCAGAATTTCGACGACACCCCGATCATGGCCGCGGCGCACCGGGCCACCCAGATGACGTCTGGGCGCGCGAAGCTGCCTAAGCCGGAGCAGCCGCGCGTGCTCACCATTGCCAACCAGAAGGGCGGCGTGGGCAAGACGACGACGGCGGTGAACATGGCGGCGTCGCTGAGCAAACAGGGCCTGAAGGTGCTGGTGATCGACCTGGACCCGCAAGGCAACGCGTCAACGGCGCTCGGCGCCGAGCACACCTCCGGGACCGTGTCCAGCTACGAGGTGCTCATCGGCGAGGCCGAGGCCGACGACGCCGTGCAGGCGCACGCGGAGAACCCGAACATCTTCTGCATCCCCGCCACCATCGACCTGGCGGGAGCCGAGATCGAGCTGGTCTCCATGGTGCGGCGCGAGTACCGGCTTCACGACGCTATCCGGCGCGGGTTCCTCGACGAGCACGGCTTTGACTACGTGTTCATCGACTGCCCGCCGTCCCTCGGCCTGCTCACCATCAACGCAATGACCGCGGTTGACGAGGTGCTTATCCCCATCCAGTGCGAGTACTACGCGCTCGAGGGCGTGGGCCAGCTGCTGGGCAACATCGGCATGATCCGCGAGCACCTGAACCACAACCTGCACATCTCCGCGATCCTGCTCACCATGTACGACGCGCGCACGCGCCTGGCTGCCGACGTGGCCGCCGAGGTGCGCGACCAGTTCGGCCAGGTGGTGCTCAACAACGTCATCCCGCGCTCGGTCAAGGTGTCCGAGGCCCCCGGCTACGGGCAGACCGTGATTGATTACGATCCCGGCTCCCGCGGGGCGCTCGCGTACTTCGACGCGGCGCGCGAGCTGGCCAACCGCGGTGACTACCAGCCGCACGAGACAACCGGGCCGATCGGCGTGAGCCCCGAGGTGTTCGCGGAGCTGGATAGCGACGGGGACGCGGGGGAAGATGCTGAAGGTTCAGCAGGTTCTGACGGCACTGTAGGCACTGTAGACACTGAGGGCGAGGAGTAGCACATGGCACAGCAACGCAAAGGCGGACTCGGGCGAGGCCTGGCCGCACTGATCCCGTCCGCGCCGTCGACGACGGATACGACCGGGAAGACGGGCGCGATTGGCAATGGAGCCTCCGACATCATCTTCGGCGACGGCAAGGCCGCGCAGCGCTCGCAGGCGCCGAAGCCCGGGAAGGAGACCAACAACGGCAGCACCGGAGCGGGCCCCAATGCCGGCGCCGACGACGCTGCGAACTCAGGCAACTCAGGCAATTCGGGCAATTCGGGCAAGAAGAACAAGAAGGACAAGCAGCGCAAGAAGGTTAAGGGCGCCCCCACCGTGGGCGGCTCGCCTCGCGGGCCGATCGCCGGCGCCCCGACCGTCTCCGCCGCGAAGGACAACGTCATGCAGCCGGTGCCCGTGGGCGCCCGCTACCAGGAAGTGCCGCTGGGGCAGATCATCCCCAACCCGAAGCAGCCCCGCCAGGTCTTCGACGAAGACGAGCTGGCCGAGCTGGTGCACTCCATCCGCGAGTTCGGCCTTCTGCAGCCGATCGTCGTCCGCGACACCCAGGACGGCTTCGAACTGATCATGGGCGAGCGCCGCTGGCGCGCGGCCTCCAAGGCCGGCCTCAAGCACATCCCGGCGATCGTGCGCGAGACCTCCGACGAGGACATGCTCCGCGACGCCCTCCTGGAGAACATCCACCGCGTCCAGCTCAACCCGCTGGAAGAAGCCGCCGCCTACGAGCAGCTGCTCAAGGAGTTCGGCGTCACCCAGGAGCAGCTGGCGGACAAGCTGGGCCGCTCCCGCCCGGTGATCACCAACGCCATCCGCCTGCTGCGCCTCCCGGTGGACGTGCAGCGCCGCGTCGCCGCGAACGTCCTTTCCGCGGGCCACGCCCGCGCCCTCCTGGGCGTGAAGCTGGACAGCGACGAGCAGACCTCCACCGCGCAGAACGAGCTGGCCAACCGCATCGTCGCCGAGGGCCTGAGCGTGCGCGCCACCGAGGAGGCCGTCACGCTGCTGAACAACAACGGCGCCCTGCCCGAGAAGAAGAAACGCGAGCCCCGGCCGCAGCCGGAGTTCCTCACCAACGCCGCGAACTCCCTCGCAGACGCCTGGGACACCAAGGTCTCCGTGACCATGGGTAAGCGCAAGGGCAAGATCGTCGTCGAGTTCGGCGACAAGGACGATTTTGACCGCATCATGGGCCTGATCCAGGGCGAGCAGGACTGATCGGACCGGCGGAACGTCAGGGGGACGGGTGCCAACGCAACCACGCGCGCAGCTCGTGCCGGTGCACGCCGGCACACTCGCCCGCATCCACCGGCGCGCCGCCGACACCGTCTTCTGGGAGCTCGACCCGCCGAGGTCATCCACGCGCCACGCCGACACCGAGTTCGCCGTCCAGCGCTCTGAGCTGGACAAAGAGGCCTGGCTCATCGCGCGCTGCTACGAGCAGTACCCCATCGGCCACTCCATCGCGGAGGTGAGCACCGACGAGGGCGCGCTGGCCACCATCCTCTTCTGCCCGCCGGAATTCGCCCCGGGCGCCTCCCGCTTCCCCACCGCACCCATTAGCCAAGACGCATGGGTTATCACGAGCCTGCACATCGACGCCCGAGCCCAGCGCCGCGGTTACGAATCGGTACTCCTCGACGCCACCATCGCCGCCGCCACGAGCGCGGGCGCACAGGCCCTCGAGGTCTTCGGCCTCCACGAGCCCTCCGCGCGGGACTCAACGCTTGACGACGCCACCGCGCAGGCCCACAGCCCCATCGCCCGCCACGCCGCCGCAATCGGTCTGACAGAGGTCCCCATCCTCGAGTCCGCCGGCTTCCGCATCGTAGACGACCACCCGCTGCTGCCCCGCCTCCGGCTCTCGCTTCCGCCCGTATTCGACCTCATGGAGGACCAAGAAATCGCCGACCTGCTAGCAGAAGCGCCGGCCGTCTGATTCCATCACCTCACCGATTCCGCCCACCAGTGTGCCCACATTCCATCATTCAATCAGACGGTGCCGGACGAATCGAACTGGCGAATACCAATGATGTAAGCTATCGGCATGCGCGCTGAGGAAATGGCTGATCAAATCGCCCTGGGACAGGGAATGACCAGGGCGTTTGCGCGTCGTAAATCTGCCGCTTTCATCAACGAGCGCCGCGTGATTGAAACGATGGCGTCCATGGCCAACGCCGAGGGCGGCACCCTTTTCATCGGCGTGGATTCGGACGGTTCAATCAGTGGCTGCTATCCCTTCCACGGTGATCGAACCGACCCCGCGCAGCTGGCCATGGCGGTGCGCCGCTACACCAACCCGCCGCTGGAGGTTGATGTGAGCGCCGCGCGGCTCGGCGGCGCCGAGGTGATCGCGGTGCGGACCGACGCGCACCCGAGCCCCGTCGCCACCGCGTGGGGCACCTACCGAACGCGGCGCCTGAACGAGCGGGGCGTGGCTGAGGCAGTCGGCATGGACCCGACGTATCTGTTCACGCGTTACCGCGACGCCAACGGGGTCGACTGGGCGCTCTCCCCCGCCCGCGGTGCCGCCCCGGACGACATCGACCCGGAGGCGATTGCGAGCTTCCGCGAACTGGCGGCGAGCCACGGTGGCGACGCGCTTGCCGCGCAGCGCTCCGACGAAGCGCTCGTCCGGGCGCTCGGGTTCCGCACCGACGCGGAGCACCCGCTGACGCTCGGCGCCATCGCGCTCTTCGGCCGCACGGAGGCGATCCGTACGCACCTGCCGTACCACCAATTGGTGTTCTCGGACCGGCGGGTCTCGCACCGGACGTCGCGAAGCGTGGCCCCCTTGGCCACGATGCTCAGCGCGCTCACCGAGCATCGCGCCGCGCTCGGTCCCGCGTTTCCACTGGTGATTAACGCGCTCGTCCACCGCGACTACTCGCTGCCCGCGCCCGTCTACGTGGCGCTAGAGGAAGACTTCACCAGCATCTCAAGCCCCGGCGGCCTGCCGCGCGGGGTGGACGCGGCGGCGCTCGCGGAGGGCCGGCCCGTCTACGCGCCGCGCTCGCTGCACCTGAGCACCGCGGTCTCGCTCACCGGGCTCACGCGCGGCGCCGGAACAGGGTACCCGGAGGTCGCGCGGACGCTGTCCGCCGCAGAGCTGGACCCGGTCAGCTTCGCGGGCACCCACGGGCAGGGCGTGACGGTGACGGTGACGCAGCACTCAAGCGCCCCGCTCGCGGTGAAGGGCAATGACGCGATGGCGCTGGGCGCGGTGCAGCGCGCGGGCCGCGCGGGCCTGGCCAGCGGCGACGTCGCCGCCATCACCGGCTTGAGCCAGCAGCAGGCGTACCGCGCGTTGCGCAAGCTTGTCGACGCCTCACTGATCCGCAAGATCGGCTCGACCCGGACCACCAGGTACTACGCAAAGTAGCCCAGGCGCGGAACCCCGAAACCTTCCCCGTAATTTCCCCCGCTATTTCCCCCAGCAGGAACCTACGCGCGCTCCTCGCGCAGCAGGTCCTGGAACGAGTAGCTGCCGGTCGGCTGGTTGTCGGATTCCAGCAGGTAGAGGCGCTTGACGGCCACGACGATGGATTCCGCGATCGCGTCACGCTGCGCGGGATCGATGAGCACGGCCAGGTCGCCCGGGTTGCTCAGGTAGCCGGCCACCACTTCCACCGACGGCATGCGCGTCATGCGCAGCATTTCCCAGGTGCGGGCGTGGTTGTGGCAGTTCCGCAAGTTGGTGCGGGCGGCGATCTCGCGCTGGATGTAGCCGGAGAGCGTCTCGCCAGTCATGGAGGAGCTGCCGATCTCGGACCCGAAGTAGAAGGTGGCCACGCCGTTGGCCTTCTCGTTCGGGTAGTGGTCTAGCTGCAGCGAGATCACCAGGTCGGCCTTGAATCCGTTGGCCAGGTCGGCGCGCGCTTTTGCCGACGGGTTGTCGCCGCGGGTGCGCGAGATGATGGTCTCCACGCCCGCGGCGATCATGCGGCCCTCGACGCGCTGCGCCAGGTCCCACACGATCTCTTCTTCGGTGATGGGGCCGTACGGGCCCTGGACGGTCACGCCTGTGTCGGTGCCGCCGAGGGCGGGGTCAATGACCACGCGCTTGCCGGTCAGGTGTGGGCCGGCCTGGCGGACGTGCTCGCGCTCGCGGATGGCGTTGGCGGAGCCGCCGGTGATGCGCCGGCCCAGCAGGCTGAGCGCGTGGAGGGTGTCGGGGCCGCAGAGCCCGTCGTCCTCGAGGCCGGAGTTGAGCTGGTAGGTCATCACCGCTTCGTGGGTGCGGCGGCCGAAGCGGCCGTCGATGCGGTGCGCGTAAAAGCCCAGTTCGTGGAGTTGGGTCTGCAACTGCGCGACGTCGTCGCCGACGAGCTCCTGGCTCGGTTGGTAGCTCAGGACGCGGTTGCCCAGTTTGTACGACGCCTGGCGGAGCTCGCGGAGAGTCAGGTCATCGATGTCGCCGGTGGGCATGATGCCGCGCGACTGCTGGAAGGCTTTGATGGTGTCGGCCAGCGTGGCGTCGAAAAGCATCTCTTCCTGCGAAAACTGGCGGGAGTTCCACTCATCGATGGAGCCCTCGTAGCCGCTGAGCAACCCTAGACGCGCGAGTGTTGAGCGAACCTCAGCAACCCGGGCACTGGAGTCGCCGACGCGAAGAGTTGCACGCACTGGGGGCCTTTCTGACGAAGCGGTTGACACGTATACCTATTACATCCTACGTGGGTGAGGCGGCCGCGCGCGAAGCAGCACGTCGGCACGCCGCGGACCCAGCTAGAGCAGCGGCTCGATGCGGGAAAGGATCTCCTGTTTGGGCCGGTAGTTGGTGAACTCGTCGACCTTTTCACCGTCCTTGTATAGCAAGACGGTGGGGATGCTGAACACCTGGAACATGGCGGTCAGGGTGCGCTCGGTGTCCGCGTCGATCTTGACCACCTTGAGCTTGCCGTCGTACTCGGCGGCGATCTCGTCCAGCACCGGGGCGAGCCGCTGGCAGGGCTGGCACCACTCGGCAGAAAAGTCCACGAGGACGGGCAGCTCCGACTCGATGACCTCGGACTTAAAGGTGTCCTGGGTGACGTCCACTGGTGCGCTCACGGTGCAACTCCTTCACGTGTTCTCGGTTCCGGCTCCCCTAGTCTAGTCGCGCCCGCAAAATCCCCGGCTCGCGCGCCCGCCCAGCGAAGTAACAGAACCATTACAGCTTGCTGGGCCTCGCTTCACGACGCCCACGCGCCACGGCCTACAGCGTATTGAGGTAGTGCTGCGCGTCGATCGCGGCACGGCAGCCGGAGCCGGCGGCGGTGATGGCCTGGCGGTAGATGTGGTCGACCACGTCGCCCGCGGCGAAGACGCCCGGGACGCTGGTTTTGGTCGTCGGGTCCTCCACCTGGATGTAGCCGCCCTCGTCAGTAGCGACCTGTCCCTCCAGGAAGGCGGAGCGGGGGTCGTGGCCGATTGCCACGAAGAGCGCGGTGGCGTCCAGGACGGACTCCTCGCCGGTCTGGGTGTTGCGGACCTTCAGGCCGCTGACCTTGCCGTCCGCCTCCTGCACCTCGTCGACAACGGTGTTGGTGATGAACTCGATCTTCTCGTTGTCGCGGGCGCGGTCCAGCATGATCTGGGAGGCGCGGAAGTTCTCCGAGCGGTGGATGATGGACACCTTGGAGCCGAATGTGGTGAGGAAGGTGGCCTCCTCCATCGCGGAGTCGCCGCCGCCAACCACGGCGATGTGGTGGTCCTTAAAGAAGAAGCCGTCGCAGGTCGCGCAGGTGGACACGCCGCGGCCGGTGAGCTCCTCCTCGCCCGGGATGCCCAGGTGGCGCGGTGCGGCGCCGGTAGCGAGGATGATTGCGCGGGCCTTGAACTCCTCGCCGTCGACGTAGACCTTCTTCACGTCGCCGGAGAAGTCGACGCGCTCGACCAGCTCGGGGCGCAGCTCCGCGCCGAACTTCTCGGCCTGGGCGCGCATGCTGGACATGAGCTCGGGGCCCATGATGCCGTCCTCAAAACCGGGGAAGTTTTCGACCTCGGTGGTGTTCATGAGCTCGCCGCCGAACTCGTAGCCCTCAAACACCAGCGGGGACAGCTCCGCGCGGGCCGCGTAGAGGGCGGCGGTGTAGCCGGACGGGCCGGAGCCGACGATGATCACGTCGTGCACCTTCTCATCGCCGCTGCCCTTCGCCGGTGCGGCCTCCGTCTCGCCCTTCTTCTCGGCGGGCGTATCGCCCAGCACGTTCATAGAAAGCAGGTTGAAATCTGGCTTTGTCATGCGTCCTCCGCCTCATCATCGCGATTGTGGTTGTAGCCGTAATCTCGCAACAGTCTACTGCCCCACTCAACGCGCCACGCCCGCGGGAGATTCCCGCAGTTCAGCGCTACGTTAGCCACGCGCCAGGAGTTGGTCCGCCACTGCAGAGCGGGCGCGGGAGCGGCGGGACTTCACCGTCCCGGGCTTGACGCCCAGTTCCTTGGCGGCGTGTTCGACGGAGAGCCCGTGGACGTCGATAAGCAAGAGGGCCCCTCGCTGCGCGCGAGGCAGCGCGGCGACAGCGTTGCGCACGGTCATGTAGGAATCGAGCGCGCGCAACGGGTCGTGGGCGAGGCTGGCGTTGCGGTCCCGGTCGACGGCCTCCTCGTTGTCAATACTCACCTCGAAGTCCTTGCGCGACGTGCGGCGAAGGTGGTCGATGGCGGCGTTGACCGTCATACGGTGCAGCCACGTCCCCAGCTTGGATTCGCCGCGGTAGCGGTGCAGGTTGCGGTAGGCCTTCAACAGCGCCTCCTGCACGATGTCCTGCGCGTCCTGGTCATTGTGCGTGTGCGTGCGCGCCACGCGGTAGAGCTGCGGGCCGTGCTTGCGCACAATATCCGTAAACGCAGCCGGGTCGCCGGTTGCGTGCGCGCGGACGAGCTCGCGGTCAGTCCGATATGACATGTTTCCCCCAAAATTCCCCCGAATGATGTGTTCCCGCGCACAATTATGCCCGATCCGCCCCCGTTGCGGGGAGGGACCGGGCAATAATATTCAGCGCTTGAGCTTAACGCTTATCGACGCCACGTCACCGCAGCTCAGTGTAGCCAATCACCGAAACCTCTTTGACCTCCACACTGTTCGACTTCTCAAACGCCGGCAGCTGGAGGATGACGCCGCGCAGCTTCACGTCGTCGGTGACGTCGACGCTGTTCTGCCCCGGGTGGAACTTGCCCTCCGCGAGCTTGGGCAGCGACTGCACGTCCAGCGCGCCCTCCTGCTCTGCGGGAAAGTCCGCGGGCACGCCGTAGATCTCGTAGGGGCCGCCGTCGGAGGTGGTGTCAATGAGCATCTGCTCCACGTTGACGGCGCCGGCGGACTCCGGCGGGGCGAGCTTGACGCCTTCACCGCGGGTGACGGTGGCGCTGGTCGCGCGGTCGCCGTCGACCACCGGCGAGAGGTCGGTGCCTTGCGCTGCGTCCTGCGCCGCGCCGATCGCCGTGGCCTCGAGCGGCCCGATGATCACGGGCAGCCCTGCGGACTCTGTGGCCTCCTGCGCTTCCCGCTCCAGGTTTTCCGCGCCCTGCTCCACCGAGTTTTGCGTGACCGGAGAGTTGATGTCGTTGCCGGAGAACAGTCCGACCAGCGAGGTGGTGAGGATCGCGATGAGGACCACGGCGCCGACCGCGATGGCCGTCAGCAGCGTGACCGTGATCGTGCCGTAGCGGCGCGAACCGAAGCCACCGGGGACCTCGTCCGGGTCGTGGGTGGTCTCTGCGATCGGCTCGACAAGCTCGTCCTCGGTGGCAGTCTCTTCGGACGCCTCGTTGGCGGACGCCGCGGCGGTGGCGACGACGGTCGAGCCGCCCCGGTTGGCGGAGGTGGGCTCCTCCCCCGGTGCCGGCAGGTTCGCCTCGCGGCGCAGCGCGTCCTCGAGGTCGTGGAAGTCGCTGTTTTCGATCGCGTCGGCGTCGACAAGCGCCCTGGTGCGCTGCGTGATGCCGTCGAGCGCGTCGGAGTTGACGTTGGTGGTGAGGAGCTGGAGCGCGGACGCGAAGGCCTCGGCGTCGGCGGGGCCGGACGCATCCGGAAGGACGGCGGGGAACGCGAGGCGGACGTGGCCGTCGGTGTCCACGCGCAGGCGCTGGCGGTTGTCCAGGCCGAGCGGGATGCCCTGCTCGTGGGCGGTGGCCAGCGCCCCGGCGAGCGGCGCGAGCGCGTTGGCCACGGCCTCGGTGTGCAGGGTCTGGCCGCTCTCCGCGACCGCCTTCACCGAGGAGCCCTCGATCCAGTCCGCCACGATGAGGGCGCCGGAGCGGTAAGACAGGATCTCAATGTTGTCGGCGATCGCGGGGTGGCCCAGGCGCGCAAGCTTGCGCGTGCGGCGGGCCACGCCGGCGGCCTGCAGGGCGGCCTCGCGCGGGGTGACCGGCGCCATCGGTGCGGCGCCGGTGGTGTCCACGAAGGTGAGCGCCACGGGTGCGCCGGTGGACAGCTCGCGGGCCTGCCAGAAGCGGGCGCCGGTGGTGGCGCCGTGGTCGCGGATGAGGCGGAAGCGGCCGTCGGACACGTTCGCGCCCGGCACGAGTCGCGGGCCGCGGACCACGCCGGCGGACATCGGCGGCGGGACCGGGCTGGCGTTGAAGGTGTCGGCCACGAGGAACTGGGTGGACACGTCGCGCGGGTCCACCTCGCCGACCTCGATGGCGGCGGTGTCGTCCGGCCGGATGAAGCGGCCCAGGCCCGGGATGCGGGTGAGCGCGCGGCCCAGGTTTTGCACCTCGGGCAGCTTCGAGCGCGAGAGCACCAGGCCGGTGACGATGAGGAAGAGGATGCCCAGGATAGCCACCTCGATGAGGAATCCCAGCGAGGGCAGGCCGATCAGCGAGCCCAGCGCGCGCGGGACGTTGATGCCGGCGACGTCGCGGACCAGCCAGCGGATGAGGAACGTGACGGCGATGCCGACCAGGCCTGCGCCGGCGGCCCACAGCGAGGTGCGCATGACGGTGGCTGCCTCCAGCGTGCCGAGTTTGCGGCGCAGCAGGAACGCACCGATGAGCGCGCCGGCGATGAAGCCGAAGCCGTTTGCAGCGCCGAGCAGCACCACGACTGACTGGGTGGAGTCCGCCACCATGGGCGCGAGGTAGCTCAGCACGATCTTCGTGGCGGTAATGCCGGCGATGATCATGGTGGGCGTCCACGCCTCCTCGCGCGCGTAGAACACGCGCAGGTGCAGCATGACGAGCGCGTACGGGATGAGCGTGAACGCGGAGAAGCTAATCGTCAGGCCGAGGGTGCGGGCGGTGTCGCCGTCGAAGTTGCCGTAGGCGAATAGGGCGTGGCCGATGTCCGGGCCCAGCGCCGTCATGAAGACGATGATGGGGATCAGCGCGATGAAGGTGAGCTTGGTGCCCAGGGTGAGGTCGCGCACGACGGCCTTGTCGTCGCCGTCGGCGGCGTTGCGCGACAGGCGCGGCATGATCGCGGTGAGCAGCGTGACGCCGATGATGCCGTAGGGCACCTGCAGCAGCATCCAGTGCTGCTGGTAGATGATCGGCGCGGCCTCGCTCGCGGTCGAGGCGATGCGCGTGGTCACGATGTAGCCCGCCTGGCTGATCGCCACGTACGTGATGATGGCCAGCGCCATGCCGCCGAACTGCTTGAGGCGATCGTCGATGCCCCACAGCGGCCGCAGGTCAATCCGCAGCTTCCGCAGCGCGGGCATCATGATGAGGCACTGCACCACCACGCCGAGCGTCGTGCCCAGGCCCAGCAGCGCGACGTGCGGATTGCTTATCGACGCCGGCGCCGCCGGATTCAAACTCCCCGGCAGCAACATATAGAGCAGGAGCACCGCGATGGAGACCACGTTGTTTGCCACCGGCGCCCACGCACCGGGCCGGAAGTGCTCCTTCGTGTTCAGGATCGCCATGAACAGTGAGAAGAGCCCGTAGAAGAAGATCTGCGGCAGCACCAGGAAGGCGAACGAGGTCGCCTGGACCACGTTGACCTTGCCCTCGTCATCCAGGAAGAGCCGCGTCAGTAGCGGCGCGCACGCGACGGCGAGCACGGTGACCACCGTCATGAGCGTGACGGTGAGGGTGAACAACTGCCGGATGAAGCGGGCGCCGTGGTCCTCGTCTTCCTTTTCGGCGCGCACCAGCACCGGCACCACCAGGGCGGTGAGGACGGAGCCCAGCACGATCTCGGTGATGATGTTGGGCAGGGTGTTGGCCGTGTTGAAGGCGGAGGCGACCGCGGGGCCGAGCGCCGCGCCGATGAGCACGGTGCGGATGAAGCCGGTGACGCGGGAGATGAGGGTGGCCACCGCCATGGAGCCGGTGGCGCGCACGACCGAGGTGTTGCTGGTGCCCTCCTCGCCGTCGCCGGTGTCCGCGGCGCTGGTGCCGCTGTCCTTGTCGGTTTTGGTTGGGGCCTCGAGCGTTGCGGTCGCCGTGTCCGTGGAGGCTGCGTCCTTGCTCTCTTTGCTGTCTTTGGCGTTGCCTCCGGGCGCCGCGGACTGCGCGGCGTCGGACTCGCTGCTTTCGCCCTTGGGGCTGGTGGTCAGCATCGATTTGTCGGGCTGGTTCGGGTCCTCTTCCGGGCCCTGAACCTTGGCCGGTGGTTGCGGCACCGGGGCGGGCGGCGCCGGGGTGACGATGCGCCGGCGTAAGCCAGCGGTGCGCTCGGCGTCATCCTGCTGTGTCACGGATGTTCTCCAATCACGGGTTTGGTGGTTCGTCCGGGTTGTGCGGCTGCCTGTTTGGCGGCTGGGTGGGTGGCGCCTGTGGCGGCGGGTCGTTCCCGGTCGCCGCCGGCGCGTGCTCGCCCGAGTTGGGGGCCCGCGAGCGTCGCTTCCGCCCGACCGTGAGCGCGAGCAGCACCGTCACGACGGCGCCGAGCGCGGCGACGAACACCCACCCGCGCACGGCGATCGCCGCGGTGCGCACGGTGATGTCCACGGGCTGCGACATCGGCGCGCCCTTCGGCCCCGCGAGGAACAGCTTCAGGTCGGTCCCCCGCTTCGTCTCCGGCAGGTCCGCCGTCATCTGCACGGTCACGGAGCCCCGTGCGGGAATCCGCATCTCGCGCGGCACGTTGAGCGTCGCGCCCTCGGGCCCGCGGTACTGAATCGACGTTTGCACGGGCAGCGGCATGCCGTTTTGGGCGACGATGAGCAAGGGGCTGCTTGGCGACGTCCGCGTGTACACATTCCCCGGCGGAATCAGCGCAACCGAACGGCGCAGCTCTGTCAGCGTGTCCCGGGAGCCGGCGAGTCGGCCGCTCGTCGCGGCGGCGGCGTCGGAGTATTCGTGCACGCTGCGCCGCTCGCCCGTGCTCAGCGCGGTGATGAGGTCGCGGCGCAGCGGGAGCGTGTACCCGTAGCGGGTCAGCGCGATGGAGGGGTCCGGCGCGAGCAGCTCGGTGAGGTCGTTGGTAAACCTCGCCTGCTGCGTGGTGGTCATGATCTCGGAGTCGGTGAACGCACCCGGGTCGGAGTGCGGGGTGCCCACGTTCGCGGCGGCCGGAACCTCCGCGGGCGCGTCCAGGTAGGCGTTGAGCGAGACGGGCTGCGCCCCGCCGTTGGTCACCAGGTCCGCCACCGTGCCCAGCAGCACCGACGCGGCGTCCGCGTCCCACGTCGCGGGCGGGTTCACCAGCACCGGCTCCGTCGCCGGTTCGCCCTCCCACGTCCACGCCTGCTGCGCGGCGAGGCGGATGGCCGATGCCGCGTTGACGGCGCGCGAGTGGTCGGAGTCCATGGTGTAGTCAAAGCGGGTGACCTCGGGGGCATAGGACACGGTGGTCGGGGCGGGACCGACGGTGGCGAGCACCGATGCCAAGTCGTCCTGGTACCCCACCGCGAGGACATTCGGCGCGGCCCACGCGAACCGTTGCGCCGCGGGGCCGTCCCCTTCCGATGTTTCACGTGAAACATCGCCGGCGGGTGACCCGGACCCGATCGTGTTGCCGGGGAGCAGCACGCGCACGGTCTGCACGGGCTTGGGCGCCGCGGCGGAGCTGGCGGAGCCGGGCGTGTTCGCCTCCAGGGCGTCGACGCCAGTGTGCTCGGCGGCCGCCTGCGCCGCGAGCGCCTCGGTGCGCTCCCACGCGGCCTGCATCCCCTCCTCGGCGACGGTGGACCGGGAGTGGTCCGCCCACCCGAGGGCCGGGATGCTTTCCCCCTCCAGCGCCGTATTGCCGGGGACGACCGTATTGAGCATCCCCGCGTTGCCCAGGATGCGCTCCAGGACGGTCGGGCCGCGCTCGATCGCCTCGCGCATGAGCCACGGGTCCCCAGTGCGCGCGACGGCGTCGAGGTCGGCGTTCGCCCACGGCAGGGCCACGGTGCAGCTTTGCGCAGAGACCTGCCGGAGTTTTTCCAGGAACGCGGACGCGTCGTCCTGGCCCGGCCCGGGGGTTGGCGACCAATCGTCGTCGTGGGAGCCCCAGGAGTCCCGGAGTCGCTGTGGCTCCTTCACCACCGGCTGGCGCTCCTGCGAGATGACGTAGCCGCGGCTCATCCGGTCGACGGTGTCCACGAGCGCCGGGTCGATGGCGGCGCACGTGGCCTCGCGGACCGCGGGCGTCTGCGTCGCGGCGAGGTAGCCGTCCACGAGCTGGTCCAGCCTTCCGCCGGGCGCGATCTCGGTGGCCAGGGCGTCGGAGGCGAGGACCAGCTGTGGCTCCTCGGGCGCGTCGCCGGTCTCCCCGGGGACGATGTCCACCGGCGCGGCAATTGGGTACAGGGCGGTCATGCCGCCGGGGGCGGCGCCGTCGGCGAGCCCGCGCACCGTGAGGTGGAAGCGCTCGGAGTCGAGCGGCGCGCCGTTGGCGTCGACAAGCACCAGGCTCACGGGGTACGTGCCGAGCGCGCTGAGGCCGAGGGAATCGCTGTGCAGGTCGACGTCGATCTCGGCGGACTCGCCCGCGGCGATACGCTTATCGACGCTCACGCGCTCCCCCGCCACGCCGTACTCGCCAGTCGCCGCGATCGTGGCCATGCGCTGGTCCGCGACGGAGCCGGTCAGCGGGCCGCGGCGGGGAACGATGCTCAGGCCCTCGAGCGTGCGCTCGGACGTATTGGTGACGCGAAGTTTCACGTGAAACGGATCGTGCGCCTGGAGCGAGTCCGGTGTCTCGATCGCGGCGAGCCTGGCCAGTGCGCCCTCCCCCTCGCGGACGTTGGGGTTGACCCACTGGTCCGTCACCGACGGGTCGGCCGGGTCGGTGGGCACGGGGAGCGTCGCCGGGATGCCCGCGGCGGACAGGCCCGGTGCGCCGACGACGAAGAGGGCCGCCGCGCCGAGCGCGCCGACCGCCCGCGCGTGCATGGGTCTGGTGCTCTCGCCGTGGCCGTGGGTCATCGCGGGGTGACCCTTCCGGCCTCAAACTCGGCACGCGCCAGGTCCGGGAGACGGTCGTACGCCACGCGGGCCAGTTTGCGCTCGTCCGCGTAGGCGAGCCGCTCGATGAGCTCGCTCAGCGGCACCCAGGCCACCTCGGTGACTTCGGGGTCCTCGTCGTTGAGGATGCCGTCGACGTAGCGGAGCAGGTTGTGGTGCACCGTCTTGTGGATGCGCACCCCCTCGGAGACGAACCAGTAATCGATCGTGCCGAGGGTGTCGAAGGCCTCGCCGACGATGCCGGTCTCCTCCCACACCTCGCGCTCCGCGGTGCGCCACTGGTGCTCGCCGTCCTCCACGTGGCCCTTGGGCATGGACCAGAGGAGTCGCCGGCGGCGGTCGAGGCGCCCGATCAGCGCCACGTACAGCTGCGACATGTCCACCTTCTTGGTGTCCGGGTTCACCGCCTCAGCGAGCCCGGATACGACGAGGCCGCCCGCCGACGTCTCGTCGCGCGTGACCATCCCCGAGTTCTCGTGGTGGCTGTAGTGCGATTGCCGACGATTCCCGCCCCGGCCCCGCTTCCGCCGCGCAGCATTCTTGCCGCCCTTGGGGTGCTTGCCCTTGCCGCCCTTGGCGTTGTCCTTTCCGTTGGACTGGTTCTTCGGCTGGTTTTTGGTCTGGCTTCCGCCGCGCCCGCGGTGGCGGCGGCGCCGACTTCCACGGCCCCGGTTGCTGTTGCCGCCACCGTTCTCGCTGTGCTTGGCCTGGCCGCCCTGCTGGTTGCCCTGGCCCTGGGCGCTCTGCCCACCCTGGCCGCCCTGGCCGCGCGAGCGACGCCGGCGGCGCCGGCGCCTCGGCCGTCCGCCGTTGGAATCCGCTCCCCTGGCGCCGCCGGCGCCACCGCTACCGCCGGCGCCGTTGGGACGGGCGTCGGTGCGGTTGGGTGCGGAGCCCTGGGAGGGCCGTGTGTTCTCGTTCATCCGCCTTATCGTATCGGTCAGCGGGCCGTTTGTGGTATTTAACAGGCCCTTACGGTCCACGGGAACGGGCAGGTATCGTGTGACGGGTGACTACGCCGAAGACTTACCCTCCCCTGTTCGACCTCCCCGACGCTGACGACCCCAACGCGGCGGCGGTGTTGTTGGCGCGTGCGCAGGGGAGCGTCGATAAGCTTTCCCCATTCTTGACGCCGCTGGCCGCTCGTTTCGCGGAGCGCGGCGAGACCTTATATATGGTCGGCGGGCCAGTGCGCGATGCGATGCTGGGCAAGCTCGGGCACGACCTCGACTTCACCACTTCCGCGCGGCCGGAGGTGACGCAGGAGATCCTTAGCGAGTGGGGCGAAAACACGTGGGACGCGGGCATCGAGTTTGGCACCGTCGCCGCGGTGAAGCACGGCAATCAGGTCGAGATCACGACGTTCCGCGCCGATCTGTACGACGGCGTGACGCGCAACCCCGAGGTCACCTTCGGCGACACGCTCGAGGGCGACCTGGTCAGGCGCGACTTTGCCTGCAATGCGATGGCGATCGAGCTTTCGCTTGTCGACGCCACCCTCACCCCCACCTTCCACGATCCCGTCGGCGGACTCGACGATCTGCTCGCGCGCCGGCTCGACACGCCCCAGGCGCCGGAGATCTCGTTCCGGGACGATCCCCTGCGCATGCTGCGCGCCGCCCGCTTCGTCTCCCAGCTCGGTTTCGAGGTCGCGCCGCGCGTGTTCGACGCGATGCGCGCAATGGCCGGCGAGATCGGCCGCATCACCGTCGAGCGCGTGCAAGCGGAGCTGGACAAGCTCATGCTCGGTGCGCGCCCTTGGGAGGGCATCGATCTGCTCGTGCAGACAGGTCTTGCCGACGAGGTGCTGCCGGAGATTCCAGCGCTGCAGCTGGAGCAGGACGAACACATGCAGCACAAAGATGTGTACCGCCACTCGCTGACGGTGCTGCGTCAGGCGACCGAGCTGGAGGACGAGGGCCCGGACCTGAAGCTGCGGTGGGCGGCGCTCATGCACGACATTGGCAAGCCGGATACCCGCGCGGCCAAGGAGGGCGGTGGCGTGAGCTTCCACCACCACGAGGTGGTCGGGGCGAAGATGACGCGCAAGCGCATGCGGAAGCTGAAGTACCCGAAGCACGTGATTGAGGATGTGGGTCAGCTCGTGTTTCTGCACATGCGCTTCCACGGCTTCGGCGAGGGCCAGTGGACGGATTCCGCGGTGCGCCGCTACGTCACCGACGCCGGCGACCTCCTCCCCCGGCTGCACAAGCTGGTGCGCGCCGACTGCACCACGAGAAATCCAAAGAAGGCACGCCGCCTGCAGCGCACTTATGATCATTTGGAAGAGCGCATCGCGGACATCGCGGCCAAGGAGGACCTCGCCCGCGTGCGCCCCGACCTTGACGGCAACGAGATCATGCAGATTCTCGGGCTCGAGCCGGGCCCCCAGGTGGGTAAGGCGTGGAAGTACATGAAGGAACTGCGACTCGAGCGCGGCGAGCTCGACCACGACGAGGCGGTCGCGGAACTGAAGGCGTGGTGGGCGTCGCAAAGCGAATAGCGGGCTGACCCGGCCCGCGGGAGGGCAGGTGGAGCAACATTGCATGTTTCACGTGAAACATTGGATGAGATCCGTGGGGGCATCAAGGATATGTGGTTGGTGGGCCTGGGGCTGATTCCGCTCGGGCTCGCCTTCGGTCTGCTGATGACCCAGGCTGGATACGCGTGGTGGTGGACGCCAATCTTTTCTGTGGTCATCTACGCGGGGTCGATGGAGTTCCTGGCCATCAATATGGTCGCGTCCGGGATCGGGCCGCTGTCTGCCGCCGTCACAGGCTTCATGGTGAACTTCCGCCACATCTTCTACGGGCTCACCTACCCGCGCCACCTTATCCGCTCGTGGTGGGGCCGCCGCTACTCCGCCTACGCGCTTACCGACGAGACCTACGCCATCGTCTCCGCGCGCGGGCCCAACGCGCCGGTAAGCGGTCCCCGCCTGCTGACCATCCAGGTGGTGTGCCAGCTGCTGTGGGTCATCCCCGGCATCGTCGGCGCGCTGGCCGGCCAGATCATCCCGCCGGACGTGAAGGGGATGGAGTTCGCGCTCAACGCGCTGTTTATCGTACTGGTGTACGAGGCCCTGCAGTCTTCCCGGGACCTCGGGGCCGTCGTGCTTGCAATGGGGATGGGCATTCTGGCGATGGTGCTGGTGCCCTCCTCGATGCTCATGGTTGCACTGATTGCGTACTTCCTTCTCTTACTCGTGCGCTACTGGGCGCCGGCGCTGGACAAGAAACTTACGTGGAGGATGCGCTAATGGGACTGCCTGAAACCGTGACTCCGGGGATGGTTTGGGCGGTCCTCATCCCGGTCTGTTTCGTCACAGTGGCGTTAAGGGCCCTGCCCTTCTCCTTCCTCAAACTGCTCAAGGGCAGCCCGTTCATTGAGTTCCTCGGGCTCTACATGCCCGTCGGCGTGATGACGGTCCTCGTGGTGTACACGATTGGCGGCGCATCCTATGCCCCGGGCGGGGTTGGCGCTGCCCTGATCGCGAGCGTCGCTACGCTTGCGCTCCACGCTTGGCGACGCTCCCCCGGCCTCTCAATCTTCGCCGGCACACTTTTGTACATGGCCTTGGTGAACCTGGTGTTCTAGGTTCGGCGGTGTGTTGGGGCCGGGGGCCGGTAAATACCGATAGTAAGGCCCCGACAACGCGCTCCTGGGCGGCGAGAACGGTATCCTCATATCGGTATCTGAGCGTGCCACGGGCGTAGCGCCGACACAATCCTCCCCCGATGTCCATAGAACTCTGGACAAATACAGAAACGTAGCGGTACCCTTGCCCGCAATGCCGACCAAAGGCATGGAATGTGAACCGACACAAGGAGTATCTGATGAAGCGCACCATTGCTGCGGGACTCGCTACCGCTACCGCCCTCTCCCTCACCGCTGTTCCGGCGCAGGCTGCGGAAGATTCGAACGAATTCATCGAGGGTGTGCGCGAAGCCGTCGAAGGACCGAAGGGCGTTGTGGAGGATACTCTTCAGGGCGCTGAAGAGGGTGCTCGACAGGGTGTTCAAAAGCGCAAGCTCGACAAGAAGCTCGAGGATGAGGGTTACGGCGCTGCCCCGAAGACCGACGGTGCGAAGGACATGATCGTCGGATCCGTAGAGCAGGGCTCCAGTGCCGATCAGGCGTACCAGGCTACGCAGGCGGGCTGGATCCTCACTTGGGTCGCTGTCGCAGCCGCTGGCCTTGGTGCCATCGGCTTCGTTGCCAACCAGGCGGGTCTGCTGCCGAACATGCCGTTCTAGTCGCAGCTTTGCCCTAATTTCCGGGCAGCTCATTCGCACCCCCAGCTAGAGGCTCGTTGAAGTCTCGGTGGCTGGGGGTTTTGCGTGGGTCGGTGTCATCTGTGGGCACGAGGCAGTACCCCCGAAGTAACGAAAAGTATTTATGAAAATAGAGACAAACGGGGTAACGCTTCGCGCAACCGCTTCGATACGTCAAATAGTAAGCAGCTGCCAAAGGTTTTTCTGGCAAATGCTTGCGCACCTTGAACAGAACGTTCTCGGTTTAACCCTCATCGAGGTGCGACCCCGCCCCTCGACCCCTACGAGAGAGGAACTTCCCATGAAGCGCTCCGCATCCGCTGCACTCGCAGCAGTAACCGCACTGTCCCTCGCCGTCGCTCCGGCGTACGCGCAGGATGACGCCAACGGCCCGAAGGAGGATCAGGGAGCCTCTTCTTCCCAGGCTGAGGGCAAGGATGGGGAGAAGACCGGCTCCTCCGACATCACCGATGAGGCCGCAAAGAACTACTTCGAGGCCAACAAGGACAAGGCCACCGGCATCGTCAAGGCGTCTACCGAAGGCAAGGAGGGCGAGTTCAAGGATTTGAACGACGCATTCCTGTCCTCCATCAAGAGCGACGCGTCCAACGATTGGGCACCTGGCAAGACCGCCAACATCCTGCTCGGCACCGGCATCGGCGCGCTCGTGCTCGGCATCCTGGCTGCCGTCGCTGCAAGCGGCGCAGTTCCGGGCCTGGGCGACATAAAGCTCCCGTTCTAAGCTCGAGCGCCTCGTACCGAGGTAGCTTTACGCCCCCGGGCCAACTGTGTGTGCAGTCGGTCTCGGGGGCGTTGTTGTGTCAGTGCCACCGGAACAAAAGCAGCTGTCTCTAATGTGCGACGTATATCACTAAATAGAAGGTTGCGTTCCTAACCCGGAGCACTTATGCTCGGTACCAGTGGTTGATACAAGGTCGCCACGTCGACAACGTGAACTGCCCTGGACAGGGCGGTGGGCTGAACTTGGCCGGACGGCCAGGTGGATTCCGGAACCTCTGGGGTCGGTGCATACGCATCCAGTCGTGTGTCGAACACCCCAACAGGAAAGGAATCCACCATGTCCGTACCCACGCAAGACAAAACCGTCACCTTCAAGGTCGAGCTGCGCAATGACGCCAACGTCGGCCCGCTCTACCGCATCAGCGGCGCGGTGAAGATCAAGAATCTGGTCGACCTCATCAGCATCGAGGATCTGACGGCAAACCCCCGTCGTCCGAAGCGCACGACGATCACTGAGGACATCATGCAGACGATCCAGACCGCGCCGGAGATGCTCCCCTTCTACTCCAAAGGCATCCTGATCGGATCCTCGGACGTGGTCGAGCGCGATCGCGACCGCTTCCAGCTCCACTTCGCCGACCCGGACCGCGAAGGCGTCCTCGACGGCGGCCACAACCTGATGGCTATCGCGCTGGTACTCCTCGGCGAGGTCGGCGTGAGCGAGAAGGCGCTGCGGAAGGTGAAGTTCTGGGACCAGCTCAAGGAAGCCTGGGCTGAGAACACGACTGCGCTCAAGGCGCTGCGCCAGGACACCTCCCCCACCCTCGACGCGCTCGTCCCGCTCGAGATCATCGCTCCCCTCGCGGGCCCGGAGGCCGGCGACGGCCTCGCCGAGTTCAACAACCTCATCATGGGCATCTGCGCGAACCGCAACCAGAACGCGCAGTTGGCCGCCGACGCGATCGCGAACAAGAGCGGCGTCTTCGACTTCCTCAAGGAGTCCATGCCCGCCGAGCTGGCCGACCAGGTCACGTGGAGCACCAACGACAACAAGCGGATTGACCCCCGCATGCTCGTCTCGCTGCTGTGGGTGTCGCTGGGCAAGGTGCCGACGCTTGGCAACTACGGCATCAAACCCATCACGCCAACCTCCGCGTACTCCAGCAAGGCGGCCTCGCTGCAGCGATTCACCGACCTGGTCGAGGCGGACGGTGCGGCCGAGAAGACAGACGACGGGAAGAGCTACGTGGTGCTCGATGGCTACATCGCGTCGGCCTTCGAGATGATCGTTGACATCCTCAATTGCTACGACTACATCTACACCGGCTTCAAGGACGCCTATAACGAGAACGGTGGGTCTTTCGGTCGCATCGGCGCGGTGAAGAAGACGTCGAAGGGCGCGAACCGCACCTTGGTCACCAACCAGCTTGTCGAGCACGAGGTGCCGCCGGCCGGCTACCTCATCCCGCTCCTGTTCAGCATTCAGGCGCTGATCAAAGACGACGCCGAGGCCGGACGCCTCACCTGGCACAAGCCGCCGCTGGAGTTCCTGCAGGCGCCGGGCAACCTGACCAAGCTCGTCGGCGCGCTGAAGCCGATCATTGAAATGGCGAATTGGAACCCGCAGACCGTCGGCAAGAACTCAGCCTCATACGAGGTCACCTACGCCAAGCTCAGGGAGCTGCTTTTCGACGACCTGCTCGGGTAGCTCCCCTACCCGATCTCCGGGAACTTCACCTTCGCCTCGCCCCAGAGCCCCTCGAACTCCATCCGGGTCAGGCGGGTGGAGGTGATGCCCTCCAGCGCGTCGTAGGAGTCGGGGTGCGGGACCGCGCCCATCGGCTCGTTGGCCTGGCCGATGACGCACCCCTCCGTGTACACACCGGTGATGGTCTCGTTCGGGTCCAGCTCGATCATGCGGACCATGGTGCAGCGGTCGCTCGAGATCTCCTCCAGCTCCGCAATGTTGAGCAGCTCTCCCCCGAGCTCCGGCACCTGGTAGTGGATGCGCACGTAATGTTTCACGTGAAACATCTCCTTCTAGTGTTGCGATTCGTCTGCACCAGCGTAACGCGAGACGTACGAGGAGCAGATCACCAGCTGCGTCATGTGGTAGATCATGAGCGGAATAATGAGGGTGCCCAGGGTCGCCCCGCCAAACATCACCGAGGCCATGGGCAGACCCGTGGCCAACGACTTCTGTGTCCCGCACTGCTGGATAGCCACGGTGTCCGCGCGGCTGAAGCCGAGCTTGCCCGGCACCCAGCCCGTCACCCGCAGCATCGCCACGACGAGGGCCGCCGAAAACACGATGAGAAACAGAATCTGCCACAGCGGCAACTGCGTCCACACTCCGGCGACGACGCCCTGGGAAAACGCCGAGTAGACAACCATCCAGATCGACCCGCGGTCCACGATCTTGGTCGCCTTGGACGCGGCGATCTCGCGGACCCGGGGCAGAAAGTTGTGGGCCAGCTGGCCGAGGAGGAACGGGAGGAGGAGTTGGATGGAGATGTCGAGGAAGACGGAGGCGTCGATAAGCACTCCCCCGCTCGAGCGCATGAGCAGCATGGCGAGGAGCGGGGTGGCGACCACGCCGACGAGCGATGAGAGGCTCGCGGCGACGACCGCGCCGCTGACGTTGCCGCGCGCGATGCCGGTGAGCGCGACGGAGGATTGGACTGTCGACGGCACGAGCGTGAGGAAGAGGATGCCCTGGTAGAGCTCCGGCGAGACGACCGCGGAGAGCGGGCGAAGGAGGATGCCGATGAGCGGGTACACGACGAACGTGCACGCGAGGATGGCGGCGTGGAGCCTCCAGTGGGTCAGACCGTTGAGGGCCTCGCGGGTGGAGAGGCGCGCGCCGTAGAGGAAGAAGAGGAGCGCGATCGCGAGCTTGACCGCGACGCTGAATCCGTCGGCGAAAGCGCCCCGCGCGGGCAGGACGAACGCGATGAGGGCCGAGACGATGATGCCGGCGACCAGGGGGTCGATGCGGGTGAGGAAGTTTGGCATGGTTGAAGTCTATGCTTGGGCGCATGCGATTGAGCGACACATTGACTCTCCGCGACCTGGAAATCCGCAACCGCATCTGGCTGCCGCCGATGTGTCAATACCAGGCGAGCGGGCGCGACGGCATCCCGCGGTCCTGGCACATGGTCCACTACGGGGCGCGCGCCGCAGGCGGCTTCGGGCTCATCATCGCGGAAGCCTCCGGCGTCGTGCCCGAGGGACGCATTTCCCCGTTCTGCGCGGGTATATGGTCCGACGAGCACGCGAAGGCGTGGGCGCCGATCGTGGATTTCGCGCACGAGATGGGTGCGAAGATGGGGATCCAGCTGGGCCACGCGGGCCGGAAGGCGTCGACCTACCCCATGTTGCCCGACAACAAGGGGCGCGGCACGGTGCCGCCGGAGGAGGGTGGCTGGGAAACGCTCGGCCCGAGCGCGATCGCCGCGGACGGGCAGGCCGTCCCCCGCGCGATGACGCTGGAGGAGGTTCGCGCCGTGCCCGGCCAGTTCGCCCAGGCCGCGAAGCACGCTGTCGACGCCGGGTTCGACCTCGTGGAGATCCACGGCGCGCACGGTTACCTGCTCCACCAGTTCCTCTCCCCGATGTCCAACGAGCGCGATGACGAGTACGGCGGCGACTTCGACGGCCGCACCCGCCTCCTGCGGGAGGTCGTCGACGCCGTCCGCGCGGCCATCCCCGAGGGCATGCCGCTGCTCGTGCGCCTCTCCGCCACCGACTGGGTCGAGCCCGACGGCTGGCGCGCGGAGGACTCGGAGCGCCTCGCTCCCCTGCTCGCCGAGGCAGGCGTGGACCTCATCGACGTCTCCACCGGCGGCAACGTCCCGGCCGACATCTCCGCTGCGCCCGGGTACCAGGTCGACTTCGCGCGCCGCGTCCGCGAGGCCTCCGGTCTCCCCACCGCTGCGGTGGGCATGCTTGTCGACGCCACCCAGACCCAAGCCATCCTCGACCGCGAAGAGGCCGACGCGGTCCTCATCGGTCGCGCGGCGCTCCGCAACGCGGAGTGGGCTATCGACGCGCTGCGGGAACTCGGGGTGGCACCGGCGAAACTGCCGTACCCCGATTCGTACTTCCGCGGATGGGACCGGGCGGCACTGCAGTGCTAAGCCGGTCGAGATAGTTGTGACCCCCAACGATTGGAATGCCAACCATTGGGGGTCGCCGTAATGGAGTATCTGGGTGAAGCTAGACCTGGCCGTCGGTCGCGACGAGGTTTTCCCCCTGATCCTCCAACGGCACTTCCCGCAGTCCCGCCACGGAGGGGCCGGACACCTTGTCACCCGTCGCGGTATTGAACACGGAGCCGTGCGCGGTGCACTTCACGTTCTCGCCCTCGACGACGGTGATCTTCTGCTGCTGGTGCGGGCATACCGAGGAGTAGGCGACGTACTCGCCGGCGGTCGGCTGGGCGATGATGAAGTGGTCGAGGATGACCGAGCTGCCGACGGGGACCGCGGTCTTGGCTACCTCCTCGCTCGGGGGCTCGCCGCAGGCGGCGAGGAACGCGCCGGCGAAGGTGGTGGCAGTGCCGAGGAGGAAGAGGCGTCGTGAACAAGTCATGCCTTTATCGTAGCCTCTTTCATCTGTGCGACGTAGGCGGACAGTTCCCTGGTGAGCGCGTCCATGTCCGTAATCCGCGCCGGCTCGGGGTGCGTGTGCTCTGTGTACTTGGCCACGATGTTGGCGATGGCGGAGCCGGTAATCGCGCCTGCCGCCCCGGCCGCGATCGCGTCGGCGACGTGCTGCGGAGTTGAAATGCCGAAGCCAAGCAGCACCGGCGCCCCGCCGTACGACTGCACGTTGTCCACCACCTCGCGCAGACCCTCCACCGACGCGGCCTTGTCGGCCCCCGTCACGCCGTCGCGGGAGATGGCGTAGATGTAGCCGCGGGACTGCGCCGCCACCCCCTCGAGCGTCTGCGCGCTCGCCTTTGCGGGTGCGATGTAGATCGGGCAGATGCCCGCCGCCTCCGCCGCCGCGCTGAACGCTGCCGACTCGCGCACGGGCACGTCGGGCAGGAGCACGCTGTCCGCTCCCGCATCGCGGAACGCCGCGTAGAACTCGTCCAACCCGCGCACGTAGGCGACGTTGGCGTAGATGAGCATGCCGATGGGGAGATCCGGGTAGCGCTCGCGGATGGTCCGCACCTGCGCGAGAGCCTTATCGACGCTCGCGCCTCCGTCCAGCGCACGCACATGGGCCGCCTGGATCGCGGGACCGTCCGCAACAGGGTCGGAGAACGGAACACCGAGTTCGAGGGCGTCGGCTCCGGCGGTCACGACGGCGTCGATAATGCGCAGCGCGTCCTCGGGGGTGGGGTCGGACAGCATGACGAAGGGGACGAATGCCCCCTCGCCTTTTGCCTCCAGTGCCGCGAACGTTGAATCATAACGTGACGTAGTAGGGGTGGACATCTTAGTTGGTCTCCTTCCGTGCAATCACCCAATCCGGGTGGCTTTCCAGGGTCGCGCGGACGTGCGCGACGTCCTTGTCGCCGCGGCCCGAGAGCGACACGAGGATGGTCAGGGGCTCTGCATCGCGCGGGTGCGAGGCTGCGCGGTCGAGCGCGTACGCGAGCGCGTGCGAGGACTCGAGGGCCGGAATGATGCCCTCGTACCGAGACAGCATCTGGAACGCGCGCAGCGCCGCCTCATCGGTGACGGGGGCGTACCGAGCGCGCCCGGACTTGGCCAGGTGCGCGTGCTCGGGGCCGACGGCCGGGTAGTCAAGCCCGGCGGAGATGGAGTAGGACTCCTCCACTTGCCCGTCGGCGTCGCGCATGAGGTAGGAGCGCGTGCCGTGGAGGATGCCCACGGTACCGGCTGCGATCGCGGCCCCGTGCTTGCCCACGCCGACACCCTCTCCCCCGGGCTCCACGCCGACGAGCTCGACGGCGGACTCCTCGATGAAGTCGGCAAACATGCCGATCGCGTTCGAGCCGCCGCCGACGCAGGCGCACACCACATCCGGCAACGCGCCCACGCGGTCCTGCATCTGCGCCTTCGCCTCGGCGGAGATGACGCGGTGGAGCTCCTTCACCATTTTGGGGAACGGGTGCGGACCCGCCGCCGTGCCGAGCAGGTAGTGGGACTCGTGGAAGGTGGCGGTCCAGTCGCGGAGCGCCTCGTTCACCGCGTCCTTGAGCGTGCCGGCGCCCGAGTCCACGCCGACGACTTCCGCGCCCATGAGACGCATCCTGTAGACGTTGGGCTCCTGGCGGGCCATGTCGACCTTTCCCATGTAGATCACGCAGTCCAGGCCCAGGAGCGCGCACGCGAGCGCCGTCGCGGTGCCGTGCTGGCCGGCGCCGGTCTCCGCGATGATGCGGGTCTTGCCCATCTTCTTGGCCAGGAGCGCCTGGCCGATCACCTGGTTTGTCTTGTGCGCGCCGCCGTGGACGAGGTCCTCGCGCTTGAGAAAGATCCGCGCGTTGGCGCCATCGAGCGGCAGGTTCCGGCACTCGGTGAGCGGCGTGGGGCGGCCGAGGTAGTCGCGGAGCAGGCCTCGGTATTCGGCCATGAACTCTTCGTCCTCCCACGCGTCGACGAAGGCGCGCTCGAGCTGGTCAAGCGCGGGGAGGAGCGACTCCGGCACGTACTGGCCGCCGAACTCGCCGTAGTAGGCTGGCAGGATCGTGCTGCCGCCGTGGGTGTAATCACTCATTGTTCGTCCTTGGGTAGTGGTAATTGCCAATGATGTTGAATGCGCGCCGCAGCGCCGCTGCGTCCTTCCGCCCGGCCCACGCGCCGGCGCCCGCCGGGTACTCCACCCCGGAGTTCAGGTCCACGCCCGTGCAGCCGACGCTGAGCGCATCCTCGAGGTTGCCGGGGTGGAGTCCGCCGGCGAGCAGCGCGTGGCCGCGTACCTGGGCCGGAATGTCGGCCCAGCGGAAGGTCTCGCCAGAGCCCCCGTCGCGCGCGTCGAGCACAAGCTTGTCCGCACTCCCCTGCAGCCCCAGCGCGACCCCGCCCCCATCACCGGCGCTCATGGAAACCGCGCGCCACACCTCGATGCCGGCGCCGACCTCCCCGCGGACGCGGCCGACGAGGTCGAGCTCCGCCTCGATCGACCCTTGGTAGGGCGCATGGACCTGGACGGCGGCGATGCCGGGCTGGATGAGGTCCTCGTACCCGGAGGTCCGCCGGGAAACCGCGACGTACTTGAGGCCCGGCTCGTGCGCGATAATGTCAGCCGATGTTTCACGTGAAACATTGCGGGGGCTCGCCTCTTCGAAGATGAGGCCGCCGTAGACGGCGCCCGCTGCCTTGGCCGCCTGCGCCGCCGACCAGGAGGTGAGGCCGCAGACCTTGTTCGGCCCGTACACCAGCTCGCGGGCAGCGAGGTCGACGTCCGGCTGGCCTGTCAGCTGCGAACCGACGAGGAAGCCGTCGGAGTGCGCGCCGAGCTGGCGCACGGTCTCGACGTCGCGGATGCCCGACTCGGCAACCACCGCCGCCCCTTCGGGCGCGAGCGTGGCCAGCCGGGCCGAGCGCGTGAGGTCGATGGTGAGGTCGTGGAGGTTCCTGTGGTTGACGCCGAAGATGCGCGCCCCGAGCCGGGTGGCGCGCGCCGCTTCCTCCTCGTCGATCACCTCGGTGAGGACGTCCATCCCAAGCGAGTCCGCGAGCGCGGACAATCGGGCGTAGGTGGCGTCGTCCAACACTGAAAGCATGAGGAGGATGGCGTCCGCGCCGTAGTAGCGGGCGGCGTAGACCTGGACGTCGTCGATGATGAAGTCCTTGCACAACACCGGCAGGTGGGTGCTTGACGCCACCGTCGCCAGGTGGTCGTAGTCCCCACCGAAGCGGTCCGGCTCGCACAGCACCGAAATGCCGGCGGCGTACCGGGAGTAGATGCGCGCGATAGCGCCTGGCTCGTAGTGGTCGCGGATCAGGCCCAGTGAGGGCGAGGAGGACTTGCACTCCATGATGAAGCTCGTTCCCTCCCGCTTGAGGTTGTCGTAGAGGGAGCGCTCCGATTTGGGTAACGTGTCGAAATTGACGTGGTCGACACGCTGCCGGATTTCGTCAAGGTGACCCTTTCGCCCCTCGACAATGTCCTCCAGCACCGTGGGCAACTCGGCAGGCTTAGGCACTGTAGTCAGCCTCCTCGTGGCGGCGCAACCAGGTGTGCACGGTGGCGTCGGCAAGCAATGCGTGCGCGTGCTGCACGCCGTCGGCGATGGTGTCGGTGGTGCCGTAGAGGTAGAACATGGCGCCGGCGGTGGCGGCGACAGCGTCGCGGTGCGCCTGCGGGCCTTCGCCGGCGAAGGTGGCGCGCATCGCCGCAGCGTTCGCTTCCCCGTCGCCACCGCGCAGGTCCTCCAGCGAGTGACGCGCGAGGCCGAGCTCCTCCGGGGTGACGGTGGAGTGGGTGATCGCGCCGTCGCGGTCGAGCTCCCAGATCTGCGACTCGCCGTGGACCGCGAGTTCGTCGGTGCCTGCCCCGTGGACGACCATGGCGCGGCCGCGCCCGAGCTCGCGCATGGTCTCCGCGATGAGCTGGCCTTGCGCCGGGTTGGCAATGCCCATGATTTGGAACTCGGGGCGCGCCGGCGACAGCAGCGGGCCCATCGTATTGAAGAGCGTGGACACGCCGAGCGCCTTGCGCACCGGCTGCACGTGCGCGATCGCCGGGTTGTACGCCGGCGCGAACAGGAACGTGAAGTTGGAGGATTCGAACTGGCGCACGGCGCGCTCCGGGTCCAGGTCCAGCGGGATGTTCAGCGCTTCGAGCACGTCGGCCGATCCGGACTTGGACGATACTGAGCGGTTGCCGCACTTAATCATCTTCACCCCGCCCGCGGCCGCGACCAGTGAGGCGGCCGTGGTGATGTTGATGGTGTTCGCGCCGTCGCCGCCGGTGCCCGCGGTGTCCATGAGCCCCTCCCCCGTCACGGGGAACGGTCGGCCGGCCGCGAGGAACGCGCGCGCCGCGCCCGCCACGTCCGCGAATGTCTCGCCGCGGGTGCGGATGGTGGCGAGCAGCGCGGCGATGTGGACGTCGTCGTAATCGCCCACCGTGAGCGGGGTGAACGCCTCGACCGCCTCCTCCAGCGAGGGTGCACGGTTGTCCAGGAAGCGCTTGAGGATTGCCAGGGATTTATCGGTTGCCATTGTTCGTTCCTTTCTTCAGCAGCAGGTCCACGCTGCGCCGCAGCATCGTCGGCCCTGCCGGGGTGAGGATGGATTCGGGGTGAAACTGCAGGCCGAGGGACATGCCGTCGTCGCTCGCCGCGGCCATGACCGCGGCGCCAATGTCGGTGGCGGTGTGCGCGAGCGCGTGCATCCCCGCCGGCACCGCGGTGGCGCCCAGCGAGTGGTAGCGCGCCACCGGCACGAGTCGCCCGCGCTGCCCCGGGATGTCGTCCACGGTCATGCCCGCAAACAGCGGCGAGTCCTGTCCGGCGTCCGTGAGGGCCATGCTTATCGACGCCCCATGCACCGGCCCGCACGGCCGCACCGCTCCCCCGAAGTGCTCGACCAGGGCCTGGTACCCCAGGCAGATCCCGAGGATTGGGATCCGCCCTTGCGCCCGGTCGATGAGCTTGGCCATGCACCCGGCGTCCGCGGGGTACCCGGGCCCGGGCGACAGCACTATTAAGTCCGGCTCAGTAGCGAGCACGGCGTCGGCGCTGACGGTGTTGCGGAACACTGTTGAGTCGTACTCAGCGAGCGCGTCGACCAGGTTGTACACAAACGAGTCCTGGTTATCCAGCAAGGCGATCATTTCTCCACCTCCAGTTCGGCACCGGCCGCCAGCGCGATCGCGTTGAGCACCGCGTAGGCCTTGTGCAGCGTCTCGTCGGCCTCGGACTGCGGGTTGGAATCGCGCACCACACCGGCCCCGGCCTGCACCACGGCGGTGCCGCCGGTGACGTACGCGGAACGGATCACGATGCAGGTATCCATGTCGCCGCTACCCTGCAGGTACCCGACCGCACCGCCGTAGGAACCGCGCCGGTGCCCCTCCAGCTCGCGCAGCAACTCAGTCGCACGCAGCTTCGGTGCGCCGGTGAGCGTGCCCATGTTCATGCAGGCGCGGTAGGCGTCGAGGGCGTCGAGGTCCCCGGCCAGCTCGGCCGTGACCCGCGAGACCAGGTGCATCACCCGTGAGTACCGGTCCACCTGCAGCAGATCGACCACCCTGCGGGTGCCCGGGGTGGCCACGCGGGCGACGTCGTTACGCGCCAGGTCCACCAGCATGGTGTGCTCCGCGACCTCTTTGGCGTCGGTGCGCAGCTGCAGCTCCATGCGCGTATCCAGCTCGTGGTCGATCGAGCCGTCCTCGGCCAGGCCGCGCGGGCGGGTGCCGGCAATCGGGTAGAGTTGGACCTCGCGGTTGGCCTGGGTGTACTTCAGGTTGGACTCCGGCGAGGCGCCGAAGAGCTCGTACGCCTCCCCGCGCGTGTCCACGCCCCGGAGGTAGAACATGTACGGCGACGGGTTGGTCGCGCGCAGCTGCAGGTAGGCGGCGAAGGCGTCGGCGCACTCGGTGATAAAGCTGCGCGCCGGCACCACCTGGTAGATGTCGCCGTTGGCAATGTTGCCTTTGAGCTTATCGACGTCAGCGCAGAACCGTTCGTCCGAGATGTCGGTACGCACGCGCAAGGTGCCGGCCGCGCTCGGGGTCGGCTGGTACGCGTCGGCGGTGCCGGGCTCGGCGGCGTCGATACGCGCGGCGAGGTCGTCGAGGTCGATGCCGTCGCCGGCCGCGTCCACGCCTGCGAGGTACGCGGTCTGGGACTGGTGGTCGATGCGCAGCAGGACCTCCGCGAGCACGTACTGGTAGTCGGGGTACGTGTTCGCGCCGTCGGCAACCCGTGGCAGGTCCTCGAAGGTCTCGAGGTAGTCGTAGGCGAAGCCGCCGGCGAGCAGCGGGAAGTCCTCGTCGCCGTACCCGGCGCCGGTGGTCAGCGCGCGCAGGACCTCCACCGTGGAGGTGGCGGTGAGGCGTTCGCGCTCGTCCGCGGCGTCGGAGGCGGGGAACGCGTAGACGTCGGCCCGGGCGCCCGGGGTGAGGTACTCCCCCAGCTGCTCGCGGAGCCGCGCGGCGAGCACTCGGCCGGACTCGGTGAGCGGGAGTACGGTGACGCGGTCGCCCTGGCAGGTCACGCGCAGCGAGGCGCGCAGCACCGCGACGGACTGGAGCCCGGAGCGGGTGGTGATGTCGGCCGACTCAAGCAGCACGGAGTCGGGCGTGGTGGTGCCGCCGAGGTGGGCGAACAGGCTTGCGGCGTCCGCGTGGTAGCGCACGTCGCGGCGCGTTACCTGGGGCGCGGCGCCCGGCGGAGTATTCGGGGGGTTGCTCATTGTCGTCCTTCGTGTGTGCTGACACCGAGGGCTCTGGAGCGGAAAGGCCCGCGGTGCTTGAGTTGGTCCAAGCTGGCGGGCCGTGAAATGGGGAACCTACAATCGGTGGCACGCCGTCTACGCGCGCCACCACCAGTTGGTCAGAGTCATGTAAGTCACAAGAGCTACGGTAGCGGGTCGGCGCGCGATCCGCAGCAGTTTGGTAAAAGTCCTGCGTGGGTGTGAAAGTAATTCCAGTGCGCGCCGCCGTGCCCGGGCAAAACAAAAACCGCAATGTTTCACGTGAAACATTGCGGTGCGGTGGTGCGGGGCGCTACTCCTCGCCGTCGGCCTTTCCGGCCGCGCGGCGCAGCGCATCCAGGTTCACCTGGGGCGCCGGCACCTCTTCGGCGGGTTCGTCGGGCTCGTGCAGTGCGGCGTCGGCAAGCTTGGCTGCCTTCGTGCCGTAGTTGCCGCCGACGGCGAACGCGGCCACCGCGGCGATGAGGGCGACGGCCGGCGCGACCCAGACCCAGCCCTCCGCGATGAAGGCGAACGCCGCGCCGATCGCCATCGCGACGCCGGCCAGCAGGGCGAACGGCCCGACGACGCGGTGGGCGGTGACCCACGTGCTCTCGTTCTTGCGCACCTCCGGGAGGCGGAGGCCGATGACGTTGTTGCCGGGAAGCTTGCCGGCGGTGGCCATCGCGCCCGGGATGAGGAAGAGGAGCGCGCCAATGATGAACAGGATGCCAAGGACGATGTTCAGCGTGGTCATGGTTGCAAACGGGGACATAGGGATAGGATAAACCGGTCCGGCTGTGGGGCCGAATTCTTGCGGTGGCTGGGTGGGGCGTGGGGGCGTCGATAAGCGACTGCCCGCTGCCGGCCGAAAAGATTTTGCGAAAGTTCGCAATTCGGGCCGTGAATAAGGAACAATAACATTCAACGGACAGGCACAACGCCCTGTCCGTTCCCTGTACATCTTCGGGTCCGTCCACGGTCCCGTGACTGCAAAAGGTTCCAACCATGAAATCGAACGTTTTGAAGTCATTGCTGTTCTGGGTTGTCGTGGCAATTATCCTCGGCTTCCTGTGCAGCTTTGTCTTCCCCGACTGGCTGGCACGCGTTTTTGTCACGTTCAACGGCCTGTTTTCCAACTTCCTCGGATTCTTCGTCCCCGTCCTGATCTTCGCGCTGATCGCGCCCGCCATCGCGGGTCTCGGCCGCGGCGCCGGGAAGTGGCTCGGCCTTACCGCCGGGGTGGCGTACAGTTCCACCATCATTTCCGGCCTGATTGCGTGGGGCACGGCCACCGTGGTCTACCCGCACCTGCTCAAGGGATCCGAGCTGATTACCAACGTGGACGACCCGGAGGCCGGCGGGCTCAGCCCCTACTTCGAGGTGGAGATGCCGGCGCCGTTCGAGGTCATGTCGGCGCTGCTGCTCGCGTTCATCATCGGCATCGCCATGACGCAGGTGAAATCCACCGCCATGTATGAGGTGCTTGACGAGCTCAACGGCGTCATCATGAAGATTGTGAAGGGCTTCGTCGTGCCGCTGCTGCCGCTCTTCATCTTCGGCACCTTCCTCAACCTGGGGATGAACGAGAACTTCGGCTCCACCATGGCGGCGTTCGGCAGCGTCCTCGTCCTCTCCATCCTGATGACGCTGATCATCCTCGCGCTGCAGTACCTGGCCGCCGGCGCCATCGCGGGCCGCAACCCCTTCGTGGCGATGAAGAACATGATGCCCGCCTACTTCACCGCGCTGGGCACCTCCTCGTCGGCCGCGACGATCCCGGTGACCTACAATTCGACGCTGAAGAACAAGGTCGACGAGGACGTCGCCGGCTTCATCGTCCCCCTCTGCGCCACGATCCATCTGTCTGGCTCGATGATGAAGATCATGCTCTACGCCCTGGCGGTCGTGTTTATGGGCGGCCTTGACGTCACCCCCGGCCAGGTCATCGGCTTCATCTTCCTGCTCGGCATCATGATGATCGCCGCGCCAGGCGTCCCGGGCGGCGCAATCATGGCCGCCGTCGGCCTCCTGCAGGCCAACCTCGGCTTCGACGAATCCATGGTCTCGCTGATGATCGCCGCGTACATCGTCGTCGACTCCTTCGGCACCGCCGCCAACGTCACCGGCGACGGCGCGATCGCCATGGTGATCAACAAGTTCGCCCACGGCAAGATCAAGGGGCAATCGCCTGACGACGCCACCGTGACCCCCTCCCCCGCCGCAAACTCCTAGCCGCTGGGCCGCTGGGTCGCTTTTTTGGGGGGCGGGCCGTGGTCGCTACAGCGCGCTGGGGTGGGCGAACGCGGTGCGCTGGCCCTTCGTCCCCGCGACGTTTTCGGACAGCGAGGAGTTCACCCCGATAAAGCCCTTGCCGGGGATCCACGCCGGGCCGCCCGAGTCACCCGGGCGCAGGCCGCGGTGGAAGGCGTAGGTGGTGTCGCCGTTGACCTTGTCCACCGAGCCGCAGTACACCTGCTGGCTCTTCGCACCGACGGCGCACACCTGGTCGCCCGGCTGCACCTCCCAGATCGGCGCGACACGATCGCCCGTAAACGAGTTCGCCCCCGGGACGACTCCGGGGATGAAGCGGATGCGGGCGACGTCGGCAAGCGGCCCCTTCGAGGCGAACTGCAGCGCCGCCGGGAAGAACTGCGCCAGGTAGCTGAGCGGGATGTCCAGCGCCGGCAGCAGGTGATGCGAGTTCTCGTAGTAGCCAATGACCTGGTTGTTCGCGTTAAGCACGGGCTCGCCGGCGAAGCCGCAGTGCCCGGCCGTGTAGCCGACCCCCGCGCCCCGATCGACGTACCCGAGCGTGCAGTCGTCCAGCCACATGCCGTGGAAGACGCTGATCAGGTCCCCCTGGTTCACCACGGTGCCCGCGGGCGCGTTGAAACCGAGCGCACCGCTCGCCGCGGATGAACCCATTGTGCTATTCGGCGGCAGCGCCGCGGCGTTCGCAGTTGTGGTGGTCGCTCCGGTGCCCGCGCCAACGAGCGCGAGACCCGCTGCGACCAGGCTGGCTATTTTCTTCTTCATTGCCCCAACTTTATCCGGTGCGCTGGAAGGACGCTCGGTTGCGTGTGTGGTTGCGGCTCCGTTCCTATAGCGCCCGCGGGTGCGCGAACGCCTCCCGGTACCCCTCGGTGCCGGCGATGTTGCTGGACCCGCCGCTGTTCACGCCGACGAACCCCTTCCCCGGGATCCACGCGGGACCGCCCGAGTCGCCCGGGATCAAACCGTGCTGGAACGCGTAGGTGGTGTCGCCGCTGACCTTGTCCACCGAGCCGCAGACCACGCGCTACGACCCCGGGGTTGAATCTGATCCGCGCGACATCGGCAAGCATGCCCCGAGACACTTGCGGCATGAGCGACGGCACGACGTCCGCTGCGTACGCCAACGGGATGTTCAGGTTCATGGAGAGCCCGTTCGATGCCTCGAAATGGCCGATGATCTGGTAATTCGCGTTGAGCACCGGCTCGCCGGGGAGCCCGCAATGCCCGGCCGTGTAGCCGACGCCCGCGTGCGGATCGACGTATCCAAGCGTGCGGTTGAAATCCCACAGGAGCCGTTGCACTCGGATACGGTCGCCTTTCTTCACGACGGTCCCCTGCGTCGCATTCGCCCCGAGCATCCCACTGATCGTGGACGAACCCGCGGTGGCGCCCGGCGGCAACGAGGATGCATCCGCGGTTCTTGCGCTGGTGCCGACGCCGGTTCCGGCGAGCATGAGCGCTGCCGCGGCGATGCTGGCTGTGTGCTTCTTCATGACAGCCTCCGTTTTTAAGGCTCATTCTGTTCTGGGGCGGCGCTGCTGCGATACGTTTTCGTCGCCAGGTGTGAGGTGTTGGCGGGGCGCGGCCTCACTCATGTTTTCACTACCGTCACTCATCTCCTCACTACTGTCAGTGTGGTTCTCACTATCGTCACTCATGTTCATTGAGAGAGCGCTGGACCGAGAATGTGCACGTAAAAACCTTGCCAAGAGGTCGTTTTCAAATCCTCACTACTGTCACTCACTCCGTCACTCATGTCAGTGAGGCTGCTCGAAAGATTGCACATCGTGAACGGCGACAACGTTCCAATTTCGAGCCCCCTTTCTCTAAGGACCATTCCTTCTACTCCCTCTTGTCCTTGACGCATTCGCCGCAATGCTCCGACGAAGATGGCGCGTCCTCTGCCGCGAAAGCAGAGGCGACGGTCATCGTCAGGGCGGTACAGGCCGTCGAACCTGCAAGCACCAAGATCCAGCTACTCCCCCAGCGTCTGCCCGAGCGGCTGCGCGAGCACCAGTCGGATGACGTACACGCACAGGGCGGGCACGACGAAAAACACTGCGGGTACGGCAAAAACCAGGGGTAGGAATCGCACGAGCGAGACCCCCATCCACAGCACCGCGAGGGCGCCGAGCGTGTGCATGAGGTGCTTGAAGGTCATTACGACCGCGAGTGAGAAGGGGGATGCGGTGGCGTCGATAGGCGAAGGCAACGATTCGAGCGCGAAGAACCACACGGAGATCCCGGCGAGCACCATCGCGCCGGACAGCGCGAGCGCCTGGAGCGCGAAGAGCGCGGCGCCGTCGATGCCGGCCTGGAAGAGGACCCACTGCTCGTAGACGAGGACGACGGCGGCGGCGAGCAGCACCAGCCACCACAGCGTGGCGGGGCGCGCTTGTGTGCGGAACTCCCTCAGGTATTGCAACGCATACCGCGAACCGAGGCCCTGGATCATGTCGCCGACGACGACGTTTGCGGCGCGGAGCGCGGCGCCGCCGGTGACGATGGGCAAGCTCGACAGGATCATGAGCATGTTGAGAATGACAATGTCCGCCATCAGCGTGAAGGCGGACATGAAACGCGAGTCCGGGTTAAACATGTTCACCCGGACCAGCGTAGTTGGTGGCGGCGGACCAGTCAGGCGCGGATGGCCGCGGATTGGCGGGGCGGCGGCTGGGGCTGACTGGCGGGCGGTCTAGATGGAGCTAGCTCCGTTTGGCCCGGCCGACCATCTAAAACACCTGGTCGCAAACCGCGGCCTACTGCAAATGGAGCTAGCTCCGTTTGGCTCCCGCCACCACCCAAAACCCCTGGTCGCGCTCCGGCAGCGACCGCAAATGGAGCTAGCTCCATCTGGACCCGCCCTGCGCGAGAACCCCCCCACCAACAGCAAAGGCGCCGGGACCGAAACCGATCCCGACGCCAACAACCAGCCAAGCCAGCCAACAACCAGCCAAGCCAGCCGAACCAGACCTACCCCTTCACCGCACCGGCGGCGACGCCTTCGACGATGTGCTTCTGCGCGGCCATGTAGAAGATGATGATCGGCAGGATCGCCAGCACGAGCATGGCCATCATGGCGCCGAGGTCGCGGTCGCCCTGGGAGCCGATGAACTGCTGGATCACGACCGGGATCGTGCGGTACGGCGTGGACAGGCCGACGACCAGGTACGGCAGGAGGTAGTCGTTCCAGATCCACATGGCGTTGAGGATTGCCACGGTGATCGCGGTCGGCTTGAGCATCGGCATGACGACGCGGAAGAAAGTGGAGATGGGCGAGCAGCCGTCGATGGTCGCTGCTTCCTCAATTTCCAGCGGGATCGACTTGATGAAGCCGGAGAACATGAACACGGACAGTCCGGCGCCGAAGCCCATGTACAGCACGACCATGCCCAGCGGGTTGGCCAGGCCGAGGCGGTCGGCGATGACCACGGTGGGGAACATGACCATCTGGAACGGGATGACCATGGAGAACACGAACAGGTAGTACAGCGCGCTGGTCCACCACGTCTTCACGCGCGTGATGTAGTACGCGGTCATGGAGGAGAAGAATACGATGGCCACGACGGACAGGATCGTGATCACGAAGGACCACACGATCGCCCAGCCGAAGCCTTCGCCTTGCACGCCGGTGATGTAGTTGCTCAGGCCCGCCCACAGCTCGCCAACCGGCAGCGCGAAGGGGTTGGTGGAGATGGCGAAGCGGTCCTTGAAGGAGTTGAGCAGGATGAACAGGATGGGCCCGAGGAACACGATGGTGAGGAAGATCAGCACCGCGTAGATCAGCGTTTTCGCCCCGCCGGAGACCTTGGCCTCGCTGGCGGCTTTTTGCTTATCGACGCCCCGCTGTCCCTTACTTACTTTCGTTGTCATTGTCCTATGCCTCCACTTCCCTGCTGCGGGTGGCGCGCAGCTGAAACATTGCGATCACAACCACGACGACGACGAAGATCACGGCCTTCGCCTGGCCGACGCCCTCGGCGCCGACGCGGTTGAACATGGTGTTGACGATGTTAAGGGCGACCATTTCGGTCTCTTGCCCGGGCGCTCCGTCGGTAAGCGCGAGGTTCTGGTCGAACAGCTTGAACGTGTTCGACAGCGTGAGGAACAGGCAGATGGTGATGGACGGCATCATCATCGGGATGGTGACGTGCCGCAGCATCTCCCACTTGCTCACGCCGTCCAGCTCGGCGGCCTCGATGAGCTCCGGCGGCACGTTCTGCAGGCCGGCGATGTAGATGATCATCATGTAGCCGATGAGCTGCCAGTTCATCAGGATGACCAGGCCGGCGTAACCGAACTTGCTGTCGGCGGCGATGGTGGTGTCGTAGTGGGCCAGCACCGCGTTGATCATGGACTGCCACGTGTAGCCGAGCACGATGCCGCCGATCAGGTTCGGCATGAAGAACACCGTGCGGAAGAAGTTGGTGCCCTTGAGTTTGCGTGTCAGCGTCCACGCGATGGCGAACGCGATCACGTTGACGGTGATGATGGACACGATCGCCACGGCTATGGTGAAGCCGAAGGCGTGGACGAATCCTTCGCGTTCCTCGAAGACGCGGCCGTAGTTCTCCAGGCCGACCCAGTGGGCGTCGGTAATCGTGGTGAACTTGGTAAACGAGAGGAAGAAGCCGATCACAAACGGGACCAGGAACGCGATGGCGAAGGCCAGCAGGGTCGGCAGGACGAAGACGGGGAAATACTTTTTCAGTGATGCTTGCATGGTGGTGTGCTCCTCTCCCTAGTCCAGCAGGGCAATCTGGTTGGCCATCTCGTACTCCCAGTCCTCTTTGAGCTTGGCCACCACGTCGTCCCAGCTCATGTTGCCAATCGCGTACTGGGCCAGGTTCTGGCCGTACAGGTCACGGAACTGCTGGTTGGGGCTGAACTGGAAGTCCCACGGGATGGTCTCGGAGTCCTCGTCCGTCAGCGCCGCCTGCACCTGGTGCGCCAGCGGGTCGTCCGGCACGTCCTCGGGGCCGTAGTTCTTAAACGGGGCGATGAAGGAGAGGTCGTTGACTACGTGCTGCTTGCCCTGATCAGAGAGGAACAGCCAGTTGAGGAAGTCGCGCGTGGCCTGCTGGTCTTCCTCGCTAGCCTTGTTGTTCACGGCCATGTAGGCCTCCGTACCAATGTTCAGGCCCACGTTCTCCTCGTTGGGCAGGCCCATGTAGATGGGCATGAACTTGATCTTGTCCTCTTTGACAGCGGTCGAGCCTTCGCCGCCAATCTGGCTCCAGGCCCAGCTGCCGTTTTGCACCATGGCGGCCTTGCCGGTGGCGAATTCCGCCATGGAGTCGCTGGTGGAGCGCGACGCAGCCAGCGCGGGCTTGGTGGTCGAGTTGTTCAGGTATAGGTCCAGCATTTGCTTGTACTGGTCGCCGTAGATGAAGTCGATGGTGGGCATCTCGGTGAATTCGGTGATGCCGCGGTCCTGGATCTCGTAGTGGTACGGGCCGTTCATCAGGTGGTTGGTCCAGCGCCACTCCTCGCCGGCGATGAGGCTGGTCACCGCGAACGCGCCGTCGATACCCAGCTCCTCCTTCTTGGCCTGCATGTCCTCGGCGACCGCCTTGAGCGCGCCGAAGTTGTTCACCTCGTCCATGGAGGCCACGGCGGGGTTGGGCAGGGCGAAGTACCGGTCGAAGATCTCCTCGTTGTAGAGGATGCCGAACCCTTCCAGGGCGTAGGGGACGGCGCGGACGGCGCCGTCTTTGTCGGTGATCGGCTGCGCGTCGTCGTTAAGCTCTTGCACGACCTCGTAATCGGAGAGGTCGGCCAGGTAGTCCTTCCAGATGCCGTAGCCCTCCTGGCCGTTGACCTGGAACAGGGTCGGCGCGTTGCTCTTCGCCATCTCGGCCTTGAGCGTTTGCATGTAGGAGCCGGAGGCGGCGGTGACCACCTTGACCGGAATGCCGGTTTCCTCCGTATACTCCGCGGCGATCGTCTTGAATTGCTCGGCCTGCTCGGGCTTGAAGTTGAGGTAGTACACACTCGGCCCGTTGTCAGTTCCGCACGCAACCAAGCTTATCGACGCCACCATCACCGTCGCCACGGTCGCCAGCACTCGGCGAGCCGCGCGGGTTGTCGTACTCATCGGCGGTCCTTCGCTTTTAGGTTGTTCCGTACCTTTTTAAGATTAGGACCGCCTGGCAGGACCAACAATGTCTTCCATACATAACACCTATACGGTGGTCTTAGCTGGTACTATCATCCTCACTCTCCGCGGGTTGGGGGTAATCCGGGGGTAAACTTAAACGTTGCCTGTAGACCATCGCCTCGTCCCGGTGCCCCGGAAGGACCCCCTGGAAGTAGGACTCTGCTGCCTGCATGAGCGGGACGAACCGGTGCTCGTTCTGGCTGAGGAACCAGCGGTGGTCCAGGATCTCGTGGAAGATCTGCGCGGGCTCCAGCTTCTCCCGCAACGGCTCGGGCGTGAGCGCCACCACCGGTTCGTACTCGCGCACCATCCACCGGTGCGCCACCGCCTCCAGCGGCAGCTTCCCGCCGTAGCGCACGGCGCGGTACACCTCCATCTCCCCCAGCAGGCGCTGCGCCTGCCGATCCTGCACGTGCAGGCCGGTGAGCTGCAGCAGCTTCTTCTGGTAGAAGCCGGTGGAGAACACGGCCGGCTCGATGATGATGCGGTAGCGGTTGCCGTCGTTTTCAATCTCCATTTCGCCCACGTCGAAGCCGAGCTCGTTGACGGCGGCGACGCGCTTCGCAATCGCGTCGAACGCGTCGCCTTCCACCACGAGCTCCCCGGTAACCAGGTCCCACAGCTCCAAGTAGACGGCTTCGATGGCGTTGCCGAGCGCGATGACGTCGGCGTCCGGGTCGATGAGCTCGGCGGCCTGGAGATCCATGAGCTCGCCGATGATGTTGACGCGGGCCACGTCGACGTCGTAAAGCCTGCGGCCCTTTGAGAGCGGCTCGTGGAACTCGCCGGTCTCCGCGTCGACCAGGTAGGCCGAGAACTGGTCCGCATCGCGGCGAAACAGCGTGTTGGACAGTGAAACATCGCCCCAGTAGAAGCCGAGCAGGTGCAGGCGCACCAGCAGCACCGCCAGGGCGCGGACCAGTTTGGACACCACCTCTGCCGCCGGCGTGCGCGAGAAGACGTCACGGTACGGCAGCGAGAAGCGGAGGTGCTGCGTGACCAGGCAGGGGGTCAGCTCCTCGCCGACGGCGTCCCGGCGGTGGCTGATCACCGCGACCGGCACGACGCACGGCGCGCCGAGCTCTTGCAGGCGGCGCAGGTTTCTGTACTCGTGGTAGGCCACGCGCTCGCCAATCTCCTTGACCGCGAAGGTCAGCCCATCCGCCTCGATGAGGCGCACCGTGTGGCGCGAGATGCCACGCGGCAGGGCAGCGAGAAGGTCCGTGCTCCACCCTTCAAGCGGGGTGGACCACGGCATCTTCAGCAGTGTGGGCGCGAAGGTTGGCGAGAGAACGCTGAGTTTCTCTTGCACGCGCGGGCCTTAAATGCGCTGGCCGGTGGCCTTGGAGAAGGCGTGCAGGCCGCCCTCCGCAATCTGCGCGTGGACCACGTCGCCCTCGCGCACGCCGGACAGCGGCGCCGTGCGCACCACGATCTGGCCCGAGGTCTCCTCCTGCAGGCCCTCTTCCTTCCAGCCGCCTCCGGCGAGGTGGCCGTAGAGGTAGGAGTCGGAGCCCAGCTCCTCCACAAAGTCGATCTCTACCGGGATGGAGTGCTCCGCGTTCTCCACCAGCGTCAGCGCCTCGGGGCGGAAACCCAGGATGATCTGGCCGCCGTCCGCCTCGGTGACGGCGGAGCTGACCTCCTGCGGCAGCGGGATGGACGCCTGGCCCAGGCGCGCGACGCCCTGCGCGTCCACATCAAAGGTGGACAGGTTCATCGCCGGGGAGCCGATGAAGCCGGCCACGAACACGTTGTTCGGGTGATCGTACAGCTCGCGCGGGGTGCCCACCTGCTGCAGCACGCCGAAGTTCAGCACCGCGATCCGGTCGCCCATGGTGAGGGCCTCGGTCTGGTCGTGGGTGACGTACAGAGTGGTGACCTTCATGCGGCGCTGCAGGTTGGCAATCTGCGTACGGGTCTGCACGCGGAGCTTCGCGTCCAGGTTGGACAGCGGCTCATCCATGAGGAACACCTGCGGCTCGCGCACGATGGCGCGGCCCATGGCCACGCGCTGGCGCTGGCCGCCCGACAGCGCCTTCGGCTTGCGGTCCAGGTACTGGGTGAGGTCCAGCGTCTTCGCCGCCTCTTCCACGCGGCGGTTGATCTCGTCCTTGTCCTGACCCGCGATCTTCAGCGCAAAGCCCATGTTCTCGCGCACGGTCATGTGCGGGTACAGCGCGTAGTTCTGGAACACCATCGCAATGTCGCGCTCCTTCGGGCTGACGTTGGTGACGTCGCGGTCCCCGATCAAAATGCGCCCGTCGTTCGTGTCCTCCAGCCCGGCGAGCATGCGCAGGGCGGTCGACTTGCCCGAGCCGGACGGGCCGACAAGAACGAGGAACTCGCCGTCGGCGATCTCCAGGTCGAGCTTGTCCACGCTGGGTTTGTCCGCGCCGGGGTAGATGCGGGTTGCCTTGTCATAGGTCACTGAAGCCATGGTGTCCTCCATCGGCAGGTACGTGCCGAACGATCCGTAGTGGGGAAAATTGGTCGCCCACAAGGTTACCCCCGAAACGGACGGGGGTGGGGCATGGTTACCCGCGCGGGTGTGGGATCAGCTGGCTTCTTGCGCGCAGAGGGTTAGTCGATGGGGTAGCCGGTGACCGGGCCTTGCGCGTTCGGCCGCCAGCCGAGCGCTGGGGCGACGTGGGTGGCAAAGTTCTGCAGAATCTTCACGTTCACGTCCACCCCCATCCCGGTGGGGATGGTGAGCAGCAGGGTGTCGGCAGCCATGACGGCCGGGTCGGCCTTGAGCTGCTCAATGAGTGTGTCTGGCTCTGCGGCGTAGGTGCGGCCGAAGGTTGTCGTGCCCACGTCCGGCAGCGCGCCCACCTGGTCGGTGCCGGAGGCCTGCATTCCGAACCGCTGCATGTCCGCGCCATCGACGATGGGGAAGATCGAGCGGGAGACGGACACGCGGGGTGTCCAGTCGTGGCCCGCTTCCTTCCACGCGGCGCGGTAGCGGCTGATCTGGTCGGCCTGGATTTCTCCCAGGGTGTGCGCGGTGGTCTCTGAAACCAGGGTGGAAGACATGAGGTTCAGCCCGTCCTTCGCGGTCTGCTCCGCGGACGTATGCGTGCCCGAGCCGTAAAAGATGTGCTTGCGCAGCTCCGGCGCCGTGGGGAAGACGGGCAGGGCGGAGCCGGGCTGGAACATGTTGGGGTACTGCTTGTCCAGCGGTGCGGCGGTGGCGAAGCCCTTGCCGTCCACCGCGGCCATAAACGCCTCGAGGTGGCGGCGCGCCACATCCGCGCCGTTTGGTGCGTCGCCTTTGTAACCGAATGTTTCCCAGCCGCGCTCGGCGACTTCGGGGGCACCGCGGGAGACGCCGAGGGCCACGCGCCCACCGGAGAGCTGGTACAGGGAAGCGGCCTCTTCGGCGAGGTAGAGCGGGTTTTCGTAGCGCATGTCAATCACGCCCGTGCCCACCTCGATGCGCTTGGTGGTGGCCGCGACGGCCCCGAGCAGCGGCATCGGCGCCGAGGCCTGCGGTACGAAGTGGTGCACGCGGAAGGAGGCGTTGTTCACCCCGATGTCGTCCGCCGCCTGGGCGACCTCCAGGTGAATCTGCGCGATCTTCTCTGCGGATGGGCCGCGCTGGCCGCCGAAGGCGTAGTGCCCGAAGCTTAGGAAGCCGAATGCTTTCATGGTTCACACTCCTCCGTGGTGACGTATCAACAAAACATGATAGCGGTCCGTCCGGTCACGCTCCCATCGGCTCGCTATGCTTTGGTCTATGGCTACGAACCCCCACGCACGTAACACTCCCGAGAACATCGTGCCCGCGAAGGGCTCCGGCCTGAAGGACTGGGCGGTCGTGCTCGGTGCGACGGCGCTGCTCGCGGTGGGTGGCGGCGTGGCCAGTTTCGCCACGGCCGACGTCCCCGACGCTGCCGAGTTCGCCGTGCCCACCCAAACCAACGCTGCGAACCTGGTGGTCTCGGACCCGCAGGACATCGTGAGTGCTGACGACGAGGCCCAGATGCAGCGCGACGCGGAGCGCCTTCCCCACCCCGACACGGTGCAGACGGTCCACTACATCTACCTCTCCGAGGGCCGCGACAACGTCAACGATTCGGTGGAGAACTTCCTGCGAGACAACTTCCCTGACGAGATTGGCAACGACACCTTCGCCGACGGCGTACTCATACTCGGCGCGGACATGGAGTCGCGCAACCACTTCGTCTTCGCAGGCGGGGACGTTGCCGACCAGCTGAAGCTGCGCAAAGGCCAGCGCCTCGAATCAGTGCTGGAGGAGATGAAGCCGGGGCTGCGCGACAACAACCTGCCCGCGGCCGTGTTCGCCGGCGCGAACCTGGCCATGGACGGGGAAAAGGCCGAGCAGTGGGGCGTCAATGATGCAGAGGGTGGCCGCGTCGGCCGGACGGTCGCGGGGGCCGGCATCCCGGCGGGCGCGAGCCTGCTGGGCGGGACGATCGTGGCGGAGCGGAGGCGGAAGCGTCGAAAAGCGATCAACCAGGCGCGGGAAGACCACGCGCTGCTGGCGACTGAATACACGGGTCTGAGCCAGCGGCTGGACGAGCTGGACGTCCGCGCGAACTCGGTGTCCTCGGCCTTCGCCAACGCCGAGATGCGCGACGAGTGGGTCGAGGTGCGCGACCGCTTCCTCGCGCTGCACGACGTGACGCAGCGCAACAGCGTGGCCACCGACGAGCAGGCCTACGACAGCGCGAAGAACCTGCGCGAGGCGGCGCAGACCTTCGAGGACGCCGGCCACGCCGAGGACAACATCAACCGGCTCTTCGAGGTGGAGCGCGGCGACGGCCCGGCCCGCCGCAACCTGCTCACGGACATCCGCGAGGACATCGTCCGCGCCCGCTACGAGGTCAAGGACGAGACGCTGCGCGGCGACCTCGCCCGGCTGCAGGAACGCGTCGACGCCCTCGACGCCGCCCCGGAGGCGCCCGACTTCCTCGACCGCTTCGTCCGCCTGCTCAGCGATTACCGCCTGCTTCTCGACGAAGTCAAGCGCCGCGAGTTCAGCGACGTGAAGGAATACAAGGAGCTCGAGCGCCCGACGCTGACGGACCCGGGCTACGTCTACTCCGGCTACGTGCCGTACGTGGCGATGTCCTCGTGGCACCACGACAACGTGCAGGCGGCGCAGGACGCGGAGTCGAGCAGCTCCGGCGGCGGGGTCAACACAGGCTTCAGTTCCGGGTTCTCCGGAGCGGGCGGGTCGAGCTCGTTCTAGGGTCGGCGAAGTTGTGGTCGGGGCCACAACTCGGCGGTGTATGGCAAACGTCGGGAAACGGATAGTTTACCTTTAAATGAATTCTTGCTTTTAGTATCGACAGCGTTACATAAGAGGCGCATACTTCCTACCCGTGAGTATTACGATCCTGCTTGTCCTCATCATCGTCGTTGCTCTGTTCTTCGACTTCACTAACGGCTTCCACGACACTGCAAACGCGATGGCAACGTCCATCGCTACCGGCGCGCTGACACCCAAGGTGGCTGTCGCACTCGCCGGTGTCCTCAACCTCATCGGCGCGTTCCTCTCGGTCGCGGTGGCGAAGACGGTTGCGGGCGGCATCGTGGAGCTCGACGTGTTCGACCTGAGCAACCCAATTGACTCTGAAAGGCTCCTCCTTGTCGTCTTCGCCGGTCTCGGCGGCGGCATCATGTGGAACCTGTTCACCTGGCTCTTCGGCATCCCGTCCTCCTCCTCGCACGCCCTGTTCGGCGGCCTGATCGGCGCGGCCATCGCCGCCATCGGCTTCGACGGCGTCGTCTGGGTCGGTGTGCTGAACAAGATCATCATCCCGGCGCTCGCCGCGCCGTTCGTCGCTGGCCTGGTTGCCCTGATTGGTACCTGGCTGGTCTACCGCATTACCAACCACTCCGAGAAGGAGCACCGCGACCGCTACTTCCGCTGGGGCCAGATCGGCTCCGCCTCCCTGGTCGCGCTCGCGCACGGTACCTCCGACGCGCAGAAGACCATGGGCGTGATCTTCCTCGCCATGGTCGCCGCCGGCCAGTTCGACTCCGACCACCCGATGCCGTTCTGGATTCAGCTGGCGTGTGCGCTGGCCATCGCGATCGGCACCTACTCCGGCGGCTTCCGCGTCATCCGCACCCTGGGCAAGGGCCTCGTTGAGATCCACCCGCCGCAGGGCATGGCCGCTGAGACCTCCTCCGCCGCCATCATCCTCACCTCCTCCCACCTGGGCATGGCGCTGTCCACCACCCACGTGGCCACCGGCTCCATCATGGGCTCCGGCCTGACCGGCCCGAAGGGCGAGGTCCGCTGGTCCGTCGCCGGCCGCATGGCCCTGGCCTGGATCACCACCCTGCCGGTCGCGGCGTTCGTCTCTTTTGTCATCTGGTGGATCGGCAACGGCGCCGCTTCCGCGGGCAGCGACCTGGTGTGGGGCGGCGTCGCCATCGCCCTCATCATTGCCCTGGGCGGCGGCTACATGTTCTACCGCGCCTCCAAGGCTCCGGTGCACAAGGACAACGTCAACGAGGACTGGGACGAGGACGGCGGCGCCCTCGGCACCTCCGCCGACAAGGCTGACAAGAAGGTCTACGGCGAGCCGGCCGACTTCGTTGACACCAGCGCTGGCCTGGCGGGCGCAACCGCAACCCGCACCGCTGTCAACAACAAGCACCGCAAGTAAGCGCGACCAGAAAGGATTATCACCATGGAACTCATCAAATCTCTCTTCCTGGTCACCGCAGTTGGCATCCTGCTCGGTGCCGGCCTGCCGACCCTCTTCTCCCTGAGCATCCACTTCCTCTCCCCCACCGACGACGGCACCCCGGTGTCCGGCGGCAAGAAGGCTATCGCCTGGTTCTTCATGGCGCTGGTGCTCATCGCCGTGGTGGCGGCGCTCCTGCTCATCGCCCGCGAGCGCATCGAGTACATCTCGGGCTGGGACCCCTACCCGTTCCTCTAACGCTCCCTCTCACGCGCTGAGCGAAACCGCGCCGGGCCTTTTTGGTCCGGCGCTTTTTTCGTGTCTACGCTGCGGGTTTATCGATTATGGTGGGTGCGCGTAGATGGTGGGTGTTGACAAACCATTTACTGGAACCTAGGGTTTCTCGAATATGAACGGAAGGTAAACACGCCTTCCGCCAAGAGGAAAGGAGGTGAACCCGTATGAAGTTCCTGAAACGCTTCCGCGCGTGGTTCCGTGACGAGGAGCGGGGCATCCCCCCGCACACCGAAGTCTCCCCCATCGACGTCCTGACACCCGTGCGCACCGACGCCTAAAGGCTGTTTCATATCGGGGGATGAGAAAGCCGCCGGTCCAGCGCAGTGCTGGTCCCGGCGGCTTTCGCCATGTGCGGCGCCAGAGCACGGCGCTGCGGTCCGGCGCTAGAGCTCGACGACCGTGCGGCCGCTGTGCTCGCCGGCGAGGATGCGGCGGCCCATCTCGGCGACGTCGTCCAGCCCGATCGTCTCGGTGCGGATCGTGGCGAGGTCGAGGGATTCGTCGAGGAGCTGCCATGCGGCGTCGCGAAGTACATTCGGCGTATCCACCGAGTTGATGCCCACGAGCTGCACGCCGCGCAGGATGAACGGCAGCACGCTGGCGGGCAGGTCGTTGCCGGCGGCCATGCCGCACGCAGTGGCCACGCCGCCCCAGCGCAGCTGCGCGAGCGCGTTGGCCAGGATCGTCGAGCCGACCGTGTCCACCACGCCGCCGAGGCGCGCCTTCTGCAGCGGCTTGCCCGCGTCGGCGAACTCGGCGCGGTCCAGCACCTCGCTCGCGCCCAGCTCGCGCAGCCAGTCGCCATGCTTATCGACGCGCCCCGTCAACGCCCACACCTCGTGGCCGCGAGCAGCCAGCAGCTGCACCGCGATGGAGCCCACGCCGCCGGTCGCGCCCGTGACCAGCACCGGACCCTCGGCGGTGTCCTCGTACAGGGCCCGCTCGAACCCCGCCACCGACAGCGCAGCCGTGTAGCCGGCGGTGCCGATCGCGGCCGCGTCCGCCGCGCTGAAGCGCTCCGGCACGCGGACCACGTGGGTGGAGTCAATGCGCAGCTGCGGCGTGTATCCGCCGTGGCGGCGCTCGCCGATGCCGCGGCCGTTGACGGTGACCAGCGTGCCGTCGTCAAGCGTGCCCACCGCGTCAATGCCCGGCACTGTGGGCAGGTGGCGCAGGACGCCGCGGTTGCCGCTCAGTGCCATCGCGTCCTTGTAGTTGATGGACGAGTGGCTGACGTGAATCAGCGTGTCGCCTTTGCCCGCGAACTCGTCGCGCGTCTCGACGATCTCCGGCCCTTGCTCTGTAACAATCAGCGTGCGTGTCATGCGGGCAAGTATACGGAGGTTTGACGCCTCGCCGCCTAAGTTGATGGGAGCGCGCAGATAGTGGGTGTTGACAAACGATTCCCGGTAACTTAAAGTTACCCCCGCATGAACGGAAGGTTAACAGCCTTTCGCTGACACGGAAGGAGGTGAGCTTGTGAAGGCTCTCATTGAAGGACTGCACAAGTGGTTCCGCTCGGAGGATCGTGGCATTGCCACGCTTTTCGACGCCACCCCCATCGCCGTCCTCCCGCGCGCCTAGGTTGCGCGGCGTTCGCGTCGGCGCTTGCGCTGGTGCGAATCCGGCCGCGAAAACCGGCCCCGCGGGCACGGCGATCGTGCAGAATGTAACTACGTAAGTGCGGCGGGCCCGCCCTGGAACGGAAGCCAGGGCGGGCCCGCTTTCGCGTGCGCGGGGGCGCCGGTGCCGTGTTTCGCCGCCCCGACCGCCCTCAAAACAGCCCCGGCCCGTCCCGAAACCACCCCGACCCGCCCCAAAACCACAGATACCGATAGTAAGACCCCGTTTTCGCCCCCCTGGAGCGCATTATCGGTGTCTTACTATCGGTATCTAGCTGGGCGGTGGCCGCCCGGTATCCGCAAAGGCCCGGACTCCAGCCCCACCAGCCCCAAAAG
>NZ_CAMPQC010000016.1:0-64206 GCF_946902955.1 Corynebacterium sp. Marseille-P8863 | reverse complement strand
GCTGGAGTGGTGGACCTTCATGTTGCAAGCCAGGAATCCCGATTCGACGAGCACTTTCCCGCCGTAGCCGGAGGTAAGACCGGGAATCTATAGCTCAAAAAGCACACATTTTGTCGCTTAACCCGAGAATATCCCGGCGCTGACGCTCGGTGGCGATCCTCCCCTTAGCTCCCATCGCCCTGTCGACCCCGCGATCCAGATCCTCATGGCCTTAATCAACTCCGGGGACATAGCCAGTGGGTTGTAGCGATCGGCCAGTGAACATTCCGGGTACAGCGCCCGGGCTTCAAGAACTTGCTTGCCGACATCAGTAATCCGCTCGCGAGTCGAATCAACCAATTCCGGCACGGAGAACGTGTTCCAGACGAGGGTGTTGGAGAAACTGAGGTCAGATTTAAGATGCCCTCCCACTGATCTTTGCCACGTCATGAACATTGAGGATGAAATCAGAGTCCCTCCGGGTCATCCGCCACATAGAGCTCGTTACCGGCGATGACCTCGGGAGGCAGGTGAGCGGCGGGATAGAAATTTCTGGTTTGGGAAACAACCGCAGGAATACCCACATAGTTGGTCTCAGGTTGGTGAGTTTTCTGAAACAGATACGGGGTGGAAGCAGAGAGCTGGGCCAGGATGGTACTCGGCGTAATCACGGGCTCCCAACCATCCTACGAAGGTGTGAAGGTGCGATGAGCCGGGACGATACACGTCGAACGCTTATCTGTTATGACATCATCAATGATCGTCGACGCACACGCATCGCAGATGCACTGTCGGAATTCGGAGACCGGGTGCAGTACAGCGTTTTTGTCGTGGACATCTCACCCGCCAGACTTCTACAAGTGAAGTCCCGCCTGAACACGATTATCGATCCAGGCGAAGACTCCATTCTTTTCTGCGATCTAGGTCGAGTAGCGGAACTGAACGAAACAAAGTTTGGGTATCTTGGAAAATCACGGGAGGTCACAGACAATGACGCATTGATTCTCTAGCAAAATCGGCGACATAGTTTCGAGCGCGCCGGTGTCACGCAAAACCCGGTTTGCACTCGCTCAGTGAATCGCCTGATCAGCATCGTGAACTCAATAGTGGATGACTTTTATAGCGCAACGTCTTGTAGGATTGTCGTCACGCTCGCAAAGCGCTAGATTTACCCTGTTCACTGGTGCTGTTTTTCAGCCCCAGTCGCCGTCCTTTACGGGACGGCCTTTCATTGAGGTTCCATGCTGCGGCACTTCGCCCTTGCTAGAAACGTTCGCCGCCCCTCTGTGGGACGGCCATTCGTTAAGGTCAGTAGCATGAGTCATCCCAGCGACCGCGGGTTCAGCGCCGGAATTTTGGGAGGAGGTGAGGTGGGGACAACGCGGCGTCGATAAGCGATGGGCCCTACGGTAGCGTGGGCTGCATGACTGATGCACTCGCGCCTAAGCCCGAAGACCTCTCTATTGACGCGCCGCCGGCGGTGCGCGCGCAGCTGACGCACCGCACGATCCGCGAGTTCACCGACCAGCCCGTCAGCGACGAGACGCTGGAGACGCTGTACCGCGTGGCCATGCGCACGGCGAGCTCGCGCGGGATGCAGCACGCCAGCGTAATCCGGGTGACGGATCCGGAGCTGCGGGGGCGGCTGGCGGAGATCGGTAATCAGGAGTACGTCAAGCGGGCGCCGGTGTATCTGCTGTTCATCGTGGATTCCGCGCGAAACGCCGCCATCTTGCGCGAACAGGGCTACGACCCGACCGGCGCGGGCAAGACGAAGGTGTTCGTGGAGGGCTTCACTGACGCGTGCCTGATGGCGCAGAACGTGGTCAACGCCGCCGAATCGCTCGGGCTAGGCGCGAACTACCTGGGCAACATCCACAACGACACGGCCGCGGTGATCGAGACGCTGAAGCTGCCGCGCTATACGTTCCCCGTCGTCGGCCTCACGCTCGGCTGGCCGGGGCAGAACCCGCAGCTCAAGCCGCGCATGGCGCCGGAATTCCGCGTCATGGAAAACGGCTACCAGCACCGCACCAACTGGTCCGAGGCACTCGCCGACTACGACCAGGAAATGACCACGTACTACGACCTTCGCAACGCAAACCAGCGCGTGGACAGCTACATCAACCAGGTGGTCAAGCAACTGACACCCAAGCGCGAGCTTCTCGACGAATCGCTGCAGGCCGCCCGCTGGCAAGGGTTCATCATCTAATGCGCCTGTACACATTGGGGTTCTCGCACAAAAGCGCCGAGGAGTTCTTCGACATCCTCCGCGAATCCGGCGCCCGGCGCGTGGTGGACATCCGTCGCTCCAACACGAACCAACTCGCCGGCTTTACTAAGAAGGACGACCTGCGCTACTTCCTCAAGGTCATCCTGGACATGCCGTACACGCACGAGCTCTCCCTCGCGCCCAGCGCCGACCTCATGCACGCCTACCGGCACGACGAGATCGAGTTCGACGAGTTCGCGCGCAAGCTCCGCGCGGAATACGACGACGGCGAGGTCTCGTCGCTGGACCAGTCGCTGTTTAACGACGCCGTACTCCTCTGCTCCGAAGCCGACCCCAGCACCTGCCACCGGCTCGTCGCCGCCGAGTACCTCGCGGAGGCGTGGGACGACGTGGAAGTCGTGCACCTGTAACTTAGTGGCGTTTGGCTCAGTGGCGTTCTCCGGTGATCATGTTGAGCAGGAGCACGTTGCCCTCCTCCGGGGCGCTGTCTGTGCAATACACCGCGTGCGGCACGTAGGCGCGCAGGTGAACGACCTCGCCCGGCTGCAGCGGGAAGCGGTCGCCGCCGCACTCGAACTCAAGCGATCCGCTGACGCACTGCACCGTGATCGGGTGCGCCGCCTTGTGGTCCGGAAGCGCCTGTCCAGGGCAGAAGTTGAACACGATGAGGTTCGCGCCGTCGCCCTGCAACATGCGCTTGACCGCGGGGCGCGCGCCGCCCGGCTTCGGTTCCACGGCGTTCACGGTATCGATGCGCGTTGCGCGGTCGGCGTCGTCGTTGGAGTCGGCGTCGCCGAACACTTCCGGGCGGTTGACGGGGAGATCCTGGTTCATCGTGGCTCCTGGGGTGGTTTCTGGGGTGGTTTCTGGGGTGTTGTTCTGGTTGTTGTTCGGGGTGTTGTGGGCAATTTTACCGGCTCGGGACGTGGAATATCGGGGGGCGTGTAGGTGGTGGGGCTGGCTGCAAACGGAGCTAGCTCCGTTTGGGTCGGCGGCTGGGTCGCGACCTGGGGTTTTGCAGGTGCACGACGTGCAAAAGGAGCTAGCGCCGTTTGGGTGGCGGGGCGTCGAGGTACGGGGCGGGGCTTGGGGGTGGATTCGGGAAACGTGGCAGCTGTCGCGGGGCGTGTGCAGGGGCGCGCCGGCCGGTACTGTGAGGGGTGTTCGAAGCGTTGCCGCGCCCGGCGCGGCCTCGCCGGCCCTCCCGAAAGGACCAGCACATGAGCAGCAAGAACCAGAATCCGTACAAGAACTTCTCGTACCAGCCGAGTTCGAACCAGCCTGGGGCCGGCGGGTCCGGTGTGTTCGGGCCTGGCGAGTTCGGGTCGGGGCAGCACTGGCGCGACGACGTCCCTTCCGACCCGGAGGAAAGAACGCTGTTTGAGTTCAAGAACTGGTGGGTCGTCATCGTGTTGGCGCTGGCGGTGGCCGGGGCGATCGGGTTGATCTACACCTCGATGACCGATGGCCCAAGCGGGGCGGAGACTACGGAGGGTCGGGAACATTCGCCGACGGCAGAGGCTGAGTTCCCGAATTTCGGGGCGGTGGATGAGCGGATCTCGCAAGCCAAGGAGGCGGGCGAGGAGCCCGCCATGTACCGCCCGGACGATTACGACCCAAGATCCGGGGTGCAGGATCCGGTTCCGGTGAGTCCGAGGGGGATGGAGGCTCCGTCGAAAAGCGCCTTCGAGCTCACGCCACTCGAGGCCGGCGAGGTGGCGAACGTCGGGGGCTTGCGCATCGGCGTCGGGCCGGTGCGCGACATGGGGAAATACGGCGAGGACAACATCCTCTGCCACGACGTGTCATTCCTCAACATGACCAATGACGAGCTGTGGATTTCCAAGAGCGACTTCGTGCTCACCATGCCGAGCGGGAAGACCGTGGAGCCCAGCTACGCGCCCGGTTTCAACCACTTGAACTTGACCTTCGAGCACGGGCAAACCAACAGCGGCGTGCTGTGCTTCGAGGCGGAGGCGGAGCCGGGGGCGTACACGGTGAACTTCGCGCCGCGCCCGCTGCACGCGACGCTCGCGGCGTGGAAGTCTGGGATGGGCGGGTAGTTGGCTGGCTTGGCTGGCTTGGCTGGCGTTTCGTGGGTGTTTCGTGGGCGTTTCACCAGGCCAGGCGACACGGGCGGCGCTGGTGCAAACGGAGCTAGCTCCATTTGGCCGAACAGCCAGACCGCGACCTGGGGTTTTACGGTCGGCGCTGTTGTAGATGGAGCTAGCTCCATCGAGGCCAACCGCCCACCCGTTCGAGAAAACCGCAGGTCATGTCCGGTGCCGTTGTTAGGTTGAAGGCATGAACAGCATCTCAGTGGTTGCCACGACGCTTGAGCAGCTCAGGCTATCCACCTCGAACCCGGCCTGGGTGATACTTCGCGCAAAGAATGCCCCCGCCGTCCTGGCCATCCTACGGTCGGTGTTTGAGGGGGACAATCGCCAGGTCGCTGGCTCCGATTTCGCGCTCGCCGTCGACGCCATGCTGGTGGACATCCGCGAGCAGACCGGCATGGAGCTGCCGAAGACCGGTGTGGCCTACATCAATGACTGGGTCAAGGACGGGTACTTGGTCCGCCGCAGTCCGCAGAGCACCCGCGAGGAACTGTACGAGTTGTCCACCGACGCCCACGTGGCGATCGACTACGTGCAGCAGCTCACCAATCCGCAGCGGTCGGTGACGAAGTCGCGGCTGAGCACCCTCATTACTGGCTTGCGCGACCTCGCCGCCGAAACCGACGAAGACGAGGCGAACGCGATCCGCAGGCTGGAGGCGCAGCGGGATGCTATCCAGCACCGGATCGACCAGGTTCGTATGAACGGCGTTGTCTCCATCTCGGACGAGGAAGCGGTGGAAAAGGCGCGGGAGATCCTGTCGCTGGTCAGCGACCTTCCCACCGATTTTTCGCGTGTGCGCGAGGAGATCGAGGACGTGGACCGGGAGCTTCGTGAGTCCATCGTCGAGGAGAAGCTTCACGCGCGCGACGTGCTGGAGAACGTGTTCCGTGGCGTGGACCTCATCACGCAGTCCGAGGCTGGCAAAGCGTTTAGCGGTTTCTACGAGGTCTTCTTGGACCCGGAGCAGTCGAAGCAGCTCGACGCCACCGTGAGTACCGTCCTGTCGCGCGACTTCGTGCGCAAGCTCTCGCCGATGGAGCGCGCTGAGCTGGGCCAATTCGTGGACACGCTGGACGTGTCGTCGGGCCAAGTCCACGATTCCATGACCAACCTTTCGCGCTCTTTACGACGCTTTGTGCAATCCCGTGAAGCCGAGTCCCAGCAGGCACTGATCAAGTCGATCAACGCCGCGCAGCAGATGGCGCTGCAGCTCGCGCAGGAGGGCATCGGCACCCACAGCCCGGTCGGTGTTGAGTTGGAGTTAACAACGATGCAGCCTACGTCACTGTCCAGCTGGAAGCTGCACGACCCGATGGAGTACAAGATCGACCGCGGCATGGAGATCAATGAGCAGGGGTCGATCGATATGGAGGCGATGCGCCAGCGCATCCGGGAGAACGAGATCGACTGGGAGGAGCTGCGCGGGGCGGTGAACGACGTGGTGGAGCGAGATGGCAGGGCGTCGATAAGCGATGTGCTCTCCGCGCACCCTGCGACCCAGGGGCTTGCGAGCGTGGTGGGGCTGATCAAACTTGCGCGCAGGCACGGCGAGCGAAGGGACGGCACCGAGCTGCTGCATTGGACGCGCGCGGACGGCACGAGGCTGCGCGCGCGATACGAACGGTTTGAATTCGACACCACGATTGGACGGCCATAAATGGACAACAGACTCTACGACGGCGACACCGGCACGCTCACCGGCCCGCAGCGCAGGGCGCTCGCGGAGCTCATCCGCGGCCCGTACGTGTCCAGCATCAAGACGCCGGAGGTGTTTCAGACCGTGTCCGGGTCTCGCGAAGTGCTCGCGCAGCAGCTGGACAACCTCTTCCTCACGCTCATCGTGGACGATGACGCGGGCGTGGCCTACACCAAAGCGTGGGAGGTGGACGTCCCCGACAAGCGCGCGATGCTGCGCAAGACCTCGCTGACCTTCATGGATACGGTCATAATTCTGCACCTGCGGCGCGAGCTCGTCTCCACCAGCCCCACCGAGCGCACGATTGTCAACGAAGACGAGGTCTTCGAGGCCACGGTGCCCTACCAGGGGAAATCCACAACCGATAAGTCGAATCCACGCAAGCAGTTCACGGCGTCGTGGAACAAGATGAAGCGGAACTCCATCGTCATCGACACCCCGACCGAAGGCCGGTTCGAGGTCTCCCCCGTCCTGCGCATCGTCTTCTCCGGCGAGGAGATCGCCGCAATCACCGAATCCTTCCGCACCTTTCTGGAGCAGCAGCCATGACCACCATCCCCGGCCAATTCCGCCTCTCCCGTGTCCAGGTCTACAACTGGGGCACCTTCAACGGCCTGCACAGCGTCGACATTGCCCGCGAAGGCTACCTCATCACCGGCCCCTCCGGCTCCGGCAAGTCCACGCTCATCGACGCCATCTCCGCCATCCTGGTCCCGCCGAGCAAGCGCTCGTTCAACGCCGCTGCGGACAACCAAAAGCGTTCCGGGCGCACCATGATCACGTACTGCCGCGGGGCGTGGCGCCGTGAACACTCCGAGGACTTGGATGAGCTGACCCGCTCGTACCTCCGGAACGGCGCGACGTGGAGCGGCGTGCTCCTCCGCTACGAAAACGGCACGGGCGAGACGATCACCGCCTGCAGGCTCATGTTCCTCGCCGCCAACGCGCACGCTGACCAGGACATCACGGACCTGTATCTGCTACTGCCGCGCGATGCGGATCTCACGGAGTTTGAAACGCTTGCGGTGAAGAACCTGCCGATCACGCAGGCGAAGCAGGACTACGGCGATGCGCTGAACGTGGGGCGCAAGCACCCGCAGTTCATCGCCGCGCTGCAGCGAGCGCTGGGCATCGCCGACAGTGGCGCGCTCGAGCTCCTGCACCGCACGCAATCAGCGAAGACGCTGGGGGATCTCAACCACCTCATGCGCACCTTCATGCTTCCGGAGCCCGACACGTTTGCCGTGGCCAAACAGGCGGCCGAGAACTTCACCGCGCTGCACGGCGCCTACACCGCAGTGGTAAACGCGCGTGAGCAGATCGAGCACCTCGTTCCCGTCCGCGAAGCCGCGCATGCTCGCGAGGAGATCGCCCGTGCCACCGCGGTTGTGGCCGAGGAACAGGCGTGGCTCGACCCCTTCGTCTTCGGCTGGAAGGCGCAATTCGCCGAGCGCGCCTGCGAGCGGCACCGCAACGACCTCGAAGCGCTGGGCGGCGCGATCACGGCCGGCGAGGCTGAAGTAGAGACGCTTCGCAGCGAGCGCGAGGAGCTGCGCCAGCTTATCGACGGCAAACAGGACACCGGCCTGGCCAAGGCCGAAATGACCCGCGACAGCCGCCGCACACGCCTCGACCAGGTCAACAAGGCCGCGGAAGCCTTCGCCTCCCGGCTGCGGGTGCTCCAACTCACGCCACCTGGCTCAGCGGAGGAATTTGCGCGCATTTCACACCAGCTGGGAAAGGACCTGCACAACCTGTGCGCGCAGCACGACGCAGAAGACGCCAAAGCTACCACCGCGATCCAGCTCGTGGGCAAGCTGCAGGAGACCCAGACAGCCTTCAAGACCGAGCTGCAAACGCTGCACAAGTACAGTTCAGCGATGGATTCTCGACTGCTGCGAGCTCGCGCCATAATCGCCGACGCGGCCGGCATCCGCGAGAAAGACCTGCCGTTTGTGGCCGACCTCATCTCTGTCAGTCAAGGCGAAGGCGCCTGGCAGGGCGCGGCCGAGCGCGTCATGGGCGGGTTCGCCCGCACACTCTTGGTACCCGAAGAGCACTACCGCGCAGTCTCGACAGCTATTGATGCCACGCACCTTGGCGCAAAGCTGCAGTACACCCGCATCACACCGGAGCAGGAGTTCGCGGCGCCCCGGAGCTTTCAACACGGCACGCTCGGCACGAAGATCGACGTGGCCGACGGGCGCTTTTACAACTGGGTGCAGTCGCAGCTCGCCCGCCGGTTCGACCACCAGTGCTGCGAGTCCCTGGATGAGTTCCGGCGCGCCCGTCGCGCGGTAACCCGCAATGGCCAGGTCAAGCACAGCGAAGCGGACCACGTGAAGGACGACCGCCGGCGCATCGACGACACGAGCACGTGGGTGTTGTGGGGCAATCTGGACGACAAGATCGACGCACTGCACGTAGAGCTGCAACGCGTGGGCAAGGAGCTAGCGCAGGCGGAGCAGGCGCGCGATACCGCAAAGCGCCGTATGAAGAGGGCCCGCGACCAGATTTCCACGGTGGAGCGTCTCCAAGAGACAACAGATTTCAGCGAGATCGACACCGCGACCGCGGCCCGCCTGCTCGCAGAGTCGCAGGAGCTGGTGGACCGGCTCACCGACGGCAACGCGGAGGTCGCCGAATTGAAGAAGCAATTCAAAGTCCGCGAGAAGCGACTGGGCCAGGCCCAAGGCCACCTCAACGGGCTGATTGAACAGCGCGGCGGGCTGCGCCAAAAGCTCGAGCAGGCGGAACAGGCGCTTGCCGAGGCTCAGGCGCGCCTCGAGCGCGGAGCCCCACCGGAGGAGGTCCACGGCAGGCTGTCCAAGCGTGCCGGCACCATCGACGAGAAGAATATCGACCGCGTGCACGAGCAGCTGCGCAAGGCCATCACCGCCGAGCTCGACGAACTCAACCGCCGCGACCTCAAGTGCGAGAGCCGGATGCTCGACGCAATGCACCGCTACCTGCACAAGTGGGAGAGCCGCAAGGGCGACCTGCAGGCGGACAAGAGCTACCAGCAGGCGTTCTTGTCCGAGCTGGACCGCCTTGAAACGGAGAACCTGCCGAGCTTCGAGCAGGAGTTCAAGGACCTCCTCCAAGAACAGACGCGCACGCACTTCGGCCGCCTCCGCCGCCTCATCCGCGAGGCCGCCAGCAATACGCGCAAGTCCATCCAAACCATCAACGATTCCCTGGCGCAGGTCGAGTTCTACCCCGGCACGCACCTGCAAATTGAGGTCCGCGAGGCGCAGCCGCAGATCGCCCGCAAGTTCATCGAGCTTATCGACACCACGCTCGACGGCATGATCAACGAGGCCGATCTAGAGGACAGCGAGCGCCGCTTCCACACAATCCGCGAGGTGATCGAGGCGGTCACGATCTCCGACACCACGAGCGCCCGCGAACAGAAGCTGCGCCTGGACACGCGTCAGCACGTGAAGTTCCTGGGCGTGGAGTACGGCACCGACGGCGTCCGCGGCGCGGTATACGACTCTGCCGAAGGACTCTCCGGCGGCCAGGCCCAGAAGCTCTCCTCCTTCTGCCTCGCCGCCGCGCTGCGCTACCGGCTCACGGGGATGGGCGCGAACCCGTCGCAAGCGAACAAATCCGTGGTCGAGGTTGAGGATGCGATGTACCCCCGCTTTGGCACCATCGTGCTGGATGAAGCCTTCGACCGCGCCGACGCCGAATTCACGCGCGCGGCCATGGGAGCGTTCAGAAAGTTCGGATTCCACATGATCCTCGCCACGCCCGAGAAGCTTTTGCAGACGGTGCAGGACTACATCGGCGGCGTGCTGATGGTGGAGTGCCCGGACCGCAAGCACTCGCAGACCAGCACACTCACCATCGAGGAGGCCCTCGATGAAGACCTGTGACCAGGTACGCACACGCGCTGCCACGTTCTATGCCCGCAACCACCGGGCCTGGCTTGCCGGCGATTTCTCGCCGCTCACGGTGAACCTGCTGCCACCGACGGGCCGTGCCGCCGAGCTTGATGAGGGGCGCGCGGTGCAGGCCTGGATCCAGGAATGGAAGCGCAGCCGCATCACTGCGGAGTGGGAGGAGAAGAAGCTCGGCTACCTGGGCACCTACGCACTCCCGGCGCGCGTAGTGCTGGACAGCCCCGCCACTGCTGCCCGCGTTGCCGGTCGCGCTAAGCATTGGCTGCGCATCAACACGCTGCTCGACGGCTTTGCCGCCTCACTTGGCGACGACGTCCGTAGCCCCTTGATAAACAAGCTCGCTGCGTGGGAGGCGTGGGATGATGCCACCGTCGCCCGCTTTGTCAGCGTGGTGCGGTGGCTGCGCACGCATGACGCGTCTGACTACTACGTCCGTGAACTCCCGATCTTCGGCGTGGATTCTAAGTGGGTGGAGGCCCACCGCGCAGTACTGACTGCCGTAGTCGGCGAGTTGACGTTTCGCGACAAGCCGGTCCTGATGGAGCTGCGTAGCCTTGACGCAAGCGTGGCGTTCTGCGGGGTGCGGCACTGGTCCTGCCCGCTTTCTGAACTCATCGATCTGCCGGCCCACCGCGTGCTGTTCGTGGAAAACCACCACACCTTCCTCGCCCTGCCAGATATGCCGGACACCATCGCGATCTTCAGCAGCGGCCTACTGGCACAGGTACTGGCGAAACAGCTGCCGTGGCTTGCCTCGAAAGAGGTGCTGTACTGGGGAGACATGGACTCCTACGGCTTCTACATCCTGGACACGGTACGCAAGTACCTGCCGCACACCCGGTCGATACTCATGGACATCGACACCGCCCGCGACCACGACGCCCTCGCCGTCGAAGAGCCAAACCCCAGCCGCTTCACCCCAGCGCGACTTACTTCTGAGGAGGCCGACGCCCTGGACTACCTGCGCAGCCACTCCTCCACCGGGTGCCTGCGCATCGAGCAGGAACGCATCGTTTTCGACTACGCAGTGGAGCGGCTGCGGGATGTGTAGGTTTCGCCAGGTGTCGGCATCATTCCAGCTCGTTTGGATCCTCATCAACGCTCTCGAAGTGCGTTGAGTCCTCTTCGCCTCGGCCATCGGCTACATCCCGTGGCACTGCCTTGCCCATTGCTTTTTCAACCAGCATGCAAAGTGCTTCACGGCGTTGAGAGAAGAACGACGCAAAATCATCTCCGCGCATCGCCGCCGGGGAGACTACGTGCGTTGCCAGGATCTCATCGACTTCCGCTGCGCTAAGCTGAGTTCTCTCCTGCACTTCGGCCAAATAGCGTGATGGGGCTACGCCGCCAATGATCCGGTTCGTCCTCGCACTGAGCATCGTCTTATTCACGATGGACTCACGCTGCTCCGAGTCAATCTCGTTTTTCTTGCACCAGTCCTGCGGAAAGATATGGTGGATATCCACCGCAAGCTGCTGGTATTGGTAGGCACCGAACGTCTTGGCTTCCATCCAATCAATGCATCCGTTCCCCATGATCAGTGCCATAATCCCCTTGTACGCTGCAGAGTTCCGAGTTCGCATGGAATGCAGGCGAGACTCGACAAAGTTGGCATCTGCCACAGTGCGTGGGGTTGGCGCCGAGACATCGCGGGCCCACGCTGGGACCATCTCAAGATCCCGAACGAAGCGAGTTTCAATTGCGCTGCCGTATAACTCGCCGAAAACACCAGCCCAATACCACTTGACCAGGCGTGCACGGACTTGGTGGAGATCCGCGTCGGCCCCAAGCTCGACACGCAATGCAGCCAGCGGCACAAGCTGCTTCAAGTATGGAACATCAGCCGCCTGGAAGATGTGGAGATCGGCGAGGAAGTCCGCAGCCCAGATAAACGCATCCCGAAGCGGGTCGCGCCAGTCAAGATATTCGGGAAGCGTGAGTTTCAGTACGTCCTCGCGCTTTGCTGTGACACCAATCTTGCGGCTGCGTTCAGCAGCCTCGCGTTTCCGCTTCAAGCTCACAAGCATGGTGACGGCTTGAAGGAAATCAGTGTTCTCCACCTTGTTCAGGACGGGGTACTTCGCCCAGTACTGACGGGTTTCTTGCCAGTCATCGTTCAACCGGAAATCATTCTTCGTCTTGGCGTAGTAGTCGGCGTCACCGGCAAACATTGCTGTAAGAAGTTCAAACACGTTGAGCGGTAGCCCACCAATGTTTACCTTCTCGAATACCGTCGCCACAGCCGCTTTGTCAGTCTCTCGATCCAATTCGATCGCAGGAAGTTTGTAACTCTTCGCTGGGAAAACAAATTGACTGCCGAAGCGCTGGACGACCTCCGGGTTCGGTGCCGTCATCGCCCAGGAAAACCACGCTTCTGAGTCATATAACAGAGTGATCGGAATATAGCCTTGCTCTTGCTGTGCTTCACGCGTGCTCAGATCGAGCACAACATCTCGATCAAAGTTCGTCTTGATCTTGCCGTCTTCAGGTACGGCGATTACCGCCTCCTCGATATTCTGCGGATCTTCTACAGCCAGGTTGATGTCTACGAAGAAACGACGGCCAAACAATTTGCCACGAGAATCCTTGGTTTGCACTACACCGTCACCCGACAGCGCCTGCGTGAGAGAAGTGAGCCGCTGTTGACCGTCGAGTAACAGGAATTGTGGTTTCGTTCCCTCTGGAAATTCCGTCCCCTCGACTGGCCGTGGTTTAAATCGAATCTGGTCGTTTCCAGTCTCCAGAAGCATGACCACGCCCATGGGGTGTCCTCGCAGCACCGTAATCAGGAGTTGCCGGACTCGCTCTTCGTCCCACTTGTAGCCACGCTGAAAATCGGGCAACTGGATCGTCCCGTTGTTAGTCCGCTCCAGAAACTTTTCGAGCTCGATCATCGGGGTCTGAAAACCCATTCGGGAAACTCCTCTGCTTATGGTGACACGTCTCTGACCAGGTTATCCCATTGGCATCGCGCAAACTGGCCGGAGCAAGAAACTTCTCTCATGCGCACATCGTCGAGACTTCACGACGCTCCGATCTCTCCTTCATCTGGGGAAGGTTTGTTATGTCCATAGAGTTTTTGGACAAGGAGTCCATTGACTTTTTGGACACGTCTGGGGAAGGTTGGCAAAGCGGGTCTAAAAGGAGCTAGCTCCATTTGGCCGAACCGTCGGACCGCGACCTGGGGTTTTCCGGGCGGCGCTGTTGTAGATGGAGCTAGCTCCGTTTGCAGCGCCCCCATATCGCTACGGTGGCGTGTGGACCAGCCCAAACCACGCCGTCGAAAGAGGACCCCGCATGCCGAACACTGACAACGCCCGCACCGACGTCGCCGTCATCGGCGGCGGATTCGCCGGCACCGCCGCAGCGATCACGCTCGCCCGCGCCAACCGTCGGGTCACGCTCATCGACGCAGGCCAGCCCCGCAATCGCTTCAGCGAACACGCCCACGGCATCCTCGGCATGGACGGCGTTCCGCCGATGGAGCTGCGCGATCGGGGCCTCACCGAGTTCCAATCCTTCGGCGGCACCCTCGTCCGCGCCACCGCGGACGCGCTCTCTCCCACCAACGGCGGCTGGCTCGCCACGCTGTCCACCGGCGAGGTGCTCCGATCCCGCCACGTCGTCGTCGCCACCGGCATCACCGACCGCCTTCCCGACGTCCCCGGCCTGCGAGAACTGTGGGGCACGCGCGTCTTCCACTGCCCCTACTGCCACGGCTGGGAAGTCCGCGGCCGCAGCATCGCGCTGATCGGCGGCGCGAATCCGCCGTTTACGGTGAACGTCGCAAAGCTTTTGACCAAGTGGACCGACCGCCTCACCTTCTTCCCCAACGGGCTTTCGCTTGACGACGCCACCCGCCACCTCCTCCACGCCCTCGGCGCCACGATCAGCGACGCCCCGGTCACCCGCGTGGACCCCGACGCCGCCTCCGCAACCGGCGTGGTCGTGCGCGCCGGCGACGCCGCCACCGCGTTCGACGCCTGCTTCACCGGGCCCGACTTCCTCCCCAACGACGCGCTGCTCAAGCAGGCCGGCTGCGCTACCGTCGACGGCACGGCTGACGGCTGGGTGCGGGTGGACGGTGGTGGGACGTCGATAAGCGGGCTCTGGGCCGCGGGCAACGTGGTGAGCTCGCCGGATCAGGTGCCGCAGGCGATGGGCGCGGGCGCGGCCGTGGGCATCAAGGTGGACCAGGCGATGCTGGCGGAGGATGTCGCGGGGCTCTAGGCGCGCCGCCTGCGCTGCGCAGGCTGGATTGCGACGCAATTTTACCGTGAGAAGTTTTGAGGTTTCGGGAAACGTGAAACTTTAGGGGCCTAAGGTTTCACGTTTTGCCAGACGCGAAAGGTTAAGCCACCAAAGTTTAAGGTTCTCGCAGCGGCTGGCCTCATGGGGTACACCACTCCGGGTTTCCCCACTTCGCTGCCGCACCGAGTAGATCGGTCGCGAGCTCCGCACTGTGGAAGCGCCGGTACATCGTGCCTCCGTGCCGCATCATCCGGACGTTGAGGGCGTACGCGCTCTCCACCATCGCGTCGCGAGCAGGGAAATCCTCTGTACCTGCGAGGATGTCGTACAGGAAGTAGGCGTTGAAGGTCCACCGCGTTGTTTCCGCAATCGGGTAGTCGACCTCGTCGACCTGCCAGCCGTCGTGGTCCCCGTAGTATTTCTGCAGATCCTCGTTCCGCTCGGTGTTGATCCACACCTGCGGATGCTCTCCGTCGTACATCTCCCCGACCATCACCTCGATGTTCCCCGTGCTGATGCAGAAGGTGCGGAAGTAGTCGCGCTGCCGATTGGTCGAGGGCATTACCGTCGCGGTCCAGAGCTTTCCTTCTGTGGCCACCGGGTCCGGAATCGTCTCATGAATAAACCACCCGGCGATCTCGCGGGTGAAGAAGTAGTCGGGACGGCGAGCAAGTTTGAAAAACTTTGCTCGGGAAGCCGGCTGCACGAGATCAGACACCGCCGTCCGCTTCGAACGGTCCCACGGCAGGGATACGCTGTTGCCTTCGGTCACCTCGATGACGTAGTCTTTGTCGCCGCGCGGCCGCTTCGTATCCACCACGTTGCGCACCGGGCTCACGCGTTCGGTCTCTGCGATGAGGATGCGCTCTGCCGCCAGCAGCGGTTCGGGCTCGGGCACCGGGAAGAATTCGAGACCAACGATGTCATCCCATCGACGGTGGTGGTTAGCAAACCTTCGGACAACGTCTACGGCCTGCCCGACGTACGCCTCACCGTTTTCAAAGCTTAGCCGATAGATCCCGCGTTTTTCCTTCCCCGCGAACAGGATCGCGACCGAATCGAGGTCATCCACCTGATACGCCGTGCCACGGAAAGACGCCTGCTCAAACTCGATGCTCATGTTCCGAGCATGTCACGGATAGCAGGCCTCCTCAGCCGAAATCAGGAACGATCTACTCGCTCAGGCTCCGTCCTTGAATGCCCTTCTGAACCCCGAGAACGCCGAGGAGGGAAATCAAACACACGATAGCGATGTACACACCGATGTAGATTGCGTTACCGCTGCGTTCCAAGATCATCTGCGAGATCATCGGAGCAAACGCACCACCAATAATCGAGCCCAGGGCGTACCCGATATTCAAACCGGAGAGACGTACAGAAGCTGGAAACATTTCCGCATATAGCGCCGGCTGGCCACCGTAGGTGAACCCGAGCAGGCTCCCGAGCACGATAGTGCCCATCGCAAACAGAAAGATTTGCCCCGAGTCAACGAGCACCCACGTTGGGAGCGCCCAGAGGATCAGTGCAAGGTAGCCCCAGATGAAGATGGTCCTTCGCCCCACTACATCAGAGAGCAAACCGCCGATGAGCGTTGAGAGGAACCATGCGCCGCTCGCCAGCAGCATGATTCCTAGGACCGTTGCACGCGGAAAGCCAAGCACCTTTGACCCATACGACACGAAGAATGCAATCACGAGGTACCCAGCCGCATTGTTACCTGCGAAGATCAGTGCGCACAGACCCACCAACTTTGAATGCCCAGCAAAGAGATCTTTGAGCGGCGCGGAGGAGCGCTCGCGCAACTCTTCGATCTCCGTGAACACCGGAGATTCCTCGACGCTCTTTCGGATAAAGAATCCAACCAGAATGAGCACCAACGACGAAAGGAATGGGATTCTCCATCCCCACGCTTCAAACTGCTCGGGTGACATCGCAGCCGTTAGCGTCAGCATCATAATGGTCGCCAGCATCATTCCTAGTGGGACACCGAGCTGCGGGAAGGCACCAAAATAGCCACGCCGCACCGCGGGTGCGTGCTCGACCGCGATCAGCGCAGCACCGCCCCACTCCCCACCAGCAGACATGCCTTGGATGATTCGCAGCACCACGAGAAGAATTGGCGCTGCAATGCCCCACGCGGAATACGTCGGCAAGAGCCCCATGAGAAACGTAGCTATCCCCATACCCATCAGCGTGATGACCAGGACAGGTTTTCGTCCCATACGATCACCCAGATGGCCAGCGATAATCGCACCAAACGGGCGGAAGAGAAAGGAGATGCCTAGTGAGGCCCACGCGATAATCTGCGCCAGCCCCGGGGAGTCATTCGAAACGGGGTTGAAAAACTGCGTCGCGAAAATCAATCCCGCTGCTTGGGCGTAAATGAAGAAATCGAACCACTCGATCGTGGTGCCGACGAGAGCACCACCCAGTACGCGTTTATGCTCATTCGTGAGTTTCTCGCGTGTGGTTGGCTCATTTGCGATGAGGCTGGATTCTTTTCTGGGTGAAGTTGTCACTGTTGGTCCTTTCGGGCCGTTTGCTCAGGGGCTACCCTTTCGGGCGGTTGTCCACCAGGCGCTTCGCCTTACCTTCGCCGGTATCCACGTGTGGCTTGATCACTACATCTACCGTGATTCCGATGCGGTCCTTGATGGCTTTCTTCAAAGTCCGCGACGACAGTTCAATGTCAGCCTCACTCGCTTCCGGCGAATGTTCGACCACGAGAGTGAGATTGTCCATGCGGCCCTTCCGGTCAAGTACACACTGGTAGCGCGGTCGCAGCTTAGAATCCTCAGTGATGATCTCTTCAAATTGGCTGGGGAAACAGTTCACGCCGCGAAGGATGATCATGTCGTCGTTTCGCGCAGAAATGCGGTCGATGCGTCGCATCGAGCGGGCTGTTCCTGGAAGCAATCGGGTGATGTCGTGGGTGCGGTACCGGATGACAGGGAATGCTTCTTTGGTCAGTGGGGTGACAACCAGCTCGCCGAACTCACCGTCTTCAACGGGCTGTCCAGTTTCCAAGTCCAGGATTTCCGGGTAGAAGTGGTCCTCCCAAATGGTCAGACCGTCTTTGGTCTCGATGCACTCCTGCGCAACACCCGGCCCCATGACCTCGGACAGACCGTAAATGTCGGTTGCGTCGATGCCCCATCCGTTTTCCAGCTCCTCGCGCATACCTTGGGTCCACGGCTCAGAGCCGAAGATGCCGACGCGTAGCGACGATTCACGCGGATCCTGCCCTTCGGCGCGCATCCGGTCGAGCACGTTAAGCATGTACGAGGGCGTGCCGAGGATGGCGTCTGGCTCAAAGTCGCGCATGATCTGGATCTGGCGCTCCGTCTGGCCACCTGAGGTAGGAATGGCGGTTGCTCCAAGCTTCTCCACACCATAATGGGCACCAAGTCCGCCAGTAAAAAGTCCATACCCGAAGGTAACCTGCACCTTGTCGCCGGGTCGGACACCGCCCGCGCGCAGGGACCGCGCCATGAGTTCTGCCCAGGTTTCCACGTCCTTGTGCGTGTAAGCAACCACTGTGGGCAGGCCCGTCGTGCCGGAAGAAGCGTGGACGCGGGCGATCTGGTGCTGCTGCACTGCAAACATTCCGAACGGGTAGTTTCGACGCAGGTCAGATTTGTCCGTCAGCGGGAACTTGGAGAGGTCAGCAAGCTCCTTGAAGTCGTCGGGGTGCACCCCCGCTTCATCGAACGCATTGTGATAGTGGTCAACGTGGTAGTACGCGTGGCGCAGCGTGTTCTTCATACGGGCTGTCTGGAGCGCTGTGATCTCGTCCCTTGAGGCGTACTCAATCGAGGTCGAAGGGCCGGCGTATGTGGAAGTGATGTCGTAGTTTGCAGTCAAGGGGATGCACCTTTCTCGCTGTAGCCGGATGGCACCGGCCAATGTTTACTGACCAATCGGTCAGTTCCTTGTGAGTTAGGCTACATCGCGAAGTGAGTGTTTTCCACAACATTTTCAAAATGATTTGCAATGCACACCACCCCTTTCGTTCAAAAAGGCTTCGCTATCTGCGACAGGAGACCCCCTCCCATACAAAACGCTGCACCATATCGGCCAATTCATCCAGCGGCGACTCCCCTTGCGGCTGGTACCAATCCACCATCGAGTTCACCACACCAAAGATCAGCCTCGCCGCCACGCCTGGCAAGATGTCGCTTCGAATTACCCCCGCTTCTTGCCCCTCTGCGACTAGTTCGACCATCGTCCCTGTGATCGCGCGGCGACGGTCAAGCGCACGTTTTTCCACGTCGGAGTTCCCCCGGAGACGTAGCAAAAGCGCAATCTCGGCCTGCCGCTCCCCTAAAACCTTCACCGCACCGTCGATGAGAAACCGCAGCTTGTGTTCGATCCCCCCATCAAGACCTTGCGCCTGGTCAACCACACTGGAAAGCGCATCGAGGGCAACCGTCGTGGCCTCTTCGAGGAGCTGCTCCTTAGAGGAAACATGGTGGTAAATCGCCGACTTTGACACCCCCAACCGCTGAGCCAAACTTCCCATCGATGTCGCCTCATACCCCCGGTCCAAGAATTCATCAATCGCCTCAGCGATTACCTCGTCCCTGGTATAGCCGGGACGCCCGCGCCCAGGCGAAGTATCCGTTTGCCCCACGTCGAATCCTCTTTCATCTCTATTTCCTCAACACCACCCATCCTAAGAGCACTTCCCGCCTGCCCAACACGTCGAGCCTACAGTTCCCCAAATCCTGTGCACACCGCCTTCAATCTCTCTATGCTTACGCAATTAACAACCCAGCCAATACCTCAGAGGACACACCATGCACACGATCTTTGGTCCTAATGTCATGTTCACACCAGACACCGAGCAGGTGAAATCGATGTATGAGCAGGATAATTCGCTTGCCCTTCTCGGCATCACCATCACAAAGGTGGAGCCAAACCATACCGAAGGTGAAATGACCATCACCAAGGAAATGTGCAATGGCTTTGACACCATCCAAGGTGGAATCTTGTTCACGTTCGCAGATGCTCTCTTCGCCGGCGCGTGCAACACCACAACTGCGACCCCTACCGTCGCCTCCCAGGTGAATATCCACTTCATCGCCCCAGGCAAGATCGGCACCACCCTGCGCGGCGTCGCCCGCCAAACCCAGACCTGGGGCCGTAATGGACTTACCGACGTCACCATTTACGACGGCGAACGCGCCATCGCAGAATTCCGTGGAATGTCGCGCACCACGTCTCATCCGCCCACAGAAAAGTAGCTCCTCACTCCCCATTCCTCCAATGTGGTTGACGCCACACGTGTACCGACATAGACTTACCGAACGATCGGTTAGTAATTCACACTCGAGGAGGACTCGATGACCCCCGCTCACCTCTCCCCCGTGACAGAAACAAAAGCCGCCCAGCAGGTAGCGGCTGACGGGCAAGCCCTCTTTGACCGGCTCATCTCAGAGGACTCTCGCATCGAGCCCACAGACTGGATGCCTGAGGCCTACCGGAAAACGTTGACACGCCAGATTTCCCAGCACGCTCACTCCGAGATCATTGGCATGCAGCCCGAAGCCAACTGGATCACCCGAGCGCCATCGCTCAAGCGCAAAGCGATCCTCATGGCCAAGGTTCAGGACGAGGCAGGTCACGGCCTGTATCTCTACTCTGCTGCAGAAACCCTTGGCACCTCACGCGATGAACTTGTTCTCCAACTCCTCGAAGGTCGCGCCAAGTACTCCTCCATTTTCAACTACCCCGCCCGAACCTGGGCAGACATCGGCGCGATCGGCTGGCTTGTCGATGGCGCTGCGATCTGCAACCAGGTCCCGCTTTGCCGTGCTTCGTATGCGCCGTATGGACGCGCGATGGTTCGCATTTGCAAAGAGGAATCATTTCACCAGCGCCAGGGCTGGGAGATCTTGTATGAGCTCTCGCACGGCACGCCCGAGCAGAAACAGATGGCCCAGGAGGCGATCAACCGTTTCTACGGCCCTGCGCTCCAAATGTTCGGCCCTCCGGACGCGGACTCGCCAAACTCCCAGCAGTCCATGGCCTGGAACATCAAGCGTTTCTCCAACGACGAGCTGCGTCAGCGATTTGTAGACATGATTGTCCCGCAGGCGGAAGCTCTTGGCCTATCCTTCGAGGACCCGGACCTGAAATGGAACGAGGAACGAGGTCACTACGACTATGGCGAGCTGGACTGGAGCGAATTCAAATCCGTCATCAAGGGCAACGGCCCGCTGAACTCCCAACGCCTGAAGCGTCGCCGAGAAGCCTTTGATAACGGCGCCTGGGTCCGTGAGGCAGCCGCCGCGTACGCGAAGCGTAAGGCAGCGACGGACCACGCGCTCGTCGTTTAGCAATTGCCCCTATTTGAAAAGACAGGAACCCCCATGAGCAACAGCACAGACCGCAACGAATGGGTCCAGTACGAAGTATTTGTCCGCTCTAATCGCGGCCTCTCACACGTTCACGCTGGATCGCTGCACGCCGCCGATGACACCATGGCGCTACGTAATGCGCGCGATCTTTACACCCGCCGCAACGAGGGCACCTCGGTATGGGTAGTCCCATCCGAAGCGATCAGCGCCTCCGACCCCGACTCCAAGGGAGGCTTCTTCGAGTCCTCTAACGGTAAGGCGTATCGCCACGCCACATACTTTGAAAAGTCTGAAGGGGTGCCGCACCTATGAGTTTCACCTCCCAAGATTCTGCAACGAAGCAGTCGCAAGGCGACGCGATCACACCGGAGGACGTGGGCGCTTCTGGCAAGGTCGCCAGTAGCGTCACCGCCCAGTACGCCACAATGCTGGGCGACGATGCCCTGATCCTCGCCCAGCGTCTCGGCTGGTGGATCTCGCGCGCTCCAGAGATGGAGGAAGACATCGCGCTGGGCAACATCGCTCTCGATCTGGTCGGGCACGCCCGCTTCCTCTATACCTACGCAGGCACCGCAACCGGGAAGACCGAAGATGACCTCGCCTACTTCCGCAACGAAGAGGAGTTCCGCTCCGCAGCGATCGTTGAGCAAGAAAACGGCGACTTCGGCCAAACCATCGCCCGCCAGCTGATTGTGTCGTACTACATGTACGGCCTCTATACCGCGCTGGTGAATTCATCGGACAGCATGATCGCATCCATCGCGTCCAAAGCCGTGAAAGAGCTGCAGTACCACGTAGATCACTCGAACCAGTGGGTCCTGCGCCTAGGCCTCGGCACGGACGAATCAAAGCGCCGCATGCAGGCAGGCCTGGAATACATGTGGCCGTACGTGGACGAACTGTTCGAGGATCTTCCGATCCACCACGAGGTCGCTACCGCCGGCATTGGCGTGCTTCCATCCTCCTTGCGCGACGAGTTTGATACGCGGATGAGTGCGGTCCTGGATCACGCGGAGCTCGGTGTTCCCGACGTTGCACAGGCAATGAGCGGGCACCGGACCGGGCGGTTCTCCGAGTACCGCAGTTACATCCTCGGCGAGATGCAGTTCCTAGCCCGGCAGCACCCGGGCGCGACTTGGTAAGCAAGCCCTGCTTAACCCCACCACGGAAGGACAGGATCGTTGGCTATCACCGAACAGGCTCACCGCCCCACCAACGAAAGCGAAGCGCGGCTCTGGGATGTCGCCGCGCAGGTTCCCGACCCGGAGATTCCCGTGATTTCAATTGCGGACCTAGGCATCCTGCGCGACGCGCACTTTGAGGGAGACACCGCGGTCATCACCATCACTCCGACCTACTCCGGATGTCCGGCCATGGGCCACATCACCAACGATGTGGAGTTGGCACTGGCTAAGGCGGGTTATGAGGATTTTCGGGTGGACCTTGTACTCAACCCGGCGTGGACTACGGACTGGATCACGGAAACCGGCCGCGAGAATCTCCGTAGCTTCGGCATCGCGCCGCCACAGGGGCGCGCTGAGCAATCGTCCGGACCGGTCCTGCTCACGTTGGGAGCGCCGCCGCGCATCACGTGCCCGCACTGTGGCTCCGATGACACGAAGGAGATCACTCCCTTCGGCTCCACGTCTTGCAAAGCCCTCTATTCCTGCAACACCTGTTTTGAACCCTTCGACTACTTCAAGGTGCACTAGATGACTCCCACCACAGACACCAAAACCTCGGCGCGCAAGAAAGCCAAGTTCAACTCCCTCGAGGTAGCGGAGGTGAAGAAGCTCACCGACGAAGCTGTCGAGGTAAGCTTCAGCGTCCCCGAGGAACTACGCAACGACTACAACTACGCACCGGGCCAATACGTCGCCCTACGCGCCACCATCGACGGCGAGGAGCTACGGCGCTCCTATTCACTGTGCTCCGCGCCTACCGGTGGAACTCTGAGCGTAGGCATCAAGAAAGACTTCGGCGGCAAGTTCTCTACCTGGGCCAACGAGCAGCTCAAAGCTGGCGACCGGATCGATGTGATGAACCCACAGGGCGCGTTTACCTCGAGAATCCGCATGACTGGCTTGAACGACCCGACTGCTGTTGAAAACGAGCTGCGTCAAATCGAACGTCCACGCGTCGTTGCTATCGCGGCTGGATCCGGCATCACGCCGATCATGGCAATTGCCACAGCCGTTCTGCGTGGCGTAGAAGACGCTTCAGTGGAACTTGTCTACTCCAATCGTGGCGGCGGCGACGTGATGTTCGCGGACAGGATTGGAGACCTCAAGGACAAGTTCCCATCACGCTTCGCCGTTCACCACATCCTGACACGAGAACAGCGGATCAACCCGCTGTTTTCGGGACGCATCGACCACGAAAAGCTCAATTCACTGTTGGACAACGTCATCGACGTCGATGGCGTGGACGAGTGGTTCCTGTGCGGCCCCTTCGAGCTAGTGCAGCTGTGCCGCAACACCCTCGCGGATCGGAATGTAGACGCCGAGAAAGTCCGCTACGAGCTGTTCACTACCGGCACGCCAACTAAGAATGACGGCAACAAAGGTCGCGCGGTGGAAGCCGATCCGGACGGAGACAACGTCCAGATTGATTTCACCCTTGATGGTCTATCTGGCCAGGTCCAGTCACCTGTGTCCGCGCACGAGACCATCCTCAACGCTGCGCTTCGTGTGCGGTCCGACGTCCCATTTGCGTGCGCGGGTGGCGTGTGCGGTACTTGCCGCGCCAAGGTCATCGACGGCGAGTACGAGATGGACGAAAACTTCGCCCTCGAACCCGACGAAGTAGAGCAGGGCTTCGTGCTGACCTGCCAGACCCACGCCACCGGATCATCAATCACCGTTGACTACGACGCATAGGGGCTCACCATGATCGATCTGACTATCTACACTAACGAAGGCGAAAACTACGCCGAGGTCGTGCTGAACAACCCGAAGGCCATGAACTCACTCGGGGAGGATGACCTCGCTGAACTTGGGGCGATTTACGACGAAGCCGCACAGCACGGAGTCCGCGCCCTGCTTCTTCGAGGCGAAGGAAAGGGCTTCTGCGCCGGCCGCAACATCAAGGGACTCGACCCTCGCAATGATGACGCCACTGACTACCTGGCCAACAAGGTCACCCCCGTGTTGAAGAAGATGAGCGAGTTCCCGGCACCCACGTTTGCTGCAGTACACGGGCCGTGCCTCGGGGTCGGACTTGGCTTGGCCATCGCCACCGACATTGTCTACGTGGCTGACGATGCAACGATTGGCTCCCCGTTTGCCAACCTCGGGGCCACGCTCGATTCTGGTGGTCACGCACTGTTTTTCGAGCGACTTGGTGCGCACCGCACCATGGATCTCATCGTTACCGGGGAAATGATGAGTGGCACCGAAGCGGTAGAGGCAGGATTGTTCTCCAGGGCTGTCCCCAAAGATCAGCTGTTCGACTTTACTCGGGAAAGGGTTGAACGAGCCTCACGCGGCGCAACCCAGGCATTTCTCGCCAGCAGAAAGCTGGTCCACGCCATTCGTGATCACGGCACTGGGCTTTGGTCCTCGATCGAACAGGAGAACCTAGCCCAAGGTCAGCTTTGCTCATCAAAAGACTATTTCGAGGGCTTCCAGGCTTTCAACGAAAAGCGCACGCCGAAATTCAGCGGCGCGTAGCCACGGCAGCAAACCAGTACTTGATACAGAAGGAACACCCCATGAATGCACTCTTAGTTTCCGGCAAACGTACCCCGGTCGGCCGATATAGCGGGGCTCTTTCATCCGTACGCCCCGATGACATGGCCGCGCTCGTGATCAAATCCGTCGTTGAGGACGCGAGCTTGCCTCCCGAAGCCGTCGACGACGTGATCATTGGCAACGCAAATGGTGCAGGCGAAGAGAATCGCAATGTCGCCCGAATGGCCTGGCTTCTCGCCGGCTACCCGGATACCGTCCCAGGTATCACGGTCAACCGTCTCTGTGCTTCCAGTATGTCCGCGATCTCGCTGGCAGCAGCGATGGTGGAGACAGGACAGGCCGATGTAGTTGTCGCAGGCGGCGTGGAGTCTATGTCACGCGCACCGTGGGTCATGGAGAAACCAGACAAAGCGTTTGCCAAGCCCGGCGCAACCTTCGATACTTCCATCGGCTGGCGTTTCATCAACCCCACGTTTGCTGACCAAGAAAAGACAACCTTCTCCATGCCTGAGACCGCCGAAGAGGTCGCTCGCGTCAAGAACATCACGCGCGAAGAGGCTGACGAGTTCGCTGTACGCTCGCAGAAGTTGGCGAGCGAGGCCATCAAGTCTGGTCGCTTCAGTTCCGAAATCGTTCCGGTTGAGATACAGGACCGCAAAGGCAATGTGACCGTCGTGGACACAGACGAAGGTCCTCGGCCCGGAACGACCACCGAGGTCCTGGCCAAGCTGCGCCCCGTCGTCGCCGGCGGCAGCGTCGTGACTGCAGGAAATTCCTCCGCGCTAAACGACGGCGCCTCCGCCATCCTCGTCGTTAGCTCGCGAGCTGTAGAGAAGTACAACCTGAAACCGCGCGCTGCAGTGCGCGGCTCCTCTGCGGTCGGTCTTGCACCGGAGATCATGGGAATGGGCCCGGTGCCTGCAACGAGGAACGTGCTGGAGCGAACCGGCTGGGATCTCAACGACGTCGGGGCGATCGAACTCAATGAGGCTTTCGCCACGCAATCATTGGCTTGCATCCGTGAGCTTGGGTTGGACATGGAAAAGGTCAATCGTTGGGGCGGTGCCATCGCACTTGGCCACCCGCTTGGCTCATCCGGTGCGCGCATCACGATCACCCTGCTCAACCGCATGGAACAGGAAGATTCGGAACGTGGCATCGCCACGATGTGCGTGGGGGTCGGGCAAGGTACCGCCATTGCGATCGAAAGGGTGTAGACGTTGAGCAACCAATTTTCTAGGTTTTCTGCCCTCACTGTTGAGGACAGCGGGGCAACCCTGATCATTCGTCTTTCCCGCCCCGAGGTGAAAAATGCCATCGACCAGACCATGGTGGACGAGCTACACGCTGTGTGTGCCTACCTAGAAGAGAACCCCCAGGTAGCAATCATCGTCGGCACCGATGGGATCTTCGCGTCCGGCGCAGACATCGCGCAGTTGCGTGAGCGCCGCCGCGATGATGCGCTGCGCGGTATTAACAACACAATCTTCCACCGGATCGCCAAGCTTCCCATGCCCGTCATCGCGGCTATCGACGGCTACGCCCTCGGAGGAGGACTCGAGCTCGCACTCGCTGCCGACTTTCGGGTAGCTACCGCACGTGCCAAGTTCGGCCAGCCAGAGGCTGGGTTGGGCATCATCGCTGCCGCGGGAGGCACCTGGCGGCTACGTGCTGCGGTCGGTGAGCCACTCGCCCGCGACATCCTGTTAGCCGGCCGGGTCCTCGATGGCGAAGAAGCTCTGCGACATCAGCTGGTTTCCTCGTTGGCAGAACCGGAGAAGCTCGAAGCCGAAGCGCTCGAGCTGGCCGGACGGATTGGCAAACAGGACCCGCTTGCAGTGCGCATTACCAAGTCCGTTCTGGCCATGCCGGAAGGCGCACATCCGCAGGTAGACAATCTTGCCCAGGCCATCCTGTTCGAGTCCGAAGCGAAGTTCGACCGGATGCAGGCTTTCCTGGACCGGAAAAAGAACAAGAAGAAGTAGACCCCATACCTAAGGAGATCCCACCTATGAGCGTGCCCACCAACATCGGAGTTCTTGGCGGCGGACGAATGGGCGGCGGCATCGCCCATGCTTTCGTCCTCGCCGGGGCGAACGTCCACGTTGTAGACATCAATGAAGACGCAATTGAAGCCGCGCGGGGTCGAATACACAAGGACATCAAGGGGTCTTTGGCACGCGGCGCTGAGGGAACCTTCGAGGAATACGCATCACGGCTGACGTTGTCTACGGACCCCGCAGATTTTGCCAACTGCGAGGTTATCGTCGAGGCCGTCCCTGAGTTGCTGGACCTGAAGCGGCAGTCGTTCTCGTCGATAAGCGAACATGCGCCGAAGGCTGTTATTGCCACGAATACTTCTTCACTTTCGGTGTCCGAACTCGCCAAGTCGGTGGAGAATGACGTCATCGGTCTCCACTTTTTCAACCCGGTGCCGGCGTCCAAGTTGGTTGAGATTGTTGTCGCGGACTCGACACCTGATGCATTGGTGGAAAGCGCGCGCGATTGGGTTGCGGGCCTAGGCAAGACACCCATTGTGGTCAAGGACGCGCCAGGCTTCGCGTCTTCCCGGCTGGGCGTGGCAATCGCACTCGAGGCTATTCGCATGGTCGAAGAAGGTGTGGCCTCTGCAGAGGACATCGACAACGCAATGGTGTTGGGGTACAAGTTCCCTATTGGTCCTCTGGCGCTGACAGACATCGTTGGGCTGGATGTCCGGCTGGGCATTGCGGAGTACCTCGAATCCACGCTTGGTCCGCGCTTTGCCCCGCCGCAGCTCATGCGCGACATGGTTGCTCGCGGCGAGCTTGGACGAAAAGCCGGAAAGGGCTTCTACGATTACTCGGAGTAGGAGCCTTTAGCCGCGCTTTTCTACGATCGCGTTTGTGATTCGAGCGGTGCACAGGCGCTTTCCAGCGTCGTCCACAACCACCACCTCATGGCTCGTCAGCGTGCGGCCGAGCCGGATTGCCGTCGCGGTCGCGGTGACAAAGCCTTCCCTTCCCGACGAGTGGTGGGTGGCGTTGATGTCCACCCCCACCGCTACTTTGCCCATCGTGCTGGCGTGGATAAGCGCCGCCCAGCTGCCCACCGACTCTGCCAGTGCTGCCATTGCGCCGCCGTGCAGGAGTCCGAGGGACTGCCGGTTTCCGGCAACTGGCATTCGCGCCACGACGCGTTCGGCAGATTCCTCGAGGACTTCCACGCCCATGTGCTTGTCCAGTTCCCCAAGCGTGATCTTCCAAACCTCGTTCATCATGTCCTCCCACCAATGCGTTGTGTCCGTTATACTCGCCATACATTACCGACTGACCGTTCGGTCAGGACCCTCGCGTTTTTGACATCACCGAAAGGATCCCCCATGACCGTAGTCCCCAGCTTTCTTTGCGACCAGTGGGTAGTACCCGACAACACCACAAACGCTCGCGAGGTCCGCGATGCGTCGACAAATGAGCTCATTGCGAAAGTCACCACTGAGGGGCTTGATCTTCCCGGCGCGCTGGAATATGCGCGCACGACGGGGCAGCAGCACTTGCAGGCGCTAACGCTGCACGAGCGCGCGCTCAAGCTCAAAGAGCTCGCTATGTTCCTGAACGAGCACAAGGATTCCCTCTACGCTGAGGCGGCCAAGGCGGGCGCAACTCCTCGCGACAACTTCGTAGATGTGGACGGAGGCATTTCCACCCTGTTCACGTTCTCCTCCAAAGGCCGCCGCGAGATGCCAAACAACAACGTCGTCGTTGACGGCCCGCCGGAAGTCTTTGCCAAAGATTTCTCATTTCAGGGACGCCACGTGTACACGCCACTGCAGGGTGTTGCACTGCAGATCAACGCTTTCAACTTCCCTGTCTGGGGCATGCTGGAAAAGTTTGCGCCCGCGTTTATCGCCGGCGTTCCCACACTGGTAAAGCCTGCGACAGCCTCCGGCTACGTCACCGCAGCGTGCGTGCGACTTATGGCAGAGTCCGGCGTCCTTCCCGCGGGGTCCTTGCAACTGATCTCCGGCTCATTAGGAGACCTGCTGGATTGCCTGGACTACAACGACCACGTTGCATTCACGGGGTCCGCAGCGACAGCGAGCGCTCTGCGCAACCGCGAATCTGTGCGCGATCACGGCGTCCGGTTCACCTCCGAGGCAGATTCACTCAATGCCGCAGTACTCGGTCCAGATGCCACGCCCGGCACTCCCGAATTCGACGCGTACATTTCCATGTTGTTTGCAGAGCAGACCTCGAAAGCAGGCCAAAAGTGCACCGCGATCCGCCGCGCAATCGTGCCGGAGGCGCTCGTAGATGACGTCGCCAATGCCCTAGCGGCCAAGCTCGAGCAAAAAGTCGTCGTTGGCGACCCCCGCGACGATGCAACCACGATGGGACCGCTCGTGTCCGCTGATCAGGCGCAAGATGTTGCCAACGCAGTGCAGACGCTTATCGACGCCGGCGCCACCGTCATTACCGGCGGCCCCAACACCGTCGACGGCGCATTCTTCCAGCCCACTGTGCTCACCTTTGCGGACGCCCGCACAGAGCGCGTCCACGACACAGAAGCGTTCGGCCCCGTTGTCTCTATCATCGGCTACACCGACCTCGACGACGCAATCGACCTGGTTGCGCTGGGCAAGGGTTCCCTCGTCGCCTCTGCAGTGACGCATGACTCCGAAGCGGCACAAAGACTCGCAGTGGGCATTGCTGCCCACCACGGCCGGCTCCACTTTCTTGACCGCGACGACGCCAAGACGTCCACCGGGCACGGGTCTCCCCTCCCCCACCTCGTCCACGGCGGACCAGGCCGTGCAGGCGGTGGCGAAGAACTCGGTGGTGTGCGAGCCATCAAACATTACATGCAGCGAACCGCAATTCAGGGTAGCCCGCAGCACCTCACCTCCATCACCGGCGAGTGGCACCGCGGCGCAGACGTGCGGCGCGCCTCCCGGGAAGAAGTGAGCGCGGGTACCGCGGTCCACCCGTTCCGCAAGGACTTGGCGACGCTAAAGGTGGGCGACCAGTTCGCCTCCGGCCTGCGCCAAGTCACGCTCGATGACATTCTTCAGTTTGCTGAGGAGACCGGCGATACTTTCTATGCGCACACCAACGAAGAGGCCGCCACTGCTAACCCCTTCTTCCCCCGCCGAGTAGCGCACGGGTACCTGCTTGTCTCCTGGGCTGCGGGCTTGTTCGTGGAGCCGCAACCCGGACCAGTACTGGCCAATTACGGGCTGGATAACCTGTCTTTTCTCAAACCCGTGACCTATGGCGACTCCATCCGCGTCGAGCTCACCGCCAAGCGGATCACTCCGCGTGTGACCGACGACTACGGCGAAGTTGTCTGGGACACAGTTTTGTACAACCAGAACGACGAAATCGTGGCGACGTACGACGTGCTCACCCTCGTGGAAAAGGTCAACACGACGTACGCGAACTAGGAGTAGACCACCCCCTTTCCGCAGCGCACGGGCGTGTTCGGCGCGGTTGCTACACTCACCACACAACCGCCACTCGCCCGAAAGGCCCCGCCATGCTCCTGCCGCAGCAGATAGGTCACGTGAACGTGCCGCCGCTGAAGATCCAAGGGATCAAGACCAAACTTGTCCCCTTCATCGCGGCGAACGTTCGGTGGGACGGATCGGGAACCTATTACGAACCGTTTATGGGTTCGGGCGTCGTGGGGTTCAACCTCGCACCCCAACGCGCGGTGTTTGTGGACATCAATCCGCACCTGGTCAACTTCTACCGCAGCATCCAATCCGGGGAGCTCACCGCCTGGAAGGTCCGCGACTACCTGGAGCAGGAAGCGCCGAAGCTGGCCGCAACTCCGGCGGACAAGCACTCCTACTACTACGAGGTCCGCGACCGCTTCAATGAGACCGGCAGCCCCTTCGACTTCCTCTTCCTGCAGCGCAGCAACTTCAACGGCATGATGCGGTTCAACGCCAAGGGCAGGTACAACGTCCCCTTCTGCCGGAAGCCGCAGCGCTTCCAGCCTGCGCTGATTACCAGGATCGTGAACCAGGTCCACTGGGTGGAAACGCTTTTGGCCAAGCGCCCTGAGTGGGAGTTCCGCCACGCCGATTTCACCGACATCATCGGCCAGCTCGCGGAGCAGGACTTTTTGTACTTGGATCCGCCGTACATCGATAGGCATGACGAGTACTTCTGCACGTGGAGCCAGGACCTCGCCGACCAGCTGGCCCGCCAGGTGCAGGACTCCCCCGCCGGGTACGCGCTGAGCATGTGGCACTCCAACATCCACCGCGAGAACACGCATTTGCGCGCCTGGGAGGGCGAGCTGCGCACCACCGAGCACTTCTACCACGTCGGCGCGTCGGTGCAGAACCGCAAGGCGATGACGGAGGCGTTGGTCAATTCGCCCGGGCACGCGGTGCCGGGGGATGAAGTGGCGTCGACAAGCGCCAAAGCAAGCCCCGAAGCGAGCCTGGCAACGCTGTTCTAGTTCAGCCGAATCGCCCAGCCGCGATCGGCCACGAAGTCCTTGTACTGCGCGTAGGACGCGCGCAGCTGCGCGGGGTCGAACGGGGCGCTGTCCTGGCGTTCCAGCCAATCGAAGTACGCGGGCAGGTTCTTGAACTTCGCGCTTTTGACCTCGGCGGAGTCCGCGTTTCTGGGGTGGTTGCGCCAGTAGTGCTCAAACACGTCATGGCCGAGCAGGGCGAACGGGCCGGCGCCGTATTGGAACGGCTCCATCGACGTCGCCTTGAACGTAGCCAAATTGTCGGTGTTGCCGCTACCGGTCTTGTCCCCGGCCAAGCGGTACTTCTCCATGAATGAACGCCACCTCGACGTCCTCGTAAGCGGGGCGGATGCGGTCGATGTTGGCGACGGGAACGCGCGTCGTCTCGAAGCGGTTGGTCCGCGAATACAGGAACGCCAGCACGTAGTGCGCGTCGTAGTCGTCGTACGTGCGGTAGATGTTCTTCGTCCCGTTGCGCAGGTAGCTGGTGAAACTGCCCAGGGTGAAGCCGAACGCGCGCGTCGCCCCGCGCTTGCTCACGCTGCGGTACGTGGACTTGATGTCAATGGCAATGAGCCGCCCGTTCGGCTTCTCCAGCACGAAATCCGGGTACTGGGTCTGCACCTCGCTTTCGCGGAAGGTGTACCCCAACGCATCGGCAAGCTGCTTCACGTACGCCGTCGCCACCACCTCAAACGCACGCCCCACGATCTTCGAGTCATTCCCAAACGTGAACACGTCCCCGTCCTTGTTCACGATCCCCACCAGCTGCCAGTCCGCCGCATCCTTGGGCAGCAGCCCCAGCATCGTGCGCACCACCGCGTCCTCGTGCCGAGGCAGCAGCGCCTCCCGCTCCACTTCGCTTGCCGACGCCACCGGCCCCTCTTCAATCCGCATTCCCCTACCCTAAACCAGGGCGGTCTCGCTTATCGACGCCACCGCGCCCGGCGTGTTGGGCGGTCACCCGCGCCTCTGCCTATCAATGGAGCCAAAGCGAATCCCCCCCATCCCCGGTGGTTACGCTATCCAGTTGAGGCAGAAGACGATCCATGGCAGCGCAACAATGTCAATCAGCACGGCACCCGAAAGTGGGACAACCACCATTGCTACCTTTGACTGCAGTCCGTGCTTGCGGCCAACCGCGTCCATGTTGGCGACCGCGTTCGGAGTGCCGCCAAGACCGTGACCCATCATGCCTCCGCAAATGACCGCTGCATCGTAGTTTCTGCCCAGAACCCGAAAAACAACAAACACGACCAAAGCAGCAAGTACAGCAACCTGTACAAGCAAGATGACCAGGAGCGGCAGTGCGAGATCGTAGAGGTCCCAAATCTTGAGACTCATCATGGCTTGGGTGAGGAAGTAGCCTAAGGAGACGTCAGAAATCAGCTTGAGGGTTTTCCCGTGAATCTTCACCCAACCAAGCGCGTCATTCAGGTTGCGCAAGACAATCGCAATGAGCATGGCACCGACGTATCCCGGCAGCGAGTACCCGGTCCATTCACCGAAGAGCTCGCCCAGGTAGACACCGATCACGACCACTACGCCGATCACGGCCGCAGTCGCGGTGACGGACCCTTCGCTGATGTCTGAGTCGTTGTCCACTCCGCACTCTTCGACGTTGCCGATATCGTGGGTCTCCACCGCGAGGTTGTTTCGCTTGATGAGCCAGGTTGCCAAGGGGCCGCCAATGAGCGATCCGGCGATCAACCCAAATGTTGCCGCCGCAATAGCGACAGCGGTAGCACCTTGCGCGCCAAGCTCTTCTGCCGTTGGACCGAACGCCGCAGCAGCGCCGTGGCCACCTTCGAGTGAAACAGCTCCTGCCATGATGCCCAGAAGCTCGTCGAGCCCCAAGACCTTGGCAAGGCCAATTCCAACGAGATTCTGGAGAATCGCTACCGACCAACACGCCAGCAGGTACACCATGAGAAAACGCCCGCCAGTTTTGATCAGGCTGAGCGATGCTCCCAGACCAATCGTGGTGAAGAACGCCAACATTGCGGGCGACTGCAGCGTGGTGTCAACCGTGAGCTCAACCGATCCCCACTCCCGCAGCCCAAGCACCACAAGAGCAAAGAGAAAACCCCCAACCACGGGCCCCGGAATGGCAAACATGCTGAATGCCTTCCAGCTTCTCGCCGCCCAAGCGCCAAACAACAGCAAAAGCAATGTGATCGCTGCCGAGCTGATCAGTCCTATCTCAATTTGCATATGTCACCCTCTTTCATCATTTGTGAACACGATTACTTTAAACACCACAGTGAGGTAGCTCGCTCTTCGGGCGGGGGTTATCACCTTCACAAGGAAGAAGAAAGGGTCAAACAAACAACGATCCATGTACCGAAAGAACAAAGGTCCCGCGTAGCTCGGTAGCCGGTCGGCTTTCCGGTCCCGCAGGACCTTGTTTAAGGGCGGTCTCCCCTACACCTCCGGCAGCAGCTCCGACTGCTCGCCCACCGTCGTGATCACCAGCGCGTCGCGGGCGCGCGAGGCGGCGACGTAGAGCAGGGAGCGCTCCTGCTGCAAAGCGGCGGCGCGGTCGTCGTCGGACAGCCCGGCGAGGCGGAAGGGCTGCGGGAGGATGTCGCGGCCCACGCTCATCAGGATGACGTGCGTGAACTCCATGCCCTTGGCGCCGTGCATGGTCATCACGGCTACCTGCTCCCCCGACGCGTGTGCCGCGTCCTTGGTCTGCACAGCGTCGATGCCGTGGTCGGCCAGCCCGCTGACAATGCGGCTCAGCTGCCCGCGGGTGCGGCACATCACGCCGATGCGGGGCTCGTGGACCTCGTCGGCGTCCAGCCAGTAGTTGATGTAGGCGGCCGCTGCGTCGAACTCCTCGTCCGGCGTGGCGCAGCGCAGGAGCTGGGGGTTCGGGCCGGAACGGGCGGATCGGTAGCCGTGGGTGTCATCGGTCTCTCCCGCGGAGTCGGTGAACTCCCCCGCCGCGCTGAGGATGCGCACGGCGTAGTCCAGGTTTTCCTTGGTAGTGCGGTAGTTCAGCGTGAGCTTGCGCGACGCCTTGCCGCGCGTGGAGATGCCGAAGCGGCTGAGCACCAGGGGCTGGCCGTAGATGCGCTGGTGGGAGTCCTCGGCGAGGAAGATGTCGTTGGGGCCCGGGTCCACGCAGGCGCGGAGGAAGCGCCAGTGGCCGGCGTTGAAGTCCTGGGCCTCGTCAACCACGACGTGGTCGAACAGGGCGCGGTCGGTGCGGTCGCGTTGGATGCGCAGGAGTTCGGCGCCCACGGCGGACATGGTGGGCCAGAACAGCTTGCCGTCCACTGCCTGGGTCTGCATCGCGGACTGCAGGAGCGTCCACACCACCTTTCGTTGAGCCCTACTCAACGGCGTGCCTCGGCCGGTACGAGCCACCTTGAGGTACTCCGCCTTGGTGGTGATGGAGTTGGCCAGCACAACGCCCTCGTACTCGCGCTGGAGGAAGGTCTCGTTGGTGGTGCCGGCGGGGAGGGAATCGGCGACGGTGGCGTCGATAAGCAAGAGCCCTCCCCAGACGCGGGCGGCCTCGTCGTTGCTGTACGGGCGCACGCGCGGGGTGCCGGTGCCGAGGACGCGGCGGGTGGCCTCCTCGACGTCGGCGGGCGCCGCATTGGAGATCACATGGCGGACCAGCTTGTCAATGTTGGTGACGCACAGGCCGGGCTCGCCGGGCTCCGCGGCGGGATAGTTGGGGTTGAGCGCGGCCATTTGCTGGCGCAGGCCGCCCGCCAAACCATCGGTGAAGGTGGTGAGCAGCACGCGGGGATGACCCCGCTTGAGCAGGTGATTCGCGCGGTGGACAGCCACGACCGTCTTGCCGGTGCCGGCGCCGCCGAAGACGCGGGCCGAGCCCTTGTGGTCGCCCTCGACGATGCGGCGCTGCTCCGGGTGGATGTACACGCGCCACTGGTCGAAGCTGCCGGACTCGATGACCGCGCGCAGCGAGTCGGTGTCCACGTCGTCCACGTAGGCGAACTCCAGCTGGGCGGCGTCCTGCTTGAGGCCGGCGAGGATGCGCGCGTCCTCGGAACCCGGCTGGTCAGCGGCCTCGCCCGCAGCGTCGGTGGTGAGGTTGAGCATCTCCTTGACGTTGTCAATCGTGTAGCCGGCGACGAGCCCCTCCACGGCCTCCGTCTCCCACTTCGGGCGGCCCTGCATGAGCGCCACCAGCTGGGATTCCCGGGTGAGCACGAAGAGCATCTCCGCGATCGTCTCGTCCACGCCGAGCTCATCGTGCAGCAGCGCCGGCGTGTACCCGTGCTTCTCCAGCTCGGTGCGAGGCGGCACCTCCTCCGGCTTCAGCTCCACCGCCGTGATATCCGCCTGCGCCTTGGCCAGCTCCTCGGCCTCGCGGGCCGCCTCCTCGGCCTTGCGCTGCGAGTCCGATACCTCCGGCTCGTGAGCGTCCGAGTCGTCCGCACCATCCGGTGCCGTCCGCTCGATCAGCTCCGTGATGCCGTTGACCGCGTTGGCGCGCAGCTCCAGCCGGGCCGGGTCGAAGCGGCGCGCGGACTCGATGCCCTCGTCGTGCGAGTCGACATGGACGAGGACGAAGTGGTGCACGTCGCCGTCGCGAAGCTCAAAGAGCACGGCGCGGAACTGGTCATTGATGCGCCCGGTGCGCACGCGCTTGTCCACCGAGTTCTTAATGGTCTTGATGTTCAGCGACGGGTTCGTCGGATCCGCGGCGAGCGTCTGCAGGAAGTCCATCGTGGGCTTCATCAAACTGCCGTCCAGCTTCAACCCGCCGTACAGCGAGAAGGTCACCATGCTGTTACTCCTTCATGTCCTGGTCCGATGCTAGTTGCCCAGCAGTGCCTGCGGAATCGCGTCCGGGGTCAGCCCCTCCGGATGCACAATGGTCCACCCGCCGCGCACGAGGTCCGCCTCGGCCTCCGCGTACGACGGGTCCGCCTCCAGCAGCAGCGCCACCTTCGCCTCGCGCCAGATCAGCGCGGTGGGCAGGCTGCCCAGCTCCTCGCCGATCTCGCTCGCCGGCGCCGCGTGCTGAGCGGCAAGCGTGCGCAGCGCCGCCACCACGGCCTCCTCGTCCTCGAATTCCTCGATCGCCTCGGCCCAGGCCCCAGCGACCTGCGGCGCGGGCTCCGCGGGCAGGGTTCGCTTCTCGACGCCCCCCGCACTCGTCTCCACACGCACACCCTGACCCGCAAGCCAGAGCACGTTGGCCATGCGCAAGTACTCGTTCCACGCGTCGGCCTCCAGCACTCCCGCGGAGGTGTCCATGAACAGGCGCTCGGGCGCGAACTCGGTTGGAGAGATCGGGCGCAGGTCCAGGCACGCCCCGCTCGGCAGGGCGACGCGGACCATGGAATCGACCACGCTCTGCTGCCTGCCCGGCGCGCCCAGCACCAGCTCGGCCAGCCCGCGTCCCAGTGTGGGGAAGGTGGCGGTGCGGGGCGCCTTGAGGTAGCGCAGCAGCTGCTCCATGGGGGAGGCGAGCAGGAAGTCGACGGCGTCGCTGTCCAGCTTGGGCAGGCCCGAGATCGTCCGGCGCAGCTCCGTGGTGACCCACCAGGGGGCGGCGGCGTCGGCGCCCTCGCGCTCGAATCTGTCCAGGTCGGCGTCGGTGAGGTTCCACGGGATCGTGTCGTCCTCGTGGTGCAGGGTGGCGCGCTTGATCATGTCCTGCGGGAAGCGGAAGTGCGCCTGGCTGGCGTGGTAGGCGTAGCCGTCCGTGTACACGGCGACGGGGCGGATGTCGCCGCGGCGCCGGTGGGTGAACAGGAAGTCGGGGACCGTGTGTCCCTTGTTCACCTGCTCCTTCATCACCCACTGCTCGCCGCTGGCGCCGGGGAACGTGATCTCCAGTTCCATGCGCCCGGCGTTCGGGCGATCCGTCACTGTGACGTTTCGCGCCTCGAGCGCGGCGCGCAGCACCTCGCGGAAGCGCAGCTCCAGGGTGGAACCCTCGTCGGGCGCGGGCGGGGTGGTCTGCGGCTCCCACGGCACCGCGAGCGCGTCCGCGCCGTCGGCCGGGTGGGCCTCGTTGCGCAGGATGGCGCGGATGGCGCGCTCGGCAGCGCCGCGCGAGGTCACGTCCTTGTGGCGGAACTCGGTGTAGGGGAGCAGGCAGTGCGCGCAGGCGAGGCGCTCGTCGCTGTGGCACTCGCACGCCGCCACGCGCCGGTACGCCTGCTCGAACAGGCCGCGGACCTGCTCCGGGGAGGCGAACTGGGAGAGATAGCCGGTGCCGCCCGGCACGCTGTCGTGCAGGAGCAGCGCCTCGATCACGCCGCCGCCCGCCGGGTTGGGCACCGTCACCGTGTCCACCTTGAGGTGCTCCGGGTCGCCGCCGAGCACCTCCTTGAAGCCCAGGCGCAGTGCCGCGGTGAGGCTGGGCACGGTGGCCTTGTCGCCGGCGGTGAGCGTGCGCGGGATGTGCAGCAGCACGCCCTGGGTGCGCAGCGAGCGGCCGAGCGCGGTGGTGACCGTGTCCTCGTCGCGCTCCTTGCGCTGCGGGCACCAGGGGCGGTGGTCCCACTTGCTGTTCTCGCCACGGGCGGAGTCCACGTGGCCGCAGATCCGGCACAGCGTGAACAGGGGAGCGTCCACCTCGCGCCCGGCGAGCATGCGCGGCTGCGCCTGGCCCTTACCCAGGTTGAACCAGCTCAGGTCCGCCTGCGGCAGGTACTCGGCGCCGAAGCCGCCGCTTAAGTACCAGTGCCCGCCGTCGGGGGCGTGCTCGGGCACGGCAAAGGACATGGCGGTGTGGAAGAAGGTGGTGCGGCGCTCCTCGGCGGAGGCGTCGATGGTGGCGTTGCTGCGGTCCACCTCGGCGGCCACCTTGCGCATCTGGATCACGTCCATGAGCTGGCCCTTGTCCGCAAAGGCGGCGGCGCCGCAGCGCGGGCACGGACCAGCCCCCGGGGTCGCGCCGCCGGAGGCGACGCGCTCGCCGTAGGAGCACTCCGGGCACAGCCGCCACTGCTCGATGTTCTGGCCATCAAAGCCCATCTCCACCGAATCGATGGTGGCGGCGATGCCGCGGGCGTAGAAGGTGGCGCCCGGCGCGAGCTCCTGTAGGGCGGAGGAAACGCCGCGTTCCACCTCGAAGCTTTCCGGCATGAACTCCATGGTGGTGGGGTTGAGGTAGGAGATGGCCACGGCGAGTTCGACGGAGTCGTCGATAAGCGTGAAGTTGGGCAGCAGGCCGTAGCGCTCCAGGGCGGAGATCCAGCGCTCGCCGAAGGCTAGTTTGTACAGGTCGCGCTTGGTTCGCTTGAGCGCGGCCTTGACGCTGCGCTTCTCGCGCTCGAGGTCCTCGTCGATGAACTCGGCGTCCAGGTTGGCGGCGCCGGCGTCGCGCGCTTTCAGCTCGGCCTCGATCTCGTTGAGGTCGCGCTCGCGTTGCTTCAGCTGCTGCACTTCGGCGTCCCACTGCTCGCGGGCGGCGGTGAGTGCGCCGGCGAAGGAGTCGGGGCCCCGCCCGGTGGCCCAGGCGCGCACGCGCGAAAGCAGCTCCGGGTCCAGCTCCTCACGGGCGAGCGAGTCCAGGAACTCGTCGACGCGGGGGCCGACTCCGGCGGAAATGATCTGCTGCAGGGCGTCGATAAGCGGCACGCCCTTGCGGCCAAAGACCGACTGGGCGTTGGTGGTCTCCACGCCGAGGGCCGGGAGGTCGGTCGAGTCGATGAGGTAGGCGGCGACCTGGCGGTGCAGGATCTCGGTGGCGGAGAGGAAGGCGGCCGGCGGGGCGACGGCGCCGGAGATGACGCCGAGCGGCTCGTTGAGCTTGGGCAGGGTGGGCCCACGGCCGCGCACGAACGCGAGGACGAGCGAGTTGCCGGTCAGGCGCCCGGCGCGCCCCACACGCTGCACGTAGTTGGCCACGGTGGTGGGCAGGGAGGCGAGCATGACGGTGGACAGATCACCGATGTCAATACCCATCTCCAGCGTCGGGGTGGCCACCAGCACGTTCGGGGCGTCCGCCGTCGGGGCCTCGCCGCCGCGGAACGCGCGCTCCAGCGCGAGGCGCTCCTCCGGCGGGACCAGGCTCGTGTGCTCCTTCGCCACCACGGTGCGCGGCTGCGCGGAGGTGTAGAGGCGCCAGTAGTAGTTCGGCTCCACGGGCACCTCCTGGTAGGTCCCGGAGCAGCCGGGGGTCGCGCACGCCTGCCCATTCATCAGTGTTCGCGCATGCTTATCGACGCCCAACTGCGCGTGGCAGATCCCACACCGCAACAGCTTCGGTGCGGCCTCGCTGGAGACCACGACCTGCTCCGGCTCGAGCGCGTAGATGGTCCCGCCCGTCTTGGTCTGCACCGACGTCATGGCGTTGCGGCTGGCCAGGGCGGCGAAGAAGTCGCGGAGCACGCTCGCCGAGTCGTGCGTGGACAGTCCCAGCATAGTGGAGGTCCAGCGGGCGTAGCGGCCGCGCGGGCTGGACAGGGGAGTAATGCCCCGGTCCTTGTCATTGAGCGACTCGCCCACGCGCGGGAACTCGGGCGCGCCGCCGCGGGGGAAGGGCGGCACGCCCTTGGACTTGGCCAGCCGATTGTGCAGGTGCCAGCTGTTGCCGTCGTCGCGCAGGTAGGACTTCAGCCACGGGTGGTTGATACCGCCGCGCTCGCGGACCTGCTCCACCACGCCGCGCGCCCAGCGCAGCTGCACGTCGGCGTCGCCGCTGATGGTGGACTGCTCGGCGGCGCGAGATATGGCCTCGCGGGCGGCGGAGGCGAGCACGGCGTCCGGGATGTCCACGCCGACATTCAGCGCGCCGGTAAGCGTGAGCGAGCGGGCCAGGTCGGCGCGTTGGCCGAACTCCAGGGCGGCGTCGAAGGCGAGGCGCTGCTTCGCCTCGCGGGTGGCGCTGCGGCGGGCCTGGGCATCCACGCTGAAGTCCCAGAACGGGCGGTAGTTCACCGTGTCGGCCAGCTCCGGGGGCAGGAGCTCGTAGCGTGCGCGGGCGGGGTCGTTGTCGGGGGAGTGGTGCACGGCGGCGTCGATAATGCGCTGCGGCATCTCGGCGAGGCTCACCGTCTCATCGCCTACGACCGCGTAGGTGAAGGTGCGCAGCGCGAAGGCGTGGGAACGGGACTGGACGAAGCCTGCGCGGTGGGCGGCGTCCTGCACGGAGTCGGCGAAGACGAGCGTCTTCTTCTCGTCCTGGTCCAGCTCGCCCATGCCGAAGAGGTTGGACAGCCCCACGGACAGCAGCGTGGCCACGCGCGAACCGATGAAGCGGATGGTGTCCGGCTCGCCGCACGACGGGCAGACCTGGTCCTTGGCGTAGTCGGCGGCGTCTTGGCCCGAGTAGGTGAGCACGGGCACGGAGGTGCCGCGCGAGAGCTCCTCCGCGCTGGGGGCGGCGGTGGACAGCGCGCGGGTCTCCGTGTGCAGCCACATGGGGGTGCGCTTGCCCTCGGGGTCGCGGGTGGCGGTGAAGTCCACACCGTCGGTGGTGGCCTGGCGCAGCTCGTTGATGGCGGTGATCAGGGGGCGCTGGCGCTCGATGTGCTCGATGGACTGCGTGCGGATCTCCGCCGGGTCCAGGATCGGCGCCTCGGTGCCCGGCTCCAGGCTGGTCATCCACCCGGCGCGCCCGCAGGCACGGCAGTAGCAGGCGGGCAGCCACACGGCGGGGGCTTGCTCGTCCGTGGCTTCGGCGGTGACGTCGGCGCCCTCGCCGACCACGCCGTCGTCGTACCAGCGGAACTCCTTGCCGTCCGCGGTGGGGGTCACGGCGCGGTCGATGCGCGATACCTCGCGCACCCACAGGTGCGTATCCACACCCGGCAGTCGCTTGCCCTCAAACCCGTACTTCTCGCCCGCGAGCGCGCGCAGGTGCGCCACCGCCGTGAGCAGGTGCGTGACAAACTCGGCGGCCTCGTCGCCCCTGAGCTGGCGCACCACTGCCTGCCCCAGCACCGCCTCCGGCAGGGCGGTCGCCTCGCCCGCGCGCGCCACCATGGGCCGCGCCTGCGCCGCTGCCTCGATGATCGCCCTGGTCAGCGGGTGTTGCGCGTACGCGGCGATCGTCGCCTCGAGCGCCTCGCCGCAGCCCCACACGCGCCTGCGAAACACGTCCAGCACCACCTCGGCGTGCTCGCGCCCCGTCGCGTCCCCCGCGATCGCGCCCAGCACCTCACGGATGGCGTCTACGCTGGGCATTTCGCCTATCGACGCCCCCTCATTCCCCCCATACGTCCCCGCCATCTCCGCCTGCCACTGGTCGAAGGTCAGCGCGGTTTCTCCGATCAGCGCGTCGGCGGGGAAGGGCTCGCCGAAGATGGTGCGCGCGAACTCCAGGATGCGGCCCGTATCGCCCTCGCCGCCCAGCGTGGCCGACGTGGCCACCGGCGTGACCCGGCCCAGCGGGTTGTCCGCGTACTCGCCCAGGAACCCGTCCGGCTGGTGCGACTTCAGCATGAGCCCCAGGCGGCGCAGGAGGAGCGCGACGTCGGTGCCCTGCGCGCCATCGTAGGTGTGGAACTCATCGAGCACCAGGTACTGCAAGGAGGTGGCGCTGAGGCACCAGATGTCGCGGTCGGCGGGGCGCAGCAGCAGCTCGTCGAGCATCTTGTAGTTGGTGAGCAGGATGTCCGGCGGGTTCTTGCGCAGGGTGTCGCGGTCCGTGATCAGCGAGTCCTCCGACACCCTGGTCACGCCCGTGTTCTGGTCGCCGACGTAGATGCCGGCGTCCACGCCCTCCAGCCCCGCCTCCGAGGTGAGCAGGGTGGCCAGGCGGCTGGCCTGGTCGTTGGCCAGCGCGTTCATGGGGTAGAGCAGCAACGCTTTGACGCCGCGCTGCCCCGTTTCCCGCATCCGTTTCGCGTGGGCGAGGATGGGGTAAAGGAAGGCCTCCGTCTTACCGGAGCCGGTGCCCGTGATCACCAGGGTGGGCTCTGGGCGACGCTCGCCCACCTGGGTGCGGCTGCGGAGGCGCTGAAAAGCTTCTGCCTGGTGGTGATAGGGAGTAAACCAGGCGGGGAGCCACCCCAGCAGCCCCTCCCACTGCGTGGCGCGCGCATAGGGTAGGCGGGTACGCACGTAGGGGCCGCGGAACATGCCGGTTTCGGTGTCGTCCAGAAACGACCTCAGCGCCTTCGCAGTATCCGGGTTGGCCAGCGAGAACGTCGTGGTGAGGTACTCGGTGACGCCCTCAAGGACGTGCGCGGACGCGTGGACGGGAAGAAGAGTAGACACGTCTTCTTACTGTATGGGGTGAAGCGCGATCCATCAGGTGAACCCCTCAAACCGTAAACGGACGCCCGCAGTAAATATCCTCATTGCTCTTATCCTGGAAAGGAGCTAAGAGGTAGCGGCTTTTCCATGGGCAGGGAACCCTCCACAGGTACAGATCATTACCTATATAACCGTCCTCCCGTTGCGCTCATGCTGTTTCAGGTCGGGGACGTGGAAATCTAACACTCCACCCGCACAGCACCGCCCGACCCCCGCCCGGCCACCGGGGTGCGGGGAGCCACATGATGAGAATGCGTAAAATTTCCCCGCCCCAGAAAGGCCTAGACCCTCCCACCTGGGAGTTCTCAGGACCCAAGCGAGGGCCCGGGGAAATCTGTCACTCCCGAAGGGCCCCAAAGGCCCCAAGCCCCACCCCCAAGAATCCCTACCTAATCCAACTCAGCCAGCAACGCATCCAGCGTCGCCTCAGCACCAACCTCGTGCAGCGACTTCAACACGCGAGCGTAAGGCTCGGTGAAACGCTCGTCGTCGACAAGATCGCCGAAGACCTCGCGGTCGCGCAGGAAGGCGAGGACATCTTCGCGGTTACCCTGCGCCGTTTCCTGCAGGCGGTCCGCCATGCGGTCGACCACCTTGATCGGGTTGCCCTGCTCATCAACACCCTCGGCGTAGCGGGCCCAGGACGCGACGATCGCCGCCGACAGCGTCACGGGAGCCGCACCGGATTCCAGGTTTTCGCGCACGACCGGGAGCAGCCACTTCGGGATGCGGTCCGAGGACTCCGCACACAGGCGCGCGACGGTGTCCTTCACCGCGGCGTTGCCGAAGCGGGCGATGAGCTGGTGGCGGTAGGCATCCAGGTCCACGCCCGGCAGCGGCCGCAGGGAGGGGGTGCCCTCGCGCTCCATGTAGGCGAGCAGGAAGTCGCGGAAGCGCTTGTCCGCCATCACATCGTGGACGAGCTCGTGGCCGGCGAGGTGACCGAAGTAGCACAGGCCCTGGTGAGAGGCGTTGAGGAGGCGGAGCTTCATCAGCTCGTAGGGCACGACATCGTGGACAAGCTCAACGCCCACCTTGTCGTAGTCGGGGCGGCCAGCGACGAAATTGTCCTCCAGCACCCACTGGGTGAAGTCCTCGCACACCACCGGCCACTCGTCGACGTAGCCGAACTTCTCGGTGATGTCGGCGCGGTCGCCGTCCGTGGTCTCCGGGGTGATGCAGTCCACCATGGAGTTGGGGAAGGTCACGTTGGCCTCGATCCACTCGGCGAGCTCCGGGGAGACGGCGGTGGCGAAGGCGTGGAACATTCGCTGCGCCATGTGGCCGTTGCCCTGGATGTTGTCGCAGGACATGATGGTAAATGGGCGGGTGCCGCGCTCCTTGCGGGTGAGGATCGCCGCGGTAATCAGGCCGTAGAAGGTGGTCAGGGAAGCGAAGTCGCCCTGCTTTAGCGCCTCGATGTCGGCCGCGATGTGCGGGTTGTGCAGGTCGAACTCGCCGCGGACGTGGTCGAAGTTGTAGCCGCCCTCGGTGACCGTGAGCGAGACGATCTTGATCTGCTCATCCGCAAGCTTATCGACGGCCACCTGCGGGTCGTCCGGCGCAAAGACGTAATCAATGATGGAGCCGACCACGCGCGAGTGTTCCGAGCCGTCCGGCGCCTTCTCGGTGACGGTGTAGAGGCAGTCCTGGGACTTCAGGGCGTCGCGCATGCGGGAGTCCCCAGGCATAACGCCCATGCCCACGATGCCCCAGTCGGTGTTCAGGCCCTGAGAAAGGAGCTTGTCAAGGTAGAGGGCCTGGTGGGCGCGGTGGAATCCGCCGACGCCGAAGTGAACGATACCGGGGGTGACGGCGGAGCGGTCGTAGGTGGGGACGGCGACATCGGTGTTTTCAGCGATCTGCTGCAGGGTGTCGTTGGAGAGGTGGATGGTCATGGTGCTTCCTTAAGCAAGTGAGGTGGTGTGGGGGACGCCGTCGAAACCGGGCTGCGTGCCCTTGAGCTGGGTGCCCATCCAGGCGGCAATGAGGAAGAGGGCGCAGAAGATGAGGATCAGGCCGGTGGCGCCCACGAGCGGGTAGAACACGGCCACCAGCAGCGGGCCGGCCGCGACCGCACCGCCGACGCCCAGGTTGTAGGCGGCCATGGCGGCGCCGGGTCGCTCCGGGTTGAGCGAGACGGCGATGGGGGAGAGCGGGACGAACCCTGCCAGGGCCACGCCGAGGAGGCAGGCCGCGACCAGCGAGAGGGCGAAACCGACACCATCGGGCAGGCCCGCGTCCACGGAGAGCATCGGAACGAAGTACACCAGCGCGAGCGCAATGCAGCAGGCGATGGCGCCGGCCCAGACGACGGTCTTGGACCAGCCGATCTTGTCGCCGATGATGCCGAAGAGCGGGTTGAACGGCAGGTTGACCAGGTAGATCACCGTGGTCATGATGAGGAACCATTCGAGCGGCCAGTCCAGCCGGTCGGAGAAGTACGCCGGGAAGAACACCGCCATGGCGTAGGTGGGGATGGAGTTGATGGTGCGGATGACGGCGACGTAGATGGCGCGCTTATCGCGGGCGAGGAGCCGGAAGGACTCGCCAAGCGTGTCGCGGATGTCGTCCGGGTTCTCCACCAGCGGCTTGCGGCCGCGCGCTTCCTTCACGCCCAGTAGCGCGATGAGCGCGCCGATAACCACGAGGGCCAGCGAGATCCACAGCGTCTGATAGAAGGAGAGGTGGAAGACGCCAATGGAGACGGTGGCCACGAGCGCGCCCAGCGTGGGCAGGCCCGCGGAGAAGCCGACGTAGAACCAGCCGGTGCCGGCGCCGCGGTGCTCCGGCGCGGAGACGGCGGTGATCCACACCAGGAAGGCGTACGCGAAGAGCGGGTAGCCGAACCCGCGCAGGCCATACAGCGCGAAGATGAGGAACTTGCTGTTCATCGGCAGTGCGACGGTAAGCAGCAGCACCTCCAGCGCCACCCAGATGGCGGCGCCGATGATCATCACCTTGCGCGGGCCCCACAGGTCCGACAGGGCGGCGGCGGAGAACGCGGCGATGGCCACGCTCACGCCGTACACGGTGACCAGAGTGCCCACGAGGGAGACGTTGAAGCCGTGCTCGCCGGAGAGGAACGGTTCCAGGATGTTGGTTTCTACCCCGTCGCCGATCATGAAGATGGTGAGGCCAACAAAGCCCCACAGCAGCGGTCGGGGGAAGCCAAGCCGATCAGCCCAGTCTTTGGGCCGTGTTGCTTGTGTTTGCAAGATTTGCTCCAGCCTGCAGTAAGAATGTGAATGGTTTAGATCACATGACTGCGGAGATGTGTGACCTAGATCAACAGGTAGCACCGTTTTCACATTCAATACAACATCCTGTGAGAAGTTCGGTAAAAACTCGCCCCCACACAGGGGTATTTCCACACCGAAAGCAACATCTCGCAACATGTCAATGTTAGATTTTGTGGCAGCTGCGGACCCACCCCAGGACGAAAGTACGCACATGAGCCAACAAACACTCCGCCAGGCGGCGCTGATGGACGAGCTCCGCCTGCGGGGCGACACCAAGACGGTCGACCTCGCCGACACGCTGGGCGTGAGCTCAATGACGGTCCACCGCGACCTCCGGGCCCTGGCCTCGGCCGGAAAGGTGGAGCTCTTCCGCGGCGGCGCGCGCCTGAAGCACGGCGAGTTCCGCGAACGCGACGTGGCCATCCGCCGCGCCACCAACACGCAGATCAAGCAGGCGCTGGCCGCCCGGGCTGCGGCGCTCATTGAGCCCGGCATGGTCATCGCCCTCGACGACTCGACCACCGTCGGCGCGATGGTGGACGCGGCGCTGGACGCCCACCCGGCCGGCCTGATCACCCACTCGTTGTCGGTGCTCAACCACATCGCCACCACCGCCCGCCCGCAGGAGGGCCTGGTGCTCACCGGGCTGGGCGGGCGCTACGTCGCGGCCACCGACTCGTTCCTCGGCGCCTCGACGTGCCGGGCGATGGACACGCTGACCGCGTCGATCTCCTTTGTCTCCACCACCGCCATCAACGGCGACGCGCTCTGCCACCCGGACGAGGACGCCGCGGTGACCAAGACGGCGCTCATCGGGTTGGGCCAGCGCAAGGTCCTCGTGGTGGATTCTTCCAAGTTCGCGGTGGAGGGGATGCACTTCGTCGCGAAGCTCTCTGCCTTCGACGACATCGTCATTGACCAACACACCACCGACCAGCACAACCGCGTCCTGGAGGAGTCCGGTGCCACGATCCACGTCGTGCGCACCGACGAGCCCGCGCGAGCCACCACAACCGCAAGCTAGGAGCCACTATGTCACTTGTACTCGGAATTGATTCGTCCACGCAGTCGACGAAGGCGCTGCTTGTGGACGCCGCCTCGGGCGAGGTCATCGACCATCGCCGCGCCGCCCACCCCACCGGCACGCAGGTGGATCCGACCGCCTGGCTGGACGCGATGAGCGAGGCCACTGCGGGCCTGCTCGAGCGCGCCGACGCCGTGGCCGTGGGCGGCCAGCAGCACGGCATGGTCGCGCTCGACCGCGACAACCAGGTGGTGCGCGAGGCCATGTTGTGGAACGACACCTCGTCGGCGCCGCAGGCACGCACGCTTATCCACGAACTCGGCGGCCCCCAAGCCTCCGCCGAGAAGGTGGGCAGCGTGCTGGTCGCCTCCTTTACCGGCACGAAGCTGCGCTGGATGCGCGACCACGAGCCGGACAACGCCCAGCGCACGGCGTCGGTCTGCCTGCCGCACGACTACCTCACCTGGCATTTGGGCGGGCGCGAGCGCTTGACGACGGACCACGGCGACGCCTCCGGCACCGGCTACTACTCCACCCGCGACCGCGTCTTCCTCCCCGAGCTGGCGGAGCAGTACCTCGGCTCCCCGGTGGCGCTGCCGCGGATTGCGGAGCCGAGCGAGATCGTGGGCACCACCGCGAGCGGCGCCAAGGTCGCGGCCGGCACCGGCGACAACATGGCCGCCGCGCTGGGGATGAGCCTGGAGCCCGGCGACGTGTGCGTGTCCATCGGCACCTCCGGGGTGGCCAGCGCGGTCTCCACCAAGAGCGTGCACGACAAGACCGGCGGCGTGACGGGCTTTTGCGACGCCACCGGCAACTACCTACCGCTGGCCTGCACCCTCAACGGCGCGAAGGTGCTGGACTTTGCCGCAACCATGCTGGGCGTGGACCACCAGCAGCTGGCGGAGCTGGCGCTGTCCGGCACGCCCGGCGCGCACGGTGTGACGCTCCTGCCGTACCTGGACGGCGAGCGCACCCCGAACCGGCCCAACGCGAAGGGCCAGTTCTACGGCATCACCACGACCACCAGCCGCGAGGACATCGCGCGCGCCGTGGTGGAGGGCCTGCTGTGCTCCATGCGCGACGCGATCGAGGCGCTGCAGCGCGCCACCGGCGTGAGCACGGAGCGCGTGCTGCTCATCGGTGGCGGCGCGAAGAGCGAGGCGGTGCAAAAGATCGCCCCGACCATCTTCGGTGCCCCGGTGGTGGTGCCGAAGGCGTCCGAGTTCGTCGCACTCGGCGCGGCCCGCCAGGCGGCGTGGGCGCTCTCGGACGAGGCGGAGCCGCCGCAGTGGGGCGTGCATGATGCGCAGACCTACGAGGGGACCTACTCCGAGCAGGCCGTTGCGCAGTACGAAGCGCTTCGCGACGCCACCGAGCACTTCGACGAGTTTGGCCAGGAGTCCTAGAGGCGCCGGAGGATGAGATCGGCGGGATCCTCCGGGCCTGCCGACTACCTCCAAGCGTGAACGAATGTCACAAACGCTTGTGCATGAACTTCCGACTGCCCTATACTTCCACCCCATAGTTACGTACATCACATGCGTTGCAAAGGAGTGACAGTGGAAGCCACACAACACGAAGAGAGGCCAGTCACTAAATGGGACCTGGCCGGCATTCCAGATCCAATTAAGTGGGGCTTCCCAGCTGTCCTACTCTTCATGACGGCGGTGGGTGTGGAATCCAACTTCCTCACGCCCCACCTCGTCGCCGGTCTGAACACCTCTGAAGCCACAGTCTCCTGGGTTATCACCGGCTACTCCTTGACCGTTCTCGTCGCGAGTTACTTGTCTGGTGCGCTGGCCGACCTCTTCGGTCCGAAGCGAGTCATGCTCGCCGGAGCGGCAGTGTTCATCGTCTTCCAGTTCGCATTCATTTTTGCTATCAGCACCGGCAACCTCCACTTGGTCGGCCTGACGTACTTCATCCGCGGCTTCGGGTTCCCCCTGTTCGCCTTCGCGTTCCTCGTCTGGATCAACCACCTTGCCCGGCCATCAAAGCTTGGCACGGCGATTGGCTGGTTTTACGTCATGTTCACGGGCGGGCTCCCCACGCTCGGCTCACTGGTCGCCTTCGGTGTCATTCCGGCCTTTGGCGGTGGCTTTGTCGGTGAGACTGCTGCGCTCTACGTGTCCATCGCGCTCGCTGCCGTCGGCACAGTCCTCGCGTGGTTCGGGTGCCGGGACCAGACGGGAATGCGCCGACTCGCAGAGCCTGCCATGTCCAATTCCAAGGTACTCATGTCTGGCCTGCAGCTGCTGGTGTCCAACAGCAAGGTCCGCGACGGCTTCCTCGTCCGCATGATCAACACGGCACCGCAGTTCGGCATGTTCATCATCCTCCCCGCCGTGATCTCCGATGAGCTCGGATGGGGCCAGTCCCGCTGGCTGATGATGACGGTGATCGTCTACGCCGGCAATATCCTGTTCAACGCAGTGTTCGGCGCTATTGGAGATAAGCACGGTTGGGTGTCCACAGTCCGCTACTTTGGCATCTTGACCTCCTCCATCGCGCTCCTAGCCTGGTGGTACGTTCCGCACTGGGTTGAGCCCGGCTCTACCTCCGGCTACGTCCTTGCCGTCATTGCCGGTACCGCGTACGGCATCTTCTTGGCGGGGTTTGTCCCGATGGGAGCAATCGTCGCCGCGAACGCGCCTGGCCAGGAGGGAGGCGCCATGGCGATGTACACTACCGCCGCCGGTGGCGCGACCTTCCTTGGTTCGCTTGTAGTAGCCGTGGTACTCAACGTGACCGGCTGGTTCAACCTCGGCAGCTACGCACAAAACACAGCCGTTGTCTGGGCTTTCGTGGCACTGTACGCCGTCGCCTTCATCTTGGTGGGACGCCTGCGCACGCGACAGGACGACCCCGAGTACCGGAAGGAATTGAAGCGCAAGGACGCCGCTCTAGTCGACGCAGCCTAGCCGGGCGGAGTCCTGCACACGATAGTGGCCGACTGGTTACCGCTACATCCTGCGAAGGATCAACTCTGCGGTGGCCACGTCGGTCACTAGCTTTTTAAAGAAGCCCGCTCGGGCGGCCACGATGATGCTTTCCACTTTCTTGGGGCCGACTGCGCAGCCCAGTGTCTCCGGGATGGCCATCAATTGCTCGCGCGAAATGTGCACCGTGCGTTCCGAGTTTGGGAAGCTCAGTTCGCGCCCCTGGGAATCAAAGAAGTGGAGGCACACGTCCCCGACGGCCGAGGGGAGCGCATCCTTCGGAATGGCCTGAGAGATGGACACGCGGCCCGTCGTGCGGGAACCAATGCCAACGATGGCTCCACGCGCTCGCTCCCACTGTGCCCGGACATTCAGGAAAGACTCGTCTTTTTGCAGCGCTTCAAACACCGGCGCAGACGGGATCGCCTCCGCGAAGAGCGCCGTGTATTCCGCGTTGGAATTCAAGGCGAGGCGTCGCACCGTTTCGTTGGTCTGGTACCACACCTCGGGTTCGTGGGCCCCTCCCACCGCGGGGACGAGTTTGGTGTAGTCCAGGCCGCTACATTGCATGTTTGCTATCCCCGCTGTTGCCATTCCTGACGCAACCACGACGGAATCGCCCGGACGTAGGTTCATCTCTTTCAGCGCAGTCTGCACCGCAGGCTCCATGCCGTAATCAAACGCGGGAGACTGCGAACCTGGAGCCAGGTAGACGCAACGCAGCCCAAGCGCATCCGCCAGCTCGCGCGCCAGCGGAGTCATGGTCGTCGCGCTGGGACGCACCACCCGGATCTGCACGATTCCGGCTTCACGGGCGCGCGAGAGCAAGCGCGACACGGTTGGGCGAGAGACACCTAATGCAGCAGCAACCTCGGATTGCCCCAATCCAACCTCGTAGTAGAGACGTGCTGCCTCATAGAGTTTGCCCTCATCTGCGTCTTCCATGCCTGGGATTCTATGGGGTCTTCGGACACAACGAAAGCGCACGCACAAAAGTGCTTGACATGCGTTCAAGCAGGTCATAGTGTGTTATCTGCAACACTTTTTCATCTCACATGAGAGGCCTCACAATGAACCTACCTTCTGAAATGCGCGCAGTGGTCTGCCACGGCCCGGAGGACTACCGGCTGGAAACCCGCCCGGTGCCCGTCCTCGGGGAAGACGACATTCTGATTCAGGTCGAGGCCGTGGGCGTCTGCGCATCGGATCTGAAGTGCTACCACGGCGCCGCCAAGTTCTGGGGCGGAGATGGACGCGAGCAGTGGGCCCAGGAAAACGTCATCTCCGGCCACGAGATCACCGGCACTGTGGTCAAGGGCTCCGAGTCGGGGCTGAACTTCCACGGTGTCGAGGTTGGTGACCGCGTGGTCATCGAGCAGATCGTTCCGTGTGGCGAGTGCCGCTACTGCAACCGTGGCGAGTACTGGATGTGCGGTCCCCACGACATGTTCGGCTTCCGCAACTTCGACGGCGGCATGGCTGAATACATGCTGATCCCAACCCGAGGCCTCGTGCATAAGATCTCCAATGAGATCCCGGCCCATCACGCCGCCTTCGCCGAGCCGCTTTCGTGCGCGCTGCACGCTGTTGAACGCGCGCAGCTCCAGTTCGAGGACACCCTGGTCATCGCTGGTGCAGGCCCGATTGGCCTCGGCGTCATCGCAGGTGCCCGCCAAAAGAACCCGCTGCGGATCATCGCGCTCGATATGGACGACAAGAAGCTTGAGCTGGCGAAGCGTTGCGGCGCGGACCTGACCATCAACATCCGCAACGAGGACGCTGTTGCGAAGGTCAAGGAGCTTACCGACGGCTACGGCGCCGATGTCTACATCGAGGCCACCGGCCACCCGTCCGGTGTGTCACAGGGTCTAGAGATGCTGCGCAAGCTGGGCCGCTTTGTGGAGTACTCCGTCTTTGGCTCCGAGACCTCCGTGGACTGGTCGATCATCTCTGATGACAAGGAGCTCGACGTCTACGGCGCGCACCTCGGCCCCCACACCTGGCCCGCCGCGATCAAGCTCATTGAGTCTGGCACGCTGCCGCTCGACGACATCTGCACCGACCAGTTCGGCCTGGAGCAATTCCAGGACGCGCTTGATCTGGTCGGCGACTCCAGCGGGGCATCGGTGAAGGTGTCCATTCTGCCGCAGAAGTAGGTTCCAATGACCAAGCTTTTCTTGGACCCTGCCGAGTTCTCGGAGGACCAACTCGACGGGTTCGTTGACCTGTATTCAGACCGGCTCACGCGCGTCACTGGCGGAGTTGTCACGCATCCGCCGAAGGAACCTCAAGTCGCGGTGGTCGTGGGCGGTGGCTCTGGCCACTACCCGGCCTTCGCAGGCCTAGTTGGGCCGGGGTTTGCTTCCGGCGCTGTGGTGGGAAACATCTTTACCTCACCGTCTGCTGCGCACGTTTATTCCGTGGCAAAGGCGGCGAACCAAGGCAAGGGCGTCATCCTCACGTTTGGCAATTACGCAGGCGACAACATGAACTTTGGCATCACGGCCAAGCGTCTCAACGCAGAGGGGATTGATACCCGCATTGTCGTTGTCACTGATGACGTCGCCTCTGCCTCCACGCCCGAAGACCGACGCGGTATCGCCGGTGACTTCACCGTTTTCAAGGCCATGAGTGCAGCTGCCGCGGCCGGCAAGTCCCTCGACGAGGTAGAGCGAATTGGCCGCCACGCCAACGACATGACCCGGACGATGGGGGTGGCGTTCTCCGGGTGCACGATGCCTGGCGCCACTGAACCGCTTTTCGAGGTCCCACAGGGAAAAATGGGAGTCGGACTGGGCATTCACGGCGAGCCGGGCATTAAGGATGAGACGATCGGAGACGCCGAGGAGATCGCTGATCTTCTGGTCAGCCACGTCCTCGACGCTGCGCCGAGCGACGCTGCGTCCGACCGTGTCGCGGTGATCCTCAACGGGCTGGGCGCGACGAAGTACGAAGAGTTGTTCCTCACGTACGGCAAGGTCGCGGCCAAGCTTCGCGCTGCGGGTCTTTCCATCGTCGAGCCGGAGGTGGGCGAGCTTGTGACCAGCCTGGACATGGGTGGAATCTCGCTGACGCTCATGTGGCTCGACGATGAGCTTGAAGCAGCGTGGCACGCGGAGGCGTACGCCTGCGGTTACCGCAAGAGCCACGCACCGCTGAAGACGCTCGATCCGACTGCTGTCAGTACCGCGACCAACGAGGCTGAGGCAGAGCTCACCGAGCCGGAGGGCGATGCTGTCGCGGTGGCCGAGCAGGTACGGCGCGGCATCGGCATCGTCGCCCAGCTGATGAAGGATCAGGAGTCTCACCTGGGCAAGATCGACGCGATCGCCGGTGACGGCGACCACGGCCGCGGCATGGTGCGCGGCACTTCCGCGGCACAGAACGCGGTGGACAAGCTGGTGGCAAAAGCCGGCTTCACCCCTTCCGCGTCGGACCAGCTCCGTACCGCCGGTGCTGCGTGGGCTCTCGAAGCCGGAGGCACGTCGGGTGTCTTGTGGGGCGCCGGCTTGGAGGCCGCCGCTGGTACCTCAACCGTGGCAGAAGGAGTCGCTGCGTTTGCAGACACGGTCCAGCAGCTTGGCGGGGCGCAAGTCGGTGACAAGACGCTGCTTGACGCACTCATCCCGTTCCGCGATGCGCTTGGCGCTGGATCGTCATTCAGCGATGCTGCGGATGTCGCAGTGAAGGCCGCGGCGGCGACCTCTGATCTGGTGCCGCGCAAGGGCCGCGCCGCGCCCCTTGCCGAAAAGTCCGTTGGACACCCCGACGCAGGTGCGATCTCGTTCTCCATGATCGCGCAGCGTCTTGCTGAAGAATTCACCCAAGAAGCAAACTGATAGGAGCAAGCGATGACAGAAAAGCTGCGCATGATCGTCGGATGCGACGACGCTGGATTGCAGTACAAGGAAGAGATCAAGAAGCTGCTCGAGGCTGATGAGCGCGTCGAGTCTGTGACGGACATCGGAGTGAACGAAGACGAGCACACGCCGTACCCGTCCGTAGCCATCGAGGCCGGCGAGCGGATTGCGAAGGGCGATGCCGACCGCGCGGTGCTCATCTGCGGAACTGGCCTTGGCGTGGCAATCTCTGCCAACAAGGTCAAGGGAATCCGTGCCGTCACCGCACACGACTCCTTCTCCGTGGAGCGCTCCATCCTGTCCAACAACGCGCAGGTGCTGTGCATGGGGCAGCGCGTTGTGGGTATTGAGTTGGCGAAGCGTCTGGTGGGCGAGTGGATCGGCTACGTCTTTGACGTCAATTCCCCGTCCGCCAAGAAGGTCCAGGTCATTATCGACTTTGAGGCCGGCTGCTAAACCAGCCCCCGCGCCCTACCCCCGAGCCGCCAGGTTGTGCATGATGCCTGATGTGCTCGGGTATAGCTTTTTGTAGTCCTCGTACAGCGCATCGAAGTCGAAGTCCGCGGACGGCACGAACTCCTTGCTCACCGGGTTCCACGCATCAATGCTGTCCGCCATCCCGATGGTTTTGGCGACCATGAAGGCATCGCCTAGCGACGCCCCAATGTGGTACTTCCGCCGCGTCTGCACTCGCCCCGTCACGTCGGTGACGATCTGCGGCCACAGGTCCGCGGTGAGCCCGCCGCCGGCGCAGGCGATGTGGCTAATGCGCAGGCCGGACTGCTCCATCACCTCGATGTTGTGGCGCACGGCCAGCGCCGTCCCCTCGAGCACCGCGCGGTACAGGTGCCCGCGCGTGTGGTGCAGCCGCAGGCCCGCGATGACGCCGCGCGCGTCCGGGTCCTGGATGGGCGTGCGCTCGCCCTCGAAGTAGGGCAGGACCAGCAGGCCTTCCGAGCCCGCGGGCACGGCCGCCGCCTCCCTGGTCAACACGCTGTAGTCGCTTTCGCCGGTGAGCTGGCGCATCCAGTCCGTGAGCGAGCCGGAGGTGGCCAGGCCCCCGGCCATGTTGTAGACGCCCGGGCGCGTGCCCGTCGTCCCCCACATGGACGCGTGGCGGACGCGGTGGTCCGCGTTGCCCACGAGGAAGAGCGTGGTGCCGTACATCAGGAACAGTTCGTCGGCGTTGACTGCGCCGACTGATTCCTGCTCGGCCCAGGCGTCGATAGTCCCTGCGATGACCGGCACCCCGGCCTCGATGCCGGGAATTCCCAGGCCGGCGCGGGTGGTGCCGGCGATTTCGCTGCTCCACAGCAGTGTCGGCGGGAGCGTGTTTGGCGCGATTTCGGCCCACACCGCCTTGTCCCACTCGCGGGTTTGCGGGTCATACAGCGGGGTGCACTGGCTGGCAGACTGGCGGTCAAGCACGTATTCGCCAGTCAGTTGCTTCACGACGTAGCTCGCCGGCATATAGAACCGCGACTCCCGCTCCCGCAGCTGCGGGAAATGGCGGTAGAACCACGCGAACTTGGGCCCGGCCGCCTGGGTAGTCAGGCACGAGTCGCGGGCCTCCAGCAGCGAGTCGGCGCCGAACCGCTTGGTCAGCTCCTCGATCTCCGTCCTCGCGCGCGCGTCGACGCCGTAGAGCGCGGCCTGTGCAACCGGGACATCGCTGGAATCCGTGAGCGCGACGCACGGGCCCATGCCGGAGACCCCGATGCCGGCGAGGTGCACATCGACGCTGCCCAGCAGCTTCGCGGCCAGGGAGGCGAACTCCTCGAACCAGATGCGCGCGTCCATGGACACGCTCCCGTCCGTGGTGCGCGACACCGCGTGCTCGCAGGTCTCACTGGCCAGGACGGTGCCGTCCGACGCCACGAGCACCGCCTTCGAGCTCGAGGTACCGACGTCAAACCCCAGGACCGCTTCTTGGCTCATACTCACTCCTCTGGATCGGAAGGTTGCTGACCATTATCGCAGGTGCGTGCGGTGAAGCGAGACAATACGCCGAACAGCTATTGACGAAATCAAGGCCTTCGAATCTACTAGAATATCCAAGGTAAGCAATCTGGCATCAAGAAACGACCCCCGCCCTCAAAACATTCTGGGCTTCATAAAAAACTTGGCACTCTTCCTTGTGAGATTACCCCAAGAGCGATTCGTTCCAATACGGAGCTGAGCATCAATAGTTAGCCCATGCCATTGAAACGCATATCAGTGATTAACCTACGATCAGCCAATTGAAGTTTGCACTCTCAGAATCGAATACAAAATTCTACAAAATATGGGCGGATAATTTCGGAAAACCTATATACACCGATCAGCCAAGGAACACACCGAAGCCGCCCACTATTCTTTTCGGCCATGCCGCGCCAAAATACACCGCCCGTAAAGAGAGTTGGCCATAGTGACCAAGCATTTATCTTCACTTCACTGCGGCCCCAAATGTCCATCGCCGATCACTTCAGACGATCTGGCCCTTTAGGCAGCAATGCACCTTTCGAGCCAGGATTGAAACAACTCAGACTCAAATTTGAGCGCGGGAGACCGGTCACAAGCCACGCTAGCTTATTGATCTACAAAAATCTTCCCAACCAGCCATTTGGTCGTTTCCATACTGGTCTTCAGTTTGCTTTTTCGATATCCGATCTAGATCTTGCTTATCGATCTCGTCACCAAAGAGTTGGAGACACATAAGCCAAATATTTGACTCGTCGTAGCTAACAGTAAAATCAGCGTTATCGATGAAGGATTCCAAGATTCGCCGCTTTTGACGCTCCATTTTTGAACGCAATTCCGGGGGAAATTCTACTGCCCATCGATGATTATAAAATTCGCGGTAAAACATTTTTGCACTCGGATAACTCTTCCTCTTTTCGGTCACCCAGTCTCTAATTTCCTGCGAAACGACTTGCGGAAAAAATTGTGAAATCGCCTCATATGCAAAACTTGCGAGACTTAGATACTGCAGTGTGCTCACACTGTCAATTTTTCTCGCGGGTGTATGCGTAAAAACATTTCTGAAGTTTTGAATCGCCAAGTGAGTTTGAGCAATACCTACGAAGTAGTCCCTTTCCCTCTCGTCAAGCTCGCTTGCGGGGGTATCTGTACCGAAAAGTTCAAGGTAGAACTTGTCACTTCTGCCATTGTCCTTGAAAACATCGGATGCTCTTTCCTCACCTGTAATCAAGCGCAACTGCTCTCGAACCAGCTTAAATGCTTCCTCGATGGCTTCATGCCAGCGACCAGAAAGCAACAACTGCTCAGTGTGACTTAATATTTCCTCGTTCACCAGTTGCTTGACAAGATAAAGCAGCTCCGCTGGTTGCCGATCTCCGGACTCCGACATCACGCCGTCATTTCCAAGCGGAACACCCTGCCCTTCAATTTCCGCAATCATCTGCCCAGTTCTCTCTCGAAAATCAGTGGCAGTGACCTCTGATATTGCAAAAGCGGAATCTTGCAGTCCCCGCAACTCTTTCAGTACGGCAACAATCTCTTGGTCTTCAGCTACCATAAGAAAACGAGACATTCGTCGCCCCATCGAATCACCGGAGCCGATAACCCTCGTGTCTTTCAGAATGTCAACACCGATGGAACTAAATAAGTCCGACACGTCTTCTCGAGACAGATTAAGAACGTAACCAGTCCTCAGACCGAGTGCTGTTTTCAGGTAATCTTTCTGTCCAAAATTTAGGCTATTCATATCCAAGAAGTATACATTCAATCGCGTTTGCCGCGCTTATCATTGACTACGATCCAATAGCCGCTCATAGGCCAGGCGCATATTTGCCTCACGGTCTAACTGCCTAAAAGGATATTCGAATAGGTATTTCTCACCTGACTGAGGATGAATCCAGGTTCGATTCTCTGCCGAAAGATATTGTCCCTCCCCGATTCTCGCTTGCGCCTTTAGAATCTCCCTTGGCACCTTTCTCCCATTCGCATCAAATCTTTCCGCATTGTCTTGTTGCCGGAGGGTAGGGAACTGCGAAATATAGATTGAGCAAAGCTCGTCGGCGGAGATACCAACCGAGGCAGCAGCAATTACATCGATATTGATTTGCGCCTGACGCCTGTCCTCAGCTCTTCGAATTGGCACGTCTGCATTCCATTTTCCTTTCATCAGCGATTCCCAAATCGAAGCGTAGGCCTCAGTTAGACAGTTAAGGCGTAAAAACGTCTCTAGCACGTAGTCATGCGCCTCCCATTTCGATGGGAAAAAGAGACTCGTCATGATCGGACGATTCAAATGCCCAGTACCAGTGGTTCTCACTAGAAAATCAGACAGCAGAGTCGAGAGCATCGCCCCGACCATAACCGTCTCCTCAAGCGACTTACTGGCCAAGGTGTTTACTGCATTAATGTGCTTGGGTCCCGCAGGCAACAATGCAGGTTGTAAAGTTCGTCGACCCGTAGTGTTACCCACAAATTCTTTCCAAGCTACCCGCGGGAAATCAAAGGCTGGTCGCTTGATGCCCTCTACCTCCCATTGTGTATAGGAGTCTGCGATGTTTTTCGGATGGAAGGCTGCCATCTGGAAACTAGTCGCCGGCACAAAACTAGGTGGTACGGCCTCAAGGTCAATCTCAACCCAATCCAGGTTGCTCTTTATCGTCTGATTGGGCTGCTTGATCATCGGCGTCGAGACGCCGAGGTGCGGTCCCTGGAGGATCACGTCGCTCCAGGATTCGGGGTGTGCCCAGCCGACGTCGAAGTACCCCTTCTTCTTGTCGGAAGTCTCGTGCCAGCCAGAAGAGAACTTGAGTCCGAGTGAACCAATGCGCGGCTTGTCGGCGAGCTTCGCTAGGACTGCTGCGGCCTCGGTGTTGACGGTGTAGACCATTCGGGTGTCGGCAACCGCCACGTTGTCGCCCTCGAGAATCGAGTGCCACGTCTCGAGAACGGACAAGTCGACCTGTTGGATGCGATCACGGTGGGGGCGAAGGTCCCAGTTGTTGTTGTCGTCCTTGAGACCCGGCAGCGGACCCGAACCATCATGAGTCAGTGATTCTTCGACGGTCTGCGGATGGTACAACGATGCCGCGTGTTCAAATGCAGGCTCGTTTCGGAGCGAACCGTAGGTGTGTACGCCATAGCCCACTAGGTGGTGCACATCAAACAGCACCAACTCGTTGATGAACTGCCAATGCCGCCGCAGGCGGAAGTACGCCCCGTGCCGAAGTGCCACTGCACCCTTTTCGGTGAAGTGCGACTCCGGGTGTATAAGCGAAACGACGCCGTTGTTGCTCATGTTCGCCCAGGTCCGCTCCATGAATGCTCGGTACAGATCCGGCTGTTGGTTGACCAGATGCGGGTACATGGCAACGTCGCCAAGCACGGCGGCGGTCGAAACTGTGTCACCCGTGCCGCTGAACGCGATCTCGCGGGCACGATCGTTGTCGTTCCACTGCTCGCGGCGCTCCCGCTTCTCTGCCTGCGTCGGCTTATGCGCCAGCGAGAACCACGGGTCCACCTCGGAGTAGAGACCGTCCATGTCACCGCGGGGCCGCACCCACGGCGGATTGCCTACCTGCAAGTCGAAGCCGCCCCGGGCGAAGACGGCAGCGAAGTCCAGGTCCCAGTGCAGGAAGCCCTGCTCCTGGGCAACCTGGCGCACGGTGCGCAGCCAGGGGTGGATCTCGAGGACCTGGTCCAGCGACTTGGCACCGGACAGGCTCAGGTTCATGTCCTCGTGGTGGTTCAGCTCTTCCCAGGTGTCCGCGTTGGCGATGACGGTCTGCGCCTCGTCGCGGGCTTGAGCCTCGATGCCGAGGAGGTCCTCCAGGGTTTCGATGTACTCGTCGAAGGAGGGCAGTGCCGTGTGGGCGTCGCCGTTGTCGTCGATCTGGATCTCGGTGAGCGGCCAGAAGGTCAGTGCGTTCCACGCGTCGAGGGCGAGACGTAGGCGTCGATAAGCACCCTGCTCATTGTTGAGTAAGTCGCGCTCGATTTCTGCGCGGGTGACGTTGCGCGAGGTGGGCGTGTGCTCGCGGCCCCACAGGGGGATGTCGCGGCGGATCTGCTGCTCCGCGATCTTCATGCGGGTCAGGGCGAAGGCCCATAGCGTCTCCACGCGGACGGCAAGGCGGGTGAGTTGCTTCTTTTGGGGACCGCTGGGGTTGGTGAGCACGCTGCGTCGCCAAGCGGCGAGCGCCTTTTGCTCCTGGCCAGCGAGCTTCTTCAAATCCTTCGCGGCATACGCTGCACCCCACGTCTGTGAGGGGAGCAGGAAGTGGTGGATGCGGCCGGCGGCGTGGGGGTCGCGGTGGCCGGCGTCGATAGACTGCGCGAGGGTGGCCACGGACTCCCGGCGCGGCACGGCCGTAAGCCATGCCTTCTTCTTCAGCTGGGAAGTGTCGTAGGTGGCGCGCAGGGCGCCGATGAGCGAGTTGCCGCGGCGCAGGTGCAGGCCGAACCAGGGAGCGGTGAGCTCGCCGGTCATGGTGTCGAGCCACAGGGAGATCTCCGCCAGCTCCACCGCGGTGGGGTTCAAGTCCACCCCGTAGACCTGGTGAAGCGCGATGTGAGCCTTGACCTTCTGCAGCTCGCGGGTGCGGTCCTCGGGTGGGACCTGCTCGCCGAGTTCGGCCTCGCGCAGCTTGAGGTAGCGCTCCGCGAGCTGGCGCACGGCTTCCACGGCGAAGGCGCCGGAGCCCATGGCGGGCTCGCAGATGGTGAGATCCAGGATGTCTTCGGCCGTTTGGATGCGGCCTTCCTCCTCGAGGACCTCGAGGGCCTGGCCGACGGTGAACTGGGTGAGCACCTCCGGGGTATAGAAGGAGGCGGAGCGCTCGCGGTCGCGGCTGGACTGGCGGAAGACGAAGGAGCCGCGCTTGTGCTCGCGGCGGGCCGGGGCGTAGCCGCCCTCTGGCTGCTCGCGCATCTCCATGACAAAGCTGTCCTCCGGCACCGTGCTTGCCCGGCCGACGGGTAAGACCCAGGAGCCCTTGGAGGCGTTGCCGCCCGGCGCGACCTCGTAGAGGTCTTCCTGGGCGATGAAGCCGTGGTAGGACATGAGGCCCTCGTACACCTGGCCGAGCTCGGTCACGCCGAGCGTGGCATAGGAGATGAAACCGCGGTCTTTTCCTGCCTTCTCCTTAGATAGCAGGAGGCGCTGGAGGACCTGGGTGAGCGCCTCGTTGGACAACTTCGTGCCGCTGAGCAGGGAGGTGGCTTCCGGCTTGAACAGGTCCGCCTCCAGGTTGCGGAAGGTCAGACCCTCGTTCTGGGCGTCCTCGTCTGCGTTTGCTGCAAGTTCCGGGTGGTGGCCGTGGCTGACCTGGTCGAAGAGGATCTGCAGCGAGTCGTACAGGTGGGTACCGCGCCGGGCCTGCTCCGTGAGCGGGGGAGTGAGCGCGTAGTCGCGCAGGCGGTCCAGGCCGTAGCCGTCGACGTACTCTGCGGCGCCGGTGGGCAGGATCTGCAGCTCCGGCGACGCCTCGGCAAACAGGAGGAAGAGGATGCGGTACAGGTAGCGCAGGGACTGACGGGCCAGCTCGTTGCCGTCGACGTCCTCGAGCGGGAGGCCCTGGTCCTTGCGGCGTTCGAGTACGTCGTTGCCGATGAGCTCGATGGATTCACGCACGGCGTCGCGAAGATCCTCGGAGACTTTGACGGCGTGGTTACGGGCGGCTTCGAGGACCTCGGCCCACCAGGTGGTGCCGTCGGCGGCGCGCTCCAGGTTCTCGCGCGCCAGGATCACCGCCGTGCGCTGCAGCTCGCCGCCCTGCTTTACCTCGTTGCGCTCCACCACTAGCTGTACGTTCACGCCCAGGTAGCGGCCCAGCGCCCAGGTCTCGCGGTGGGCGAGCACCACCCAGGGGCCGGCGAGGACGACGATGAACTCCGGAGCGTTATCGGTGAGGAAGAGCTCACCGACGAGCTTGGCCACCGGGAGGGGCTCGGGCTCACGGTCCTGGCGGGTAATGCCGCCTTCGACCGGGGTGGTAGTGATGTCCTCTAAGTCCTCGATCGGATCCGCGTTGAGCACGATCAGCGTGTCGTCGGCACCCGCCCAGCCCTGGTAGGCCACAGTGTGGTTGGCGCGCTCAAAGGTGCGCGTGGTGGGGGCGCCGTAGCCGAGCGCGCGGCGCAGGACGAGCTGGGCAGCGCCCTGGTCGGCGGTGGCGTAGGCGTTCTGGAGCTCGCCGCGGGCCTGCTTGAAGCGCTCGGCAGGCGAGCGGCTGCCCGTCTCCTTCTCCAAGTCCTTCCATTCCTTCACGCGCGCCTTGACCGACTTGGTGAAGGACTCGCCCTTCTCGTCGGTGGTGAAGAAGTGGTCGCTGATCCATTCATCAACGTTGATGAGTGAGTCGTAGGACGCCATCGGGGTCTCCTTACGCGGTGTGTGGTGACTGGGTGTTGGGCAGGGCTGGCAGGACCAGGACGAGGGGGCGGATGAGCTCGCGGTCCGGTGCGAGCGAGGCGATGAGCTGCTTCTCCTGCTGTAGGAGGTGCTGGGAGCGGCGCACGATGCGCGAGCTCAGGGCGGTCTGGGTGTCGTGCTTGGAGTGTTCCCAGTTCTCCGCGCGCTGCATCCAGTAGTCAATGCGCTCCTGGGCCTGCGTGCGCGCCGCCTGCATCATCGGGGTGAGCTGGCCGCGGGCGACGGTCACCGAGTCCGCGATGAGCTGCTGCGCGTTCTCCGGCAGCTCCAGGTCGCCGGTGTTGATCGCGTCGGCGGTGAGCCCCACACCGTGCAGCCAGTCCACCGGGTTGAGGATGGTCTGCGGCAGGATCCCGTTGGCCACGGTGACGAAGGCGCGCGAGACCACCTGGCCGCGCTTGTTAGTCAGCGTGGCCATCAGCAGGACGGTGGGGAAGTCGAGCGTGCCTGCAGCGGCGCGGATGGCGGGGATCTGCCCGCCGGACAGGGAGGCGAGCGCGCGGTCCGCGGCCCAGTCCGTCACCGGGTGCAGCGGCCCGAGGAAGTGGGCGCGGGGCCAGGTGGAGCCGTCGTCGCCGGTGCGGGCGCGGCGCAGGAGGTCATTGCCCAGCTCGCGGGTGGTGGCCAGCTGGAAAGATTCGCGCACGCGCCGCTGCGCCAGGTAGTCCTGCGGCAGCACGTCCAGGCGGCGGCGCAGGTCCTCCGGGGGCGCGAGCTCCGCCACGCCGTTGGGGTGTTGGGCGAACGCCACGCCCTTGTTGGTCAGCGGCTTCTCCGGGGCGTTGTGGAATGCGGCGTTCAGCGCGTCCTGCAGGTACGCGATTTCCGAGGGGTACAGGCTCGTCGCCCCCGTGGAGGCCGGCGCGCCGGTGCCGGTGGGCTCCGGTGGTGTTGCGGGTGGGGTGGTGCGGTTGAGGCGGGCGAGGAGGGCGTCGATAAGCGACTGCTCATCCTGCGGCTCCTCCTCGGCGACGGTCTCGGCGCGCTTGACCACGTCGTCGAAGCCCGCGCTGCCCTGCAGCACCTTGCGGATCGCGTCCTCCTCGCCGCGGACCGTGTGCTTGCCCATGAGCGAGGCGACGTCGCCCAGCACCGCGTGGGCCTCGTGCTCGCGGTCGATGAGGCGGCGCAGGACGTGCAGCTCACCGACGCTCGCGCCTTCTGTGTCGAGGAGGAGGGCCGTGATCTGCGGCGGGTGGGTTTGCCCGTAGCGGTCGACGCGGCCGTTGCGCTGCTGGATGCGGATCAGCGACCACGGGATGTCATAGTGCACCAGGTCATGACACAGCGTGTGCAGGTTCACGCCTTCGGAGGCGACGTCGCCGGTGACCAGCACGCGCAGCGGGGAGTCGGAGCGCTTGAACTCGTCCACCAGGCGCATCTGCTCCTGGTCCGACAGGCTGCCGTGCATGACCGCGATGGCGTCCTTGCCCAGGTTGAGGTCCTTGGACAGGTGCTCCTTGAGCCAGTGCAGGGTGGCGACGCGCTCTGAGAAGATGACCGCGCGCGTGGGGGAGCGCTTGCCCACGCCGATCTCCTGCAGGTAGTTGACCAGGGCGGCGTACTTGTTGGAGTTCTGGCGCGTGACCTTGGCGTTGAGCGCTCGGAGGCGCTCGAGGGCGTCGCGCTGAGTCGTATCGTCCGTGGCGACGGATTTGAGGCGGGTAGTGATCGTCTCGTCCAAGGCTGCGGGCGAGGAGAGGAAGGACTTCACCAGCGTCCAGGGGAAGAGGCGATCAGTGTAGGTCTGGCCCTTCTTATTCACCGCGTCCGGGATGGGGCTTTTACCCTCCGGGTGAACCCAGGTGGTCTCGAGCTCGCGCGCCACCGCGTTCTCCTCCGCCGAGGCCTCCACCGGGATGTTGCGCGGCTCCGCGCGCTCCGCCCACTTCGGGCCCACCACGCTGGCCACCTCCTCGCTGTGGCGGTGGCGACGGATGACCAGGCGGTCCACGGCGTCCTTGTCAATCTCCCCGTTGGGCCGCACCGCCGTGGGGTCCAGCAAGCGCAGGATCTCCTTGAAGGACTCCGGGTCGCCGTTGTGCGGGGTTGCGGAGGCGAGCAGCAACGACTCCGTGGTGGGGGCGAGCGTCTTGGCCAGCTTGTTGTTATTCGTCCCGGCATTAGTGGCGTTGTGGATCTCATCCATCACCACCACGTCCCAGCGCACCTTCTTCAGGTTGATCAGGTGCTTTTCTGCCTTGAGCGTGTCCAGCGAGACGATCACGCGGGAGAAGTACGTGAACGGGTTGCGGCTGCCCGGCAGCTTCTGCTTGATCTGCTGGATGCCCGCGGAATCCAGGCGCACCAGCGGGATGGCAAAGCGCGTCCACATCTCCTGCTGGAACTGCTCCATGACGTGCTTCGGCGTGACCACCAGGATGCGCTCGCCGCGGCCGCGCCTGATCAGCTCGGCCAGGATCATGCCGATCTCCAGCGTCTTGCCCAGGCCGACGGCGTCCGCGATGAGGATGCGGGGGCGCAGGTTCTCATCCGACAGCGCCTTCTTCACCGCCGAAAGTTGGTAATCCAGCGGGTCCATGAGCATGTCCTCCGCCACCGACAGCTCGTCTTGGTACAGCGGGACCGGGGTCTGGCGCAGCGTGGTCTCCAGCCACAGGCGCGACGTGCGGTAGCCGGGGGAGTCATCCGGGACGACGCGGACCCGCGCCGGGTCCACCACCTCCACGTGGTCGATAGCGGTGTAGAAGCTGGCGGTGGAGTCGCGAACGAAATCCGACAAGCCACGCACCGTGAGCAGGAAGCCGTCCACCGCCTGCGTGACCTTGGTGATCAGCCACAGCTCGTCGCGGACCCGGACCGTGAGGCCGGGGG
>NZ_CAMPQC010000015.1:0-50378 GCF_946902955.1 Corynebacterium sp. Marseille-P8863 | reverse complement strand
CTAACCAAAAACAAACCAACCCACACCACAACCAAAAACAATCGCAGTGCAGGATTGGCAAATCCTCAAATTACTTTCAGTGCCGACCCAACCCGACGGGGCAAAAACAGGCCGACACAACAAAAAATATAGTTACAAAACGCGAATCAAATCACGCACCATAACCAGCAAACACCACCTGCAACTAGAGGTTCACAAGCGATGCTACCGGCACACACCAACCACACAAAACGTGCAGCCAGCACAACACAGGCACGCAACCAATCCACAAACAAAAGTACATTGGCACACTATCGAGTTCTCAAACAACACACGCACATTCACCCACCACCAGGCGAATCACCCAGCAGCTGTAAAAAGCGACTTTATCGACACTACACAAACCACAATCCGAAAGTCAAATCCTTGACTTAAACCGGACCGAAGTCCATATTTTCTTATGTCGGCCAGCGATCGTTTTCCTGACCGCCATCTCACCAGCTCAACCCCCTTGCGGAGTCTGTCTGGCGGGGCGCTGTCGGTCTCGCTGACTCACATAAAGTTACACACACCCAAACACCAACACAAATCCCCAGCGTATGGGGCCTAAATCGCGCGTTAAAGGTGTCACTTAAATGCGCTTACGCAAGCGAACGCTCGATCTTGCCGCCGAGCTCGTTGATCTGCTCGACAAACTTGGGATATCCGCGGTCAATGTGGTGGACATCGTGCACGGTCGTCTGTCCATCAGCGACCAGGCCAGCGAGCACGAGTCCGGCGCCGGCCCGAATATCACTGGACCACACGTCAGTCGATGAGAGGTTTTCCACTCCCCTGATCACCACGTGGTGGCCGTCGACATTGGCGTCGGCACCCAGGCGAAGCATCTCGTCGACAAAGCGGAAGCGGGCCTCGAACACATTCTCCGTGATCACGGTGACGCCCTCGGCGATCGCGCTGATGGCGATGGCCATGGGTTGCAGATCCGTCGGGAACCCGGGGAACGGCAAGGTCTGGTAGTCCACGGCCTTGGGGCGCTGGTCCATGCGGACGCGGAACCCGTTTTCGTAGGTTTCCACGTTGGCGCCCGCGAGCTTGAGCTTGGACAGCGCAAGGTGCAGGTGGCGCGGGGCGATACCGGTCACGGTGATGTCGCCGCGGGTGATCGCGGCCGCGTATGCCCAGGTACCCGCCACGATGCGGTCACCCACTACGGAGTGCTCGGTGGGACGCAGCTCGTCCACACCGTCGATGGTGATGGTGGAGGTGCCAGCGCCGCTGATCTTCGCGCCCATGGAGTTCAGCATGTCGCAGAGGTCGACGACTTCGGGCTCGCGCGCGGCGTTGTCCAGCACCGTTTGCTCCTCCGCGAGGACGGACGCGGTGAGGATGTTCTCGGTCGCGCCGACAGACGGGAAGTCCAGACTGATCTTCGCGCCCGTGAGCTTCTCGGCGCGCGCAACGACGGCGCCGTGCTCGATGTGCGTCGTAGCCCCCAGCTTCTCCAGGCCGGATTGGTGCATATCCAGCGGTCGCGAACCGATCGCGTCGCCGCCCGGCAGCGCCACGTATGCCTCATGGCAGCGCGCCACCAACGGCCCGAGCACGGCGACGGAGGCGCGGAACTGGCGTACTGCGTCGAAGTCGGCGCGGGGCGAGACGGTGGCCGGGGTGGTAATGCGGACGGTCGAGCCGTCGATGTCGACGTCACAGCCGAGCCCGATGAGCACGTCGCGCATGAGCGGAACGTCGAGGATTTCGGGGCAGTTGTGCAGCGTCGTCGTGCCCTCCGCGAGGAGTGCCGCAGCCATCAGCTTCAGCACACTGTTTTTCGCGCCGTCGACCTTGACCACGCCTTCGAGTCGGTTACCGCCTGTTACAAGAAATCGCTCTTTCACGGGGCCTACTGTACTCAACTCGGGGTGCGGCGTGGCGTCGATAAGCAAAAAGCGTTACGGCAAGGCACCGATGCGGCGCGCGGCGTTGACCGCCTCGTAGCGGGTGTGCGCGCCGAGTTTGCGCATCACACTGCGCAGGTAGGACTTGACGGTCTCGGCGCCGATGCCCATTTCCTCTGCCGCCTCGACGTTGGTGTGGCCGAGCGCGACGCAGGACAGTACGTCCAGCTCGCGGGCCGAGAGCTTGGTCGACTGCTTGACGCGGACGGGCGAGACCATTTGGTCACACAGCTGCTCGAGCTCCTTGCGGAGTGCGTCGTCGTCGACCCGGTTGGCCAGCATGCGCAGCTTGGAGTGCGTGGAGCGGATCTGCTCCCACTCCGCGCCGTTCATCACGCGCCCCACCTTGGCCGTTCCCTTGCCGCCGTCGGCATTGCGGAGCGCGGCGTTCACGGCCAGCTCCTGTTCGAGGGTGCGCGCCGTCATCGCGACCTCCTCGATCACCTTCTCCCCCAGCCGCACCGGCGAGTGGACGCCAACATAGAGGACACCGCGAATATCGCGCAGCACGATGACCGGGACAGCGACAACGGAGTGCAGCCCCTCGTCCTGAATCTGCTTATCGTACTCGTGCGAAATGACCGCCGCACGCGTGTAGTCCGAGACGCCAACGGCGCGCCGCGTACTCACCACGCGACCGCCGACACCGGAGCCGTTGTCCAGCACGAGGTCCTGCAGCGCGGGAGTGCGCAGCCCGATCCACTGGGTGATCTGCAGCCTGTTGTCCGGCAGCAGCGTGCCGTACATGGCAACGGGGATGCCGGTCGCCGTCTTCAGCGCCGTCAGGGCTGCCCGAATCGCGTCGTCATCGTCCTTGATCCGCTGTGCGTCCATGGTCATTGCTGTTGAGCCTTCCACCCATCTGAGTGTCCCCACGGGGCCACCCGCGAGTTGAACTTGACGTTGAATCCCAACCATCATAACGCGACTTTGGGGGTAGCCAAAGTTCACCCCTCCCGCTGTATTCACACGCGCGGGTGTGGTTTTTGGGGGCGGTGGGCCTTCGCTTATCAACGCCCCCGCGCCCCCTCCCCGCACCAACCAGACTGTGCAGTCTACTCCGGTGAGACTACATAGTCTGTTTTATCCGTGTATAGTTGGCCGCACAACGGATTTGGATATGAACAGCAAGGAGCTGATCACCATGGCAAAGATCGCCAACAACGTCCTCGAGCTCATCGGCAACACCCCGCTGGTTGAACTGCACGGTGTGTCCAAGGACTCCAAGGCCCGCGTGCTGGCCAAGCTGGAGTTCTACAACCCGGCAAACTCGGTGAAGGACCGCATTGGTAAGGCCATCATTGAGGCCGCTGAGAAGTCGGGCGACCTGAAGCCGGGCGGCACCATCGTCGAGGCAACCTCCGGCAACACCGGCATCGCCCTCGCCCTGGCTGGCGCGGCCAAGGGCTACAAGGTCATCCTGACCATGCCGGAGACCATGTCCATTGAACGCCGCGTGGTCCTGCGCGCGTTCGGCGCAGAGATCGTCCTCACCCCGGGCGCGGCCGGCATGAAGGGCGCCGTGGAGAAGGCCGACGAGATCGTGGCTAATGATGAAGGCGCGATCCTGGCTCGCCAGTTTGAGAACGAGGCCAACCCGGCCATCCACTACGCCACCACCGGCCCGGAGATCTGGAACGACACCGACGGCGAGGTCGACATCCTCGTCGCGGGTGTGGGCACCGGCGGCACCATCTCCGGCGCCGGCAAGTACCTCAAGGAGCAGAAGCCGGACGTGAAGAACGTGGCCGTCGAGCCCGCTGCGTCCCCGCTGCTGTCCACCGGCGAGGCCGGCCCGCACAAGATCCAGGGTCTGGGCGCCAACTTCATCCCGGGCACCTTTGACCGTAACCAGATCGATGAGATCATCACCGTCTCCAACGAGGACGCCGTGTCCACCTCCCGCGAGCTGGCTCGCGAGGACGCCGTCCTCGCCGGCATCTCCGCCGGCGCGAACGTGAAGGCCGCACTCGAGCTGGCCGAGCGCCCGGAGAACGAGGGCAAGACCATCGTGGTCATCATCCCGGACTTCGGCGAGCGCTACGTCTCCACCATCCTCTTCGAGGACATCCGCGACTAGCGGAGGCGTTGGCCGCGGACTGCGCGGCGTCGAAAAGCACCACCCCGTGGTGCTTTTTTTATTTGCGCGGTTGTCCGAAAAGAGTAGGTAGACTACCCGTCATGCTGAGCGTAATTTCCCGCATGAGAGAAGACCTGGCCAACGCCAGGGAGCACGACCCCGCAGCGCGCGGCGATCTGGAAAACGCGGTGGTGTATTCCGGGCTGCACGCGATCTGGGTCCACCGCATCTGCCACTGGATGTGGGAGCGGGAATGGAAGGGCGCGGCGCGCATCCTCGCTCAGGCCAACCGCTTTTTTACCGGGATTGAGATTCACCCGGGCGCGACCATTGGCCGCCGATTCTTCATCGATCACGGGATGGGCATTGTCATCGGCGAGACCGCCGAGATCGGCGACGGCGTCATGCTTTACCACGGCGTCACCCTCGGCGGGCAGGTGCTGACGCAGACCAAGCGGCACCCGACGATTGGAGACAACGTCACCATTGGCGCGGGCGCGAAGGTGCTCGGTCCTGTCACGATCGGGGCGAACTCGGCCGTCGGCGCGAACGCCGTGGTGACCAAAGACATCCCCGAGAACTCCATTGCCGTGGGCATCCCAGCGAAGGCGCGCGAGCGCAAGGATACGGAGCTGCGGCGCCTGGTGGACCCGGACAGCTACTTCGACAACGGGCAGTACGTCATCTAGGGGCGCTTACTCCACCAGGTCCTTGTACTCCGGGTTCTGCACGATGTAGCGGGCGACCGCCGGGCAGGACGGGACAACGCTGAGGTTGTCCCCGCGGGCATCATCAAGCGCGAACTTGATCAGCGGCTTGGACAGGCCCTCGCCGCGAAACTTCGGGTCCACGACGGTGTGCGGCAACTCGCGCGCAGAGCCGCTGTCCTTGTAGGTGGCAAAACCGGCGAGCTCGCCGTCCACGTGGATCTCGTACTGACTCTTGTCCTCATTCTTGGACAGTTCCACGTTTGCTTGTGAAGTCTCGGGCATGATCGCTCCTTCTGAGAAGTCCGTCAGAGAGTGTTCGCTCAATCGGTGGCCCAGCCTACCGAAAGCACGAAGCCCCTCCACATTGTGGAGGGGCTGGGGTGTGGCTAGAGCCAGGATCGAACTGGCGACCCCACACTTTTCAGGCGTGTGCTCTACCGACTGAGCTATCTAGCCAGAACTGCTCAGGCAGTTCAGCGACCCTGACGGGACTTGAACCCGCGACCTCCGCCGTGACAGGGCGGCGCGCTAACCAACTGCGCCACAGGGCCATTATTGTGTTGTCTGTGCGATTCCTATCAGTGCATTCACTGTGTTCTACACTGTCGCTCGCACGAGTTGATACATTACACAGACCCCGTGCGAGCAAGCAAATCGCCTGCGCATACCCCATTTCCGGGCGGCGCGCTAGGACTCCTGCATTGCGAGGTACCGCCCGGTCTCGGACCCGGTGTGCGCATGCTTGTCGACGAGCTCCCGCACCGTTCCCGCAGCCACCACCTTGCCACCAGCAGAGCCGGCACCCGGGCCCAGGTCGATGACGTAGTCCGCGCGCGAGACCAGCGCCAGGTTGTGCTCGACGACGATGACGTCGTGGGCGTCTGCTGCGGCTACCTGGTGGTTCACACCGTGGAGTGTAGCCGTCGCAGATGCTTATCGACGCCCACGCGAGCCGCCCCTACCCGTACACCTTCTTCCCGGCGACCCAGGTCTGCCAGGTGATCGGCATGCCGGGCCGGTACGCCAGGTTGATGGCGTTGTCGGCGTCCAGGATGTGCAGGTCCGCTGCCGCGCCCGGCGCGAGCGTGCCCTTCGCGGGGCGGCCCTGCGGGTCCTTGCCTCCGCCGACGTTGTGGCGCCGCAGCGCCTTCGCGCCGCCGGTGGTGGCTGCCTCGATGGCCTCGTCCAGGGTGAGGCGCTGCTGCAGGACCGCGGTGGTCACGCAGAAGTTCATCGAGGACGTGAAGGACGTGCCCGGGTTGAGGTTGGAGGCGATGGCGACGGTGGCGCCGGCGTCGAGAAGCGCTCGGCCCGGCGCGAGCTCCTCGCGCGTAGACAGGTCGCAAGCGGGCAGCAGCGTGGCGACAGTGTCGGAACCGGCGAGGAGCTGGATGTCCTCCTCGGAGAGGTAGTTGACGTGGTCGACGCTCGCGGCGCCCTGCTCCACGGCAAGCTTCACACCGGGGCCCTCGCCGAGCTGGTTGCCGTGGACGCGCACGCCCAGGCCCGCGGCCTTGCCGGCCTCGAGGACGCGGCGGGACTGCACCTCGTCGAACGCGCCGCGCTCGCAGAAGACGTCGATCCACTGCACGTGGTCCTTCACCGCGTCCAGCATCGGGCCGACGACCTGCTCGAGGTACTCGTCGGCCTCCTCCCCCGGCGGCACGAGGTGGGCGCCGAGGAAGGTGACTTCGTCGACGTGGCGCGAGGCCACGCGCGCGGCCTCCGCCTCGGACTCGACGTTGAGGCCGTAGCCGGTCTTGGTCTCGAAGGTGGTGGTGCCCAGCGCGTGAGCGGCCGCAACGCGCTCGGCCACCAGCTGGTCCAGGCGCTCCTCGCCGGCGGAGCGGGTGGCCTCCATGGTCACTGCGATGCCGCCGGCGGCGTAGGACTCGCCGGCCATGCGGGCCTCGAACTCCTCGGCGCGGTTGCCGTCGAAGACCATGTGCGTGTGCGAGTCCACCCAGCCGGGCAGGACGGCGCGGTTGCCCACGTCCACGGTTTCGGCGTTGCTTGCCTCCGCTGGGGCTTCGGCGGCTGGGCCGACCCAGGCGACCACGCCATCGTCGATAAGCAATGCGGCGTCTTTGATGGTCCCGAGCTCGGAGACGGTGCGGAGCTCTGAAATTCCGGTGATAAGGGTGCTCATGGGTTCCTTTCTACTTGTCGCGTGCGTGGAACTCCATGGGGATGCGCACGCCGCGCTCCTTGGCCACCTCGTCGGCGCGGGAGTAGCCGGCGTCCACGTGGCGGATCACGCCCATGCCCGGGTCGTTAGTAAGCACGGCCTTGAGCTTCGCCTCGGCGAGCTCGGTGCCGTCGGCGACGGTGACCTGGCCAGTGTGGATCGAGCGGCCCATGCCCACGCCGCCGCCGTGGTGGATGGACACCCAGGTCGCGCCGCCGGAGACCGCGGTCATGGCGTTGAGCAGCGGCCAGTCAGCGACGGCGTCGGTGCCATCGAGCATGGACTCGGTCTCGCGGTATGGGGAAGCCACGGAGCCGGAGTCCAGGTGGTCGCGGCCGATGACGATCGGCGCCTTGACCTTGCCCTCCTTGACCAGGTTGTTAAAGATGACGCCGGCTTTAGCGCGCTCGCCGTAGCCGAGCCAGCAGATGCGGGCCGGCAGGCCCTCGAACTCGACGTATTCCTCGGCGGCGTCGAGCCAGCGGTGCAGGTGCTCGTTTTCCGGGAAAGCCTCCTTGATGGCCTGGTCGGTGACCTTGATGTCCTCCGGGTCGCCGGAGAGCGCGACCCAGCGGAACGGGCCGAGGCCCTCGCAGAACAGCGGGCGGATGTACGCCGGGACGAAGCCCGGGAACTCGAAGGCGCGGGTGTAGCCGGCCTTGCGCGCCTCGTCACGGATGGAGTTGCCGTAGTCAAAGACCTCGGCACCCTCGTCCTGGAATTCCACCATGGCCTGGACCTGCGTGGCCATGGCCTCGCGAGCCTTCTTGGTAAAGGTGGTCGGGTCCTCGTCCGCCTCGGCGTTCCAGCTCTCAAACGGGATCTCAGTGGGCAGGTAGGACAGCGGGTCGTGCGCGGAGGTCTGGTCCGTGACGATGTCCACGGTCAGCTCGCCCGCGCGGTGGCGGCGCAGCATCTCCGGGAAGATCTCGGCGGCGTTGCCCACCAGGCCGACGGACAGGGCGCGCTTCTCCTCCTTCGCCTCGGTGACCAGCTTGATGGCCTCCTCGAGGTCGGTCGTCACCTCGTCGAGGTAGCGCTTGCCCTGGCGACGCTTCAGGCGGGCCTCGTCGACGTCCACGATGAGGCAGGCGCCGCCGTTGAGGGTGACGGACAGCGGCTGCGCGCCGCCCATGCCGCCGCAGCCGCCGGTGAGCGTGAGGGTGCCAGCGAGGGTGCCGTCGAAACGCTTCTTCGCCACTGCCGCGAACGTCTCGTAGGTGCCCTGCAGGATGCCCTGGGTGGCAATGTAGATCCAGGAACCGGCCGTCATCTGGCCGTACATCATCAGGCCCTCGTCCTCGAGCTTGCGGAAGTGCTCCCAGTTCGCCCAGTCTCCGACCAGGTTGGAATTGGCAATGAGCACGCGCGGGGCCCACTCGTTGGTCTTCCACACGCCGACCGGCTTGCCGGACTGCACCAGCAGCGTCTCGTCGGACTCGAGGTCCTTCAGGGTTTCCACAATCGCGTCGAACGCCTTCCAGCTGCGCGCGGCGCGGCCGGTGCCGCCGTAGACGACGAGATCGTCCGGGCGCTCCGCAACCTCTGGGTCGAGGTTGTTCTGCAGCATGCGCAGCGGGGCTTCAGTCTGCCAAGACTTCGCGGTGATGTCAGTGCCTCGCGGTGCACGGACCTCGCGCGCGCCTTCAGACCAGTTCTTCGCCATGGAAATGTCCTTTCGTGTTGTCCAACCGACTTACGGTAATGAGAGTAACGGTCATCACAAGAGGACAAAAGGGTGATATACGGTGGGGTGTCTCGTATGCGAGACACCCGCGAGCCCCTACCGCAGCTCGCCGACCACGGCCTCCACGGCCGCCACGTAGTCACCGCCCTTCACCAGCTGCACGGAATGCTCCATCTCCGGGGCGAGGAAACGGTCGGTCGCGGGGGCGTCGACAAGCGCACGAAGCGCCCCAATCGCTGCCGCGGTACCGGCTGCCGGCTCGCCCTCGCGCATGTCCAGGGCGCGCGCGGCGGTGAGGATCTCCACGGCCAGCACACGCTGCAGCCCGTCGACACTGCGGCGCAGCTTGCGCCCCGCGGCCCAACCCATGGACACGTGGTCCTCCTGCATCGCGGACGACGGGATCGAATCGGCGGACGCGGGCGTGGCGATGCGCTTGAGCTCGCTGACAATGCCCGCCTGCGTGTATTGCGCGATCATGTGGCCGGAGTCCACGCCAGGGTCATCGGCGAGGAAGGCGTTGAGCCCGCGGTTGCGGGCCGGGTCAAGGAAGCGGTCGGAGCGGCGCTCGCTAATCGACGCCAAGTCGGCGACCACAATGGCCAAGAAGTCCAACGCGTAGGCCACCGGCGCGCCGTGGAAGTTGCCGTTAGAGGACACTCGGCCGTCCTTGGTCACCACCGGGTTGTCGATGGCGGAGGCGAGCTCCCGGTTCGCCACGTTGGTGACGTGCGCGAGCGTGTCGCGCAAGCCGCCGGCAACCTGCGGCGTGCAGCGCACGGAGTACGCGTCCTGCACGCGGGTGGCCTTGAACTCCTCGCGCGCCGCCGCCAAGATCGGCGAGTCTGCAGCCACGGTGCGGATGTTGTAGGCGGCGTCGGCCTGCCCCGGGTGCGGGCGCAGCTGCTGAAGGTCGTCGTCGAACACGGTGAGCGTGCCGGTGAGCCCCTCCACGGTCATGGCGGTGGCGATGTCGGACACCTTGGCAGCTTCGCGCAGGTCCGCGATGGCCAGGCACAGCATGCCGAGCATGCCGTCGGTGCCATTGATGAGCGCCAGGCCCTCCTTCTCGCGCAGGACGAGCGGCTCAATCCCCGCCTGGGACAGCGCGTCCGCCGCCGGCACGACCTCGCCGCCCCGCACGCGGACCTCGCCCTCCCCCAGCAGGGCGAGCGCGCAGTGGGCCAGCGGCGCGAGGTCGCCGGAGCAGCCGAGCGAGCCGTACTCGCGCACGACCGGGGTGATGCCCGCGTTCAGCGCCGCCGCGTACGTCTCGGCAACGACGGGGCGAACGCCGGTGCGGCCCGTGCACAGGGTGGACAGGCGTAGCAGCATGAGCGCGCGGATGACCTCTTCCTCGACCTCGGGGCCCGAGCCAGCGGCGTGGGAGCGCACGAGCGAGACCTGCAGCTGGGCGCGCAACTCCTCGGGGATGTGGCGGGTGGCAAGGGCGCCGAAGCCGGTGGAAACGCCGTAGACGGGGGTGGGGTCTGCGGCGAGTTCCTCGATACGGGTGCGGGTGGTGGCGATTTCTTCGAGAGCGGCCGGGTCGATGGCCACCTCAGCGCCGTGGCGGGCGACGGCGACGACGTCCTCGATGGTCAGCGCGCCGATTCCTAGTGAAACTGTCTGCATATCTGTCATGGGCGCGATAATAGACCATAAATGTGTCACATCTCATAACTGCCCGAAGAAATGTGCGCGCAGGTGCGCGGCTGCGTCGCCCAGCGCGGACGTCAGCTTCCGCTCGTCGGCGCTGCCCACCGGGTACGTCACCGCCAGCGCGGCCGCCGGGCGCGAGAGGTGGTCGAGCACCGCCACGGCGACCGACTCCTGCCCGCGGGAGACATCTTGGGATTCTGTGGCCCACCCTTGGCGTCGATAAGCGTGCAGCTCCTCCTTGCACTCGCGGAAGCTGCGGCGCGACCCGGAAGCATTGAACACCGCGCGCAGCTCCGGCTCCGGCAGATGCGCAAGCATGATGCGCCCCGAGGCGGTGGAGAGCGTGGGCAGGCGCACGCCGACCTCCGTGACCAGCGAGGCGGCGCCCGGCGCGCGCACCTCGTGGAGGTAGACGGTCTCGGCGCCGGCGAGCCTGGTGAGGTGTGCCGACCCGCCGGCCAGCTCCGCAATCCGGGCGAGCGGCGCGGTGGCCAGGCGCACCAGCGGCTGCTGCGTGGTGTACGCCTGCGCCATGCGGTACGAGGCCAGCCCCAACCCGTAGGTGCCCGCCTGGCTCAAATGGACCACAAAGCCGGAATCCTCCAGCTCGCGGAGCAGGTGGTACGTACTCGAGCGCGGGAGACCCAGCTCGCGCTGGATGCGGGTGGCGGAAAGCGGCACGTCCGAGGCAGACAGCAGAGCAAGGATGCGCAAGACATTGTGCGCGGCCGGGACTTGTGGTGAATTCATCCCGCCTAGTATGCAACGGCGCTAGGCTCGGGTGGCATGAATACCGTTACCGCCCCTTTGTTCTCCCCCGCATCCGAATGGTCTGGCCGCAACGACGGCCCGGGCCCCGAGCACGCGCGCTGGCACAGCACCATCGACACCGCCTCCGGCCCCACCGCAGACGCCGTCCACCTCATCGGCTTTGCGTCCGACGAGGGCGTCGAGCGCAACGGCGGCCGCCAGGGCGCCGCGCAAGGCCCCGCCGCGTTGCGCGCCGCGCTCGGCTCGCTCGCCGTGCACGAGCCGCGAAAGCTTATCGACGCCGGCACCGTCACCACCCAAGACGACGACCTCGAGACCGCACAGCGCGAGGTGTCCGACCGCGTCCGCGACCTGGTCGCCGCGCAGGGCCCCGCCGGCATGACGGTCGTGCTCGGCGGCGGACACGAGACGTCCTTTGCCACCCACCGCGGGGCGTACGAGGCGCTCGGGCCGATGCAGGTGATCAATTTCGACGCGCACTTCGACCTGCGCACCGCCGACCGGCCGACCTCCGGCACGCCATTCAGACAGATCGCGGAGCTGGTGGGGGACGACTTCGACTACTCCGTCTTCGGCATCTCGCGACCCAACAACACCAAGGTGCTCTTCGATACCGCCGAGCAGCTCGGCGTGACCACGGTGCTGGACACGGAGCTGGCGGCAATGACGGTGCGCGAGGCCGCCGAGCGCGCCCTCGCCGCCGTGGAGGGGGACCTGCCGATCCACCTGTCTATTGACCTGGACGTGCTGCCGGCCGCCGTGGCGCCCGGGGTGTCCGCGCCCGCCGGGTTCGGGGTGGACTACGCCGCGTTGCGCGCGATGGTCGCCGCGGTGGCCTCCACCGGCCGGGTTGCGCTCCTGGACGTCGTGGAGCTCAACCCGGAGTTCGACGTGGATAACCGCACCGCAAAGGCCGCGGCGCGGTTGATAGATGACGCGGTGGTGGGGGCCACGGGGCGTCGATAAGCAAAAGGCCCCTAGAACAGCAGGTGGGCCACCGGCACCGTGATCAGCACGGTGAGCACGACGCGGATGAACCAGATGGCGATCATCTTCCCGATGTTGAGCGGGATGTCCGTGGCCAGCACCGCGGGCACCATCGCGGAGAAGAAGAAGATCTGGCTCACGCACACCACGGCGATGGTGAACTTGAGCACCATGTCGTCCGTGCCCGCGGTGAGCGTGGCCGGCAGGAACATCTCTGCAAGGCCCGTGGCGAGCGCGCCCGAGGTGGCCCACGGGTCCGGCAAGCGCAGTAGCCACACGATGGGGAAGAACACGACGCCCAGCGCCTTGAACACCGGCGTGTAAGTGGCCAGGACCAAGCCGATTGCGCCGACGGACATGATGCCCGGGGTGACCTGCACGGCCATGATGAGGCCGTCACGGAAGTTCACCCACAAGACCTTGTGCAGCGGCTCGGCGCGGTTGAGCTCCTTCTTCGCCTCGCGCCACGCGGCCTTGAATCGGTTGCCGGTAATTGGCTTCTCCGGGTGCGGGGTGGCGCCCGGCGCGTACTCCTCGGGGATGCGGGTAATCGGTGGGATGCGCACCACGATCGCGGTGACGATGAACGTGATGATGAAGGTGATGAAGAAGTACGCGTTCCAGTGCTCCATCATGTCCAGCGTCTTGGCCACGATGACCATGAAGGTCGCGGACACAGTGGAGAAGCCAGACGCGACGATCGCGGCCTCGCGGCCGTTGTAGCTGCCGTTTTTGTACATGCGGTCCGTGATGAGCAGGCCCAGCGAGTAGGAGCCGAGGAAGGACGCCACCGCGTCCACCGCGGACTTGCCGGGCGTGTGAAACACCGGGCGCATGATCGGCTGGACGAGCACGCCGATAAATTCCATCAGGCCGAATCCGACGAGCAGGCCGAGGAAGATCGCGCCGACCGGGATGAGCAGACCGACCGCGATGACGAGCTTGTCCAAGATGAACGGGCCGATGTCCGGGTTGAACAGCCAGGAGGGACCGAACCCGAAGGTGAGCATCGCGCACAGCACGATCGCCAGCACCGAAAGGAGGGCAAAGGCTGTGCGGGCGAAGTCCTCCTTCCACCTTCCCGTCACGAACTGGTAGACCGTGCCCACGATGATGGCCAGCAGCGCCAGGTAGTGGGTGCCATCGCCGAGGGTGCTGGTGATCCAGGTGACGATGTGGTCCAGCAGGATCGTCGACTTCGAGCCGCCCACGGAAAACGGGATGAAGAACGCGAACAGGCCGATCGCGCTATATACAAAGAAGCGCCAGACCGCCTTGGGCTTCGGGTCCGCGTCTGGGGCGCCGGCCGCTTCCGGTCCGTTTGGTCCGTCGTCGCTCAGTCCCTGGATGAGCACGCTCGAGCCGGCGGGCAAGTCCTTGACCGGCCAGGCGGGGCTAAACCGGCGCCGCGAGTGCGGCTGCGGTGGGGTTGTCTCCATTGAAGTCCTTTCACGTTCTTCGAGATCGCACGGCGGGCCCACCTCCGCGTGGTTTTCTACACCACAGATGACGCCCCGGAGTGATTGGCAATAATTTTTTCACGAAAGTGACCCACGGCACAACTCGATGGTTTAGATTCATGTGTACCGCACATTTACCCCAGGTCAACCCTGTAAGGAGGGCTCCATGGAAGGCTTTATTGACACCGTCAATAGCGTCATATGGTCCAACTGGCTCGTCTATCTCTGCCTCGGCGCGGGTGCCTATTTCACGCTCGCGACACTGTTTTTGCAGATCCGCTGCTTCCCCGACATGATCCGGCAGCTCAAGTCCGGCGAGAGCTCGGACCAGGGCATTTCGTCGTTCCAGTCACTCATGATCTCCCTGGCCGGCCGCGTCGGCGTGGGCAACATCGCCGGCGTCGCCACCGCCATCGCGTTCGGCGGCCCGGGCGCTGTCTTCTGGATGTGGCTGGTGGCGCTTTTGGGCTCGGCGACCTCATTCATCGAGTGCTGCCTGGCGCAGATTTACAAGGAGACCGACCGGGACACCGGCGAGTACCGGGGCGGCCCGGCGTACTACATCGAGAAGACGTACAAGCACACTGCTGCGAAGCCGTTCATGCTGGTCTACGCCATCATCTTCGCGGTCTGCATGCTGCTGGCAACCTCCTACTTCCTGCCGGGCATCCAGGCCAACGGTGTCGCGGCCGCCGTGGACAACGCCTGGGGCGTCAACGTGTGGATCTCCGCGACCATCATGGCCGTGCTCCTCGCGTTCATCATCATCGGTGGCGTGAAGCGCATCGCCAACTTCGCATCCATGGTCGTGCCGTTCATGGCGGGTATCTACATCATCGTCGCCATCGTGGTGCTCTTTGCCAACGCGTCGCAGATCCCCGAGGTCTTCGGCACCATCGTCCGTGCGGCCTTTGACAAGGAAGCGGCGTTCTCCGGCATGCTGGGCGCGGCCATTATGTGGGGCGTGAAGCGTGGCATCTACTCCAACGAGGCTGGCCAGGGCACCGGCCCGCAATCCGCGGCAGCCGCCGAGGTCTCGCACCCCGCCAAGCAGGGCTTCGTCCAGGCCTTCGCCGTCTACGTGGACACGCTGTTCGTCTGCTCGGCCACTGCATTCATCATCATTTCCACCGACATGTACAAGGTCTTCGAGGGACAGTCCGAGGATGGGGCCGTGCTTTACGACGGCTCCCTGCCCGACGGCGTCGCTGTCGGCCCCGGCTTCGTCCAGGAAGGCCTGAACTCCATCGCGTCCGGGCTGGGGCCAGCGTTCATCGCCCTTGCCATCATGTTCTTCGCCTTCACCACGGTGCTGGCCTACTACTACATGGCGGAGACAAACTTCACGTACCTGAACCGCTGGGTGAAGAACGAGGCGGCCCGCAAGGCCATCATCTGGTTGCTGCGCGCCCTCATCATCATCGCCGTCTTCGTCGGGGCCACCACCACCCCGGGCACCGCCTGGGCGCTTGGCGACATCGGCGTCGGCGCCACCGCGTGGCTGAACATTGTGGCCATCATCTTCCTCCAGGTCCCCGCCCTGAAGTGCCTGTGGGACTACCGCCGCCAGAAGAAGGCCGGGCTGGACCCGCAGTTCGACCCCGAGGCGCTGGGCATTCAGAACGCCGACTTCTGGGTGGAGCGCAAGCAGCGCATGATCGAAGCCGGCACCTGGCCGGGTGTCGAGGGCAAGGTGGTCACCTCCACCGAGTCCACGACCACCCGCTAGCTGGGTTCCCTACTGGCAGTTGCCCTACTGCCAGTTGCCTCGCTGCTTGCGGACGAGAACAACAACGACCGCGGCGATGATGAGCAGGAGGAGCAGCACCCCGCCGAGCAGCATCGGCACGAGTCCGATACCGCCGGACTCCGCGTCATCGTTAGCGGCGTTCACGTCCTCGCCGTCACCCGCGCCGTCTGTGGCAGTGGACTCATCGGCGTTCTTCTCGCTCGCCCCGTCCGTGGCGTCAAACTTGATCGGCTCGTCCGAGGGCTCCGGCCCGTTCTCGTGCGTCGGCGTCCAATCCGGGCCGCCGTTGGCTGGTTCACCGTCCATGACAACCTCGAACTCGTACGGCTGATCCACGCCCGCAATGTCGTAGCCATCGCTTACCCAGCCCATGCCGAACCAGACGTAGTAGTCGCCTTGGTACGGCGTGTGGCTGTCGTACCACACGTATTGGTTCAAGGTTTCCGGGTCGGACTCCTCCGCGTCATCGAAGAAGATGAGCTTGCCGCCCGCAACCTCGTTGCGCAGCGGGTCGAAAATTCCAAAGCCGATGTCGTCTGCGTTGCGCGCCACAGACGGCGGCGTCTTCGCCCTGAGGACGGGCCGCTGTCCGTAGGTCACCGGGATCTTGAAGAACTTAAACTCGCCCGGGATGATTGTGTCGGAGTACGAGCCCTCGGAGATCTCCACCGCATCGTTGAACCCGGTGCCGCCGGAAATGGGCTGCGGGTTGTCAATCGGCATCTCCCCGAGGTAGTCGCCGGCGCTGGTGATGCGGCGATCCTTCCACTCAGTCGCTTGCTCGTCCGAGGGGATCGGCTCGTAGAACACGTTGACCTCGAGCGCGATGTCGTCGCTCACCTCGTCGCCGTCGTTGGAAATCTGCATCTTCACCAGAATGTCGCTCATGTCGCATTCCATGTCGTCCTCGTCGTTGCGCTCGATCGAGGCGCGCGCGGAATCAATGCCAAAGCCCGGCCCACCGGAGTCGAACTCAGTGTGCGTGGTGGGGATCCAGCCGCACTCCGGGTCGCCCTGGTTGGTCACCTCGGCGGGGTCGATCTTCAGGTGGGAGTCCTCATAGATTCCTTCGGTCTGCCGAATCGGCGTGAACACCATGCGTGCGTGATGGCGCGGCGGCACGGAGATGCGGAAGTAACGGTCGGTCAGGGAGACGCGGTCCGGCGTCACCGTGGTCTGGTACTGCCCCTCCCCCAGCCATTTCGCGTCTTCAGGCGTGTCCGAGAATTCGAAGTGCGTGCCCGCCGTCTGGTACTTGGTTACCGAGCGCTGGGAGAGGAACTTCAACGACTCCGCCAAGCTCGTCGAGTCCGCTGCCTCGAGGAACTGCCCGCCGCCGGCCTCGGCAATGCACTCGAGTTCCGCGCGGGCATCCTCATCGGCCTTGAATCCAACGGTGTGAATGGTCAAGTCCACGCCCTGCCCCGCGAGCTCCTTGGCCACATCGCACACCTCAGGCGGCGCGCATGTATCAATGCCGTCGGAGACCAGGATGATCGAGCGCTCACCATCGTTGCCCAGTTCGTCCGCGGCCTTGCGCAACGCATTGCCCATCGGGGTGTAGCCCTTCGGCGTCAGCCCGTCGATAGCGGACTTAAATTCCGCCTTGTCCACCGTGTCCACGGGGACGAGCCGCTGGATGTCCTTGCAGCCCCGCTCCCTGTTGTCGGGCGCATTCGATTCCTGCGCGCCGTACGTGAATAGGCCCATTTTCGCCGTGTCCGGCAGGGAATCAACCAGCTCGTTCGTGGCCTTCTTCGCGGCGTCGATACGCGGCCCATCCGCGTCCTCCTCGAGCATGGAGAAGGACGCATCGAGGATGAGCGCCGCTTTCGCGTCGGCGGAGCCAGTGCTTGCCGACGCCCCCTCGCCCTCCTTCACCCGCGTCGTCGAGCTCGACAACGTCTTCGTTTCGGTGCTGACCGCCGTGCTCGATTCGGTGGCGAACGCTGGCGCCATCCACATTGCGGCGCACGCGATGGTCAGCAGCAACGCCACCACTGCCCGCGTGCGCCCAAACCGTATTGTGTGAGACATTCCCAAACTCCCATCCAGGTTATGACAAGTATCACAGACAACAGTAAAGGACTAGTCGTAGTGGTGCAACAGGTGTCAGAGACTTCTTTGGGTGACTAAACCAGGACCTCTGAAACGCAAAAAAGCCAGCTCCCCTGCTTGGGAACTGGCTTGATATTTGGCGACCCTGACGGGACTTGAACCCGCGACCTCCGCCGTGACAGGGCGGCGCGCTAACCAACTGCGCCACAGGGCCATCGCACTGCAACCCCCACCGTAACGGGGATCACTGGTACCCCCAACGGGATTCGAACCCGTGTTGCCGCCGTGAAAGGGCGGAGTCCTAGGCCTCTAGACGATGGGGGCTAGCGACTTGATCCAATCTAGTTCATCGCCTGTGACAATGGCAAAACGGCTGCGCACGCCATGTTTCTTACGGGCCGGTCGGTCGGTTAAGATGACCGCATGCAAGAAGACTCGTGCCAGCACGGCTACTTTGAAGAGAAGTCCCGCTACCTCGCCCGCCTCAAGCGCATCGAGGGACAGGTGCGCGGCATTCACCGGATGGTGGATGAGGACCAGTACTGCATTGACATCCTCACCCAAATCGCGGCGATCGACTCCGCCCTGGAAAACCTCGGCCTCGCCCTGTTGGAGGACCACCTCAACCACTGCGTGAAGGGCGCGCTCGCCGCGGGCGACGACCAGGCCGACGAGAAGGTCGCCGAAGCCATGCTGGCCATCAAGCGGATGGTGAAGTCCTAAGAGGCAGTCGCTTTTCGACGCCCACGCTGCCCTTCCGTGCCGGCCCGAGCCACGCCTGCGCGGGCCCGAGCCCACCCAAACGCTAGATACCGTTAGTAAGACCCCGACAATGCGCCCCTGGAGCTGCATCCTCGTCATCCTGGTATCGGTATCTGTGGCCAGAGCGCGGGCCTGCTCCACGAACTGCTCGCGCTGGACCTCGCTCATCGGCCGTCGAGGTCCCCAACATAAACCTGCTCCCCACCAGCCTGGGGCTGATTTCTCAGTCCAACCGGTGGGGAGCAGTTCATTCCCGGGCGAGTGCCCGGGTTTTGCCGCGCGACTTACTTCTCGGTCTTGCCGTCCTTCGAGGAAGAACCGCCGAAGGATGACGCCTCATCCGCGCCCTCCGGTCGCACGGTGGTCATCCGGCTATCGCCCTTGGACGAGCTGGTCCAGCCGTCGAAGCCTTCCGGCTTACATGCCTGGTTGATCAGCGCGATGCCGACGGCTGCCGCACCGATGACAGCCAGGCCGATACCCAGCGGGCGCAGCTGCTCGCCTACACCGGCGTACTGCTGCTGGAGGCCAGCAAACTGCTGGTTTACGGCATTCGCCTGTGCTTCGAGCTCGCGGTACCACTCGGGCTTGTTGTTGCCACCCATGCCCACGTCCGGCAGGTCCGGCGTGTTCTCGCGAATCTTCTGGTTGATCTGGCCGTTGATCTCGCCAAACGCCTGGTTGATCTGCGGGCCGAACTGCTGGGACAGCGGGCCGCCAACGGCAGCCAGCAGGCCGATCGGCACCAGCCACAGCAGCGGGCTGTTCGCAGCGAACGCGTTTGCCACGCAGCGCTGGAAATCCTCAGACGAGCCGGTTGTCCCCGGTACCGGGGTCGGCTTCGTCGTCGGCTCGGAAGGCTCCGTCGTCGGCTCCGAGGTCGGCTCAGTCGGCTTCGTCGGCTCCGAGGTCGGCTCCGTCGTTGGCTCCGAAGGCTTCGTCGTCGGCTCCGCCGGCTCGGCCTGCTTCCCGGAGACGCCAACCTTGACAAAGGTCTCGAGGACGCTGCCGTCCGCACGGGTCACCTTCACCGGGATGGTTGCGATGGTGCCCGGCTCGACGTCGTCCGGCGTGGTCACGGAGACCTCGCCGGTCGTTTCGTCGATCGTCACGTCCCAGCCTTCGGGGACGTCGCCGATCTCGTAGGAGTCGCCGTCGACGTGGCCGTGCTCCAGCTCGACGCGCTTGGTTGCGCCCTTGCCCAGAACGACCGGCGGGAAGTAGGGGCGATCTTCCGGCTTCGCCTGCTCGCCCGTGTGGGGCGTACCGGTGCCGACGCGCAGGATGCGGTTGGTCGGCTCCGTGATGGTCTCGGTGGAGACGGTCGGGTCGCCGGTGACGTGGCCGTCGACAAGCTTCCAAGTGCGCGTGGTGCGCTGCGAGCCTTGCTGACCGTTCTGCTCGGTGAAGACGGCGCCTGCCGGCAGGGTCGGATCCTCGATGATCTCGGTCTCGAACGGCAGCGCCGACTCGTTGACCTCGGTGATCTCGGATGCTTCGCCGCCGGTGCCGACCTCGATGACGTGGTCGGTGGCCGGGGTAATGACCTCGGTGAACTCCTTCGGCACGAGCTTGCCGTCGACGATCTCGTAGCGCACGCCACGCTTCTGCGTGCCGTTCTTGCCCTGCGTGATTTCCTCGACGGATCCGCGCGGCTTGTCCGGGTTTTGCTTCACAATCACCTTGAACGGCAGCGGCTCCTCCCAGGACACCTCCTCCGGGATCTCGGAGGTGCTGTCGGACGGCTTGGTGCCGATGCGCACGACCTCGTCCTTCGGCTCGACGCGCTCGACGTCAGTGCCGGTGACAGTCACGCGGCCCGGCACGCCCTCGGTCACGGTCGCCTTCTCGCCCGCTTCGAGCGTCGGGTCGAAGATGACCTTGGTACCAAACGGCAGGTCCGTAGTCACCGACTTGACCTCGGGTGTCTCGGCCGGCTTGGTACCCACGCGCATGACGCGGTTTTCCGGCTCCACCAGCACGGTCGAGGTGCTGGTCGGCTCGCCCGTCGGCTTGCCGTCCTTGTACTTCTGGGTGGTCACGGTCTGCTGCTTGCCGGGAGCACCAGGCTTTTCGACGATCACCTGCCCGGCCTCCAGCGCCGGGTCCTCAATGACCTCCGTGTCAAACGGCAGGCGCTCGATGGTCACGACCGACTGCTCGGTCTCCTGCGGCTCGCCCGGCTGCGTTGGCTCAGTCGAGGTGTCACCCTTAGTGCCGATCTCCACGATCTTGTTGACCGGCTCCTTGGTCACCTCGGTCGTTTCCTGCGGTGCGTACACGCCGTCCTTGAGCTCGAAGTGGACGGTGTGCGTCTCTTCGCCGCGCTCGCCGTCTTGGACAACGCGCTTTTCACCCTTCGGCAGATCGGGGTTCTCACGGATTTCCACGTCAAAGGCGGTGGACTCAGTCCAGGAGTAGTCCTTCGGCGCCTGAGTCTCCGGGTCCGTCACCATCTTCGTGCCGACGACGATGACGCGCGGCGTCGGCTCCTCGGTGATCTTCAGCTCGCCGTTTTCCACGACGCCCTTGCCGTCCTTGCCGGCCTGCTTCTCCTTTTGCTCGCCGGCCGGGAGGGTGTCGTCGAACTCGACGATCGTGGTAAACGGCACGCTTACCGACGCCGACGTTTGCGGCTGCTCGGGCTGCTTCGTGCCGACGCGCATGACGCGGTTTTCCGGCTCCACCAGCACGGTCGAGGTGGTGGTCGGCTCGCCCGTGGGCTTGCCGTCCTTGTACTTCTGGGTGGTCACGGTCTGCTGCTTGCCGGGAGCACCAGGCTTTTCGACGATCACCTGCCCGGCCTCCAGCGCCGGGTCCTCAATGACCTCCGTGTCAAACGGCAGGCGCTCGATGGTCACGACCGACTGCTCGGTCTCCTGCGGCTCGCCCGGCTGCGTTGGCTCAGTCGAGGTGTCACCCTTAGTGCCGATCTCCACGATCTTGTTGACCGGCTCCTTGGTCACCTCGGTCGTTTCCTGCGGTGCGTACACGCCGTCCTTGAGCTCGAAGTGGACGGTGTGGGTCTCCTCACCGCGTTCGCCGTCGCGGACAACTCGCTTTTCCCCCTTCGGCAGATCGGGGTTCTCGCGAATCTCCACGTCAAAGGCGGTGGACTCAGTCCAGGAGTAGTCCTTCGGCGCCTGAGTCTCCGGGTCGGTTCCCGGGTCAGTTGCCGGGTCCGTGGCTTGCTTCGTGCCGACGACGATGATGCGCGGCGTCGGCTCCTCGGTGATCTTCAGCTCGCCGTTTTCCACGACGCCCTTGCCGTCCTTGCCGGCCTGCTTCTCCTTTTGCTCGCCGGCCGGGAGGGTGTCATCGAACTCGACCTGCGTGGTGAAGGGCACGCTTACCGACGCCAACGGGGCCGACTGCTTCGTGCCGACGCGGATGATCTGCGTCTCCGGCTCCTTCGTGCGCTCGGTGCTGACGACTGGGTCGCCGGAGGGCTTGCCGTCGACAAGCTTCTGCGTCGACGTCTCCGTCTCCTCACCGAGCACGCCGGCCTTTTCAACTTCGGTCTTGCCGGCATCGAGGTTCGGATCGGCCTTGACCTCGGTGTCGAACGGCAGCTGCTTGGTGGTCTTGGTCACCAGCTCGGTCTCGCCAAGCTGGGGGCCGTACTCCACGATCCGCTCCACTGGGTCCGTCCGCTTCGTCGACTCCACGTGGCTGGCATGGTCGCCCTCAGCGTCAAACGTGGCGGTGTAGGTTTCCTCGCCGTTTGCGCCTTCCTGGATGACCTTGGTCTCGCCAGGCTGCAGGTCGGGGTTCGGGCGCATCGTTGTCGGGAACGGCAGCGGAACGGTCCAGGTCACCTCGTCGGTGGCCTTCGACTGCAGGGTGCCAACAAGCACGACCTCGTTCGTCGGCTCCTGAGTCCGCGTCCAGGTTCCGTCCTCGTTCTGCTTCTCCGCGCCAGCGGTACCTTCCTTCTCCACCTTGTACTGGCCCGCGGGGAGCGTGTTGTCGTACTTGTACTCGACCTTGAATGGCACCTCGCGGGTCGGCTGGTCCACCACGGTGATCGGTGCGGAGACCCTGTCCACGGAGCCGTCGGCGTACTTCACGGAGACCGGGACGTTAATCGCATCGCCCGGCTTCGCGGTTGCAGGGGACTCTGCGAGGACGTTGCCGTCCTTGTCCAGGCTGACAAGCCAGTCGCCGTTGGCGGTCTTGACCTTGTACACCGGGTTACCAAACGCGTTGACGTTGCCGGTGTCGGTGTAGTTCTTCGCGGGGCGGATCTTGTATGGATCCTGCGCCGCGACCTCAACGCCGTTCGGGTTGTCCAGCGTCAGCGGCAGCGAGGTCTTCGTGCCCGGGTACACGCTCTCGGCCGGGTAGGTCGGCTCGACCTCGAAGTTTTGGGTCAGGCTGACAATGGTGGTCACCGGCGCCTCGTCGGTCGAGCCGTCCGGGTAGGTCACCGTTGCGTTTTTCGTCTGCTTGGCGCCCGGCTTCGCATCGGCCGGCGGGGTGACGGTGATGTCACCGGTCTTCGGGTCGACGGAGTACTTCCAGCCGTTCTCCTCAGTCTGAGTGATCGGCGTGTCGCCGTCCATGCCGAAGGAGAAGGTGCTGCCTTCAGGCAGGTCCTTCGGCGTGATGCTGCGGGTGACTTCCTTGCCCGGCGTGGTCGACTCCGCGGGGTAGCCCGGGTCGTACAGTTCCGCCTGCTTATCGCGCACGACGAACGGGGCGTAGACGACGTCCTTGCTCCCGTCGTAGTACGTCACCGTCACCGGCACGTCAACATGGTCGCCGGCGCGGGCTCCCTCCGGAGCCGTCGCGTGGACGGTTCCGTCGTAGTCGACCGTGAACGTCCACCCGTCCATTTCCGCGGGGACCGAGTAGCGGTCGTCCACATTATCGGCGAGGTCGCGCCACGGGACGTCCGAGGCCTCCGTCGGCTTCGACGTCTGCGTGCCACCCGGAGACGTCCACGCCTGCAGGTAGTCCGGGTTGTAGATCTGGCGGGCCTCGGCGTCAACGATGAACGTACCGCTGGTCACGTCGGAGCTGCCGTCGTTGTAGGTCACCCGCACAGGCACCTGCGCGGAGGTACCCGGCTTTGCGTTCGGGCTGATCTTCATCGTGATCTCGCCCGTATCGGGATTAATCGTCAGGTCGTCCCAGGACAGGTTGCGCGGCAGCGGAATGTAGGAAGGATCGTTGGGATCCGTGATGAACTCGTACTTCGGCTCGTACGCCGGGTTCACGTAGGTGGTGTCGACTGGGCTCTTGACCTCGTCGCCCGGCTGGCCGTGCACCGTCTTGTAGTTCGGGTTGTTGGCACCAGATGCGGTGGACACCACGCTGAACTCGGCCGGAACCGTGGCGCTCGAGCCGTCCGGGTAGATCACGGTCACCGGGAGGTCTGCGGTTGCGCCATCCGGCAGGGACGCATCCGGTGTTGCGGTGACCGTGCCGTTTTCATCAATGTCGAAGGTCCAGCCCTTCGGCCGGTATTTCGGGTCCGGAAGCTTGTACTCAGCCTTGGTGGGATCCTGGAGCTGCGTGGAGATGTTCGAGGTAACGGCAACGCCCGGCTTAGTCTGGCGCGGTGGGTAGCTGGCCGCGTCTGCTCCCTGCTTGTCACCAACAACGTTGATGGTGCCGGTGGTGACCTGCGGAGTCGCGCCACTGGTGTAGTGCGCCTGGACAGGGAACGTCAGGCTTGCCCCCGGGAGCGCGTCGGCCGGGATCTCTGAGGTGACCTCGCCCGTCTCCGGGTCAATGGTCAGGAACCACTCGCCCTGCTGCAGGGTCGTCCCGCCGTCCGGGAAAGAGTAGCTCGACGGGGCCTCATCATCCTCCTCGCCACCGATGCCAATGTTGGGAATGGTCGGGGTCAGCGAAACCTTATCCTGTGCCTTGCCGGTCACGGCCTGGTAGTCCGGAACCTTCACGCTCGCGGCGACCTTAAAGTCGACGTTCGTCTCGTCCGTGGTTCCGTCCGGGTAGGTCGCGAGCACCTTGACGTTTGCGTGCGAGTTGTTCGGGGCATCGCTTGGCGACGTCGCCGTGACGGTTCCGTCCTCGTCGACCTTCACGTCCCAGCCCTCCGGAACGGAGGCAGGGTCGATTTCGAATTTCGCCGGCTTCACGGCGTCGTAGCCGCTCATCGTTGGCCGGTAGCCCACCTTTGACGTCAGCGGTTTACCCTGCACGCCGCTGACGGTCTCCGGGTCGGGGGCCAGCTCCGTGACCTGGGTGTTGTTGGGGTCCACCAGCACCAGGAGCGGGATCATGTCGGTGGAACCATTGGAGTAGGTGACAACCACACGGGGCTGCGCGAATGTGCCCGGCTTCGGGTTCGCCGGCGCAGTCACCGTGACGTTGTTCGTCTCCGGGTCCAGCGTTGCCTTCCAGCCTTCGTAGACGTAGCGGGTGTTCAGCTCCACCGTGGCGTTGTTACCACCGTCGGCCTTCTTCTTTATGAGTTCCGAGATCCGCGCACCGGTCTGCTCGAAGGTCACTTGCTGCGGCTCATTGGTGACCGGTCCGTTCTCGGATTCGGTGCCGGAGATGATCGCCTTATCGGCGGCGTCGTACTCGGGATCGTGGAACTTCGTGTCGTCCAGCGTGATCGTGGAGGTGCTCACCATATTCGGTGTGCTGTAGCGAGGCAGGCTGTTGGATTCCTCGCTGACCTTCGCGTATTCGGCGTTTTGCGCGCCTGCCTCTTGAAGTTGCCCCACGGTACGGGGGTTGGCAACAACGGTGAACGTGACGTTTTGGTCCCCGCTAATTGCCTTGTTACCCACGTACTTCGGGGAGGTGTACTTCACAGTCCCATCGTCCTCAACGACGAGTTTGGGTTCGTCACCATCGGTCGAACCAAGCAGGTTGCCCTGCTGGTCGTGAGCCTCCACGACGATGCGCTTAAGCGTGTTCGGCTGCGCGTTTATCTTGCCAACCGTGACTTGCTCGCCGGGCTCGATGACCATTTGCTTGATGGACTTCCAGTCCACCGTGATCGGCGAGCAGTCGTCGTTCTCACTCGGCCATGGGTTCACCGTCGCCTCAAAATACGTTTTGTTAAAAATCTGTGAGCCTTTATCGGTGTTGTCCCGCGTATACTGGTCCGTCCACGCGTACCTGACCGGATTCCCCGCAGTCGCAGTCGCGTACTGCGCGATCTTGGCCCCGTTCAGGTCCGCCACAATCATGGCGGTGAGAGGACCCCGAGATCCCTGCCTGCCAATATTCATAACCTCGTCGGCCTTCGCAGTCGGCACCAAATCGTCAATGGGGAATGTGTCTGACGGCTCCGCGGCACCAACCTTGTGCACAGTAACCGGGGCAGTATTGTTTGTCCCTCGGACCAGCCAATCGTTGAAGGTGCGCTGCTTGTCCCCGGTAAACTGAACTGCCACACCGAAGGCACGCCTGTCGGGACTACCGATCGAGGGCTCGAATGCCTCCGCCTTGAACCCTGCCTGCTCCAACGACTGCCCTTCGGCAGCCACCGTGCAGCTTTCGGCACCAAGGTCTGACGCAATGAGCTCCGAGCCCTGCATCACGCCCTTGCCGTCGGCACCGAAAACGCCACCTGTGTACTTGGCGGACGAGCCGGAGCCTTCCGCAGCCGCTGCCTCGGCTGCGCGGGCCGGGCCCGGGAGGTGCGCAGCCGACCCGAGGGCCAGCGAGATGACAGAGAGCATCGCAACACCTGTGCGGGCGCCGCGCTTTCCTGGCTTGCGGATCTGAAAAACACTCTTTGCCACGTGGATTCTCCTTAAAAACCACTTTGATGCCATGCAGTGCACACCGCCCGTCGGCCCGGGTGAGGTGCAATGTTTCTGCAACTCAACTGGCCAACAAGTGTACTCGGCTTGTACAGGGGTTTACAAGCAATTAGTCATACCTAATAAGTTTGGCATGTATGGGTGATGGCGGGATGGGATTACGGGGGCGTCGATAAGCACCTTGCCCCCTACATACGCGCAAACCCCCGGTCCAGGAAAGACCGAGGGTATTTACGGTGGGCCCTGCGGGGATCGAACCCGCGACCTGCGGATTAAAAGTCCGTAGCTCTACCAGCTGAGCTAAAGGCCCATGCGAGATATAGTAGCGGGCCACATACGCGGGGCGGAAATTGACCGACGCACGCAACCAAACGCCCGCGCTACCAGCATGAACCAAACGGGGGTAGCGCGGGCAAAAGGGTTCACCTTACTTCTGCATCGTGCCCGTCTCCATGATGCGGTTGTGGAAGTCGAAGGCATGGCGCAGGTCGTGCGGGGTGGCCTGGTACTTGCACTTGGCAGCCTGCTCCACGTACTCCTCAAGCAGCGGGCGGTACGACGGGTGGGCGATGGAGATCATCTTGGCCACACGGTCGCGCGGGGCCAGGCCACGCAGGTCGGCCACGCCGTACTCGGTGATGAAGACCATGGCGTCGTGCTCCGTGTGGTCCACGTGCGAGACCATCGGCACGATCGCGGAGATCGCGCCGTCCTTGGCCACCGACGGGGAGATGAAGGAGGAGATGTAGGCGTTGCGGGTGAAGTCGCCGGAGCCGCCCAGCGCGTTCATCAGGCGGGAGCCGTTGATGTGCGTGGAGTTCGCGTTGCCGTAGATGTCAGCCTCGATCATGCCGTTGGAGGCAATCAGGCCCGTGCGGCGAATGACCTCCGGGTGGTTGGAGATGGACTGCGGGCGCAGAATGATGGACTCGCGGTACCGCGCGGCCTCCTCGTTCATCTTGTGCGCGTAGTCCGGGGAGAGGGAGAACGAGGTCGCGGAGGCGACGGTCATCTTGCCCGCGTCGATCAGGTCGACCATGCCGTCCTGGATCACCTCGGTGTAGGCCTGGATGTTTTCAAACTTGGAGTCCATCAGGCCTGCCATCACGGCGTTCGGGACGTTGCCCACGCCGGACTGCATGACGTAGCCGTCGTACGCCAGGCGGCCGGCCTTGACCTCGTTCTCCAGGAAGTCCAGGAAGTTGCCGGCGATCTGCTCGGAGGTCTCGTCCGGGGCCTTGAACGGGGCGTTGCGGTCCGGGTCGTTGGTGTGGATCACGGCGACGACCTTTTCCGGGTCGATCTCGATGAAGGAGGTGCCGATGCGGTCGCCACACTTGGTAATCGGGATCGGGATGCGGTTCGGCAGCGGCGGCACAGTCCAGATGTCGTGCATGCCCTCAAGTTCCTCGGACTGCCACTCGTTGACCTCAATGATGATCTTCTTCGCGGCGTTGAGGAACTCCACGGAGTTACCCACGGAGGAAGACGGCACAATGTTGCCCTCCTCCGTAATACGGACTGCCTCGACGATGGCCAGGTCAACCTCGCCGAAGAAGCCCTGCTCCACCATCATGCCGGAGTGCGACAGGTGGATGTCCTGGAACTTCATCTCGCCGGCGTTGATCTTGCCGCGCATGGTCGGGTCCGACTGGTACGGCATGCGGTAGCGCAGCGCGCCCGCCTCCGCCATCACGCCGTCGCACTCCGGTGCCGTGGACGCGCCCGTGTAGACGTCAATACTGAAGTCCTGCCCCTTGTCGTGCGCGGCCTTCGCCTTCTCTGCGATGACGCCCGGCATGGCCTTGGGGTAGCCGGCGCCGGTGAAGCCGGACATGCCAACCTTGTCGCCGTGGTTGACAAACTGGCCCGCCTCCTCGGCGGTCATGACCTTGTCACGAAGCTTTGCGTTGGCGATACGGTCGCCCATGTTCATCCCTCACTTGTGTTCGTCGGTACGGAATAACAACTCCACTGTATTGTGACCTAGCCCGCATTGCCAGCACGTGAGCGCGCACACCTCTCCACTTCACATCACCCCAAAAATTGGTATTACCAGCAGCTTCGCAGGTCGCGGGGGCTTCAGGACGCTTATCGACGCCACACCACCCCCACAAACCAGACCCCTCATCCCCCGACGTCACCCCCAAAGGGGGTGGAACAGTACGCACTGCGACCCCTCTCGCCTCCACGCCACAGGGCCACCAACGAATTGCACTTATCCCCTCCCAACAGGAACAATAGAGAACCATGACAGCACCGACGACCAGCGCAGGCCCCGCGCTACGCATCGGCGGGATGGACCTGGACTCCCCCGTCATCCTGGCCCCCATGGCCGGGGTGACCAACATGCCATTTCGCGTCCTGTGTCGCGAGATCGAGCAGGAGCTCACCGGAACCAGCTCCGGGCTCTACGTCTGCGAAATGATCACCGCGCGCGCCATGGTGGCCCGCAACCCGAAGACACTGCACATGACCACCTTCGCGGACGTGGAGACGCCGCGCTCGATGCAGCTCTACACCGTGGACCCCAAGTTCACGTATGACGCGGTGCGCATGATCGTGGAGGAAAACATCGCCGACCACGTCGACATGAACTTCGGCTGCCCCGTCCCCAAGGTCACCCGCAAGGGCGGCGGCTCCGCTATCCCCTACAAGCGCCGCCTGTTTGGCAACATCGTCGCCGCCGCCGTGCGCGCCACCGAGGGGACCGACATCCCCGTCACCGTGAAGTTCCGCGTGGGCATTGATGCTGAGCACCACACCCACCTCGATTCTGGCCGCATTGCCGCCGAGGAGGGCGCGGCCGCCGTCGCCCTGCACGCCCGCACCGCGGCGGAGCGCTACTCCGGCACCGCGCACTGGGACGAGATCGCCCGGCTGGTCGAGCACATGGACGGCACCGGGGTGCCCGTCATTGGTAACGGCGACATCTTTGCTGCCGGCGACGCGCAGCGGATGATGCAGGAGACCGGCTGCCACGGCGTCGAGGTCGGCCGCGGGTGCCTCGGAAGACCGTGGCTGTTCGCCCAACTCGGCGCGCAGCTGCGCGGCGAGGAAGTTCCGGAGGAGCCGACGCTGGGCAAGGTCGCCCGGATCCTCTACCGGCACGCCGAACTGCTCGCGGACCACGACGGCGAGGAGCACGCCTGCCGCGACATCCGCAAGCACACCGGCTGGTACCTGCGCGGATTCCCCGTGGGCGGTGAGTTCCGCAAGGAGCTCGCGCAGGTGACGTCACTCGGCCAGCTGTGGGACCGGCTGGCACCGATTGCAGATTCTGATGCGAAGGCGGAGCAAGCTGACAGCGCGCGCGGCCGCCAGGGCGGGTCCTCCAAAGTCGCGCTGCCAGAAGGATGGTTGGATGATCCCGAAGATGACGCGGTCCCACAGGGCGCGGAAATTGAAAACAACGGCGGGTAGCCCGGAGGCACCGAACGCACGCGAGCCCGAGGAGCCCTCGGAGCACGCCGCGCCTGCCCACGCAGGCGAGGCGGGTGACGCTGGTGACAGTGGTGACGGGGGCACGAATAAGCAAGACGGCCCGACGCAGCTGCGGACCGCGTACCGCGAGCACCTCGAGGCGTTCAACACGGATTTGCTCGAAATGTGTGACCGGGTGCGGGCGGCGATGGCGCAGGCCTCAGAGGCCTTGCTGCGCCAGTCGCTCGAGGGCGCGGAGGACGCGCTGTCGCAGGTCGACGCACTGCGCGAGCTCAAGACCCGGTGCGAGGAGCGCGGCATGAGCCTGCTTGCGCTCGAGAGCCCCGTGGCCTCTGACCTGCGGCAGGTGCTGTCGTCGATCTACATTGTGGAAAACCTGTCGCGCATGAGCTCCCTCGCCATGCACGTGGCCACGCTCACGCGCGCACGCCACCCGGATGCCGTAGTGCCCGGCCCGCTCGCCGGCTTCATGGAGGAGATGGCGCGGCTCTCCGACGCCATGGTGGCCCAGACCCGCGAGCTCCTCCTCCACCCCGACGCGGAGTGCGCGGCGCAGCTGCACACGATCGACGAGGACATGGACGACATGAAGGCGTACCTGCTCAACCTGGTCACCGCCCCGGAGTGGGAGTACAGCAACCGAGAGGCCGTGGATGTGGCCATGGTGGTGCGGTACTACGAGCGCTTCGCCGACCGATGCGTCAACGTGGGCAACCGCATTGTCTTCCTGGTCACGGGGCTGCAGCCGGAGCAGTACCGAGAGCAGCGCGACGGCGACTACGACTTGAAGGAAAAGTTCGCCACGATCGAGCGTCGCTTTACCCGCAAGTAGTACCGAGACATGCGACGGCGCCCCGGATTGCTCCGGGGCGCCGTACTTTGTGAGGGGACTGTCGGCCCTTAGCCGAAGCGGCCGGCGATGTAGTCCTCGGTCTCTTTCTTCTCCGGGTTCTCGAAGATGGTGGTCGTGTCGTTGAACTCGACCAGGTTACCCGGCTTGCCGGTTGCCTCGAGGGAGAAGAACGCGGTCTTGTCGGACACACGGGCTGCCTGCTGCATGTTGTGGGTCACGATGACGATTGTGTAGTCGGCCTTCAGCTCGTGGATGAGGTCCTCCACCGCGAGGGTGGAGATCGGGTCGAGCGCGGAGCAGGGCTCGTCCATGAGCAGGACCTCGGGGCGCACGGCGATCGCGCGGGCGATGCAGAGACGCTGCTGCTGGCCGCCGGAGAGGCCGCCGCCCGGCTTGTCCAGGCGGTCCTTGACCTCGTCCCACAGGTTCGCGCCGCGGAGGGACTCCTCGGCGACCTCCTTGAGCTTCTTCTTGTTCTTCTCGCCGGAGAGCTTCAGGCCGGCGACGACGTTGTCCTCGATGGACATGGTCGGGAACGGGTTCGCCTTCTGGAACACCATGCCGATGGTGTTGCGGACGGACACCGGGTCCACGTTCTTGCCGTAGATGTTGTGGCCGTCGAGCAGGATCTCGCCCTTGACGCTGGCCTTGGGGATGACCTCGTGCATGCGGTTCAGGGTGCGCAGCACGGTGGACTTGCCGCAGCCGGACGGGCCGATGAAGGCGGTGACGGCCTGTGCGGGGATCTTCATGTTGACGTCGCGGACGGCGTGGAAGTCGTCGTAGTAGATGTTGACGTCGTTGAGTTCGAGCTTAGACATCGGGGATTCTCCTCAGATGATGGTTGTGTGGGGCGGTTACTTCTTCACGGAGTACTTCTTGGCAATCGCGCGTGCGAGCAAGTTGAGCACGACGACGATGACTACCAGGGTGAGGGCGGCGCCCCACAGGCGGTCGGCGGCAAAGCCGGTTGCACCGGACTTCCACATTTCGAGCATGAACAGCGGCAGCGACGACTGCGGCTGGCCGAACAGGCCGAACCAGTTGAGCGCCGGGGTGGAGCCGACGAGGATCAAAACCGGGGCGGACTCGCCCATGACGCGGGCCACGGCGAGCATGATGCCGGTGACGATGCCGGACAGGGCGGTCGGCAACACGATGCGCAGGATGGTCTTCCACTTGGGCACACCGAGTGCGTAGGACGCTTCGCGCAGGTCCATGGGCACGACGCGCAGCATCTCCTCGGTGTTACGCACCACCAGCGGGACCATCAGCAGGATGAGTGAGAGCGAGACGGCGAAGCCGGAGCGGTCCATGCCCAGGATGGTGATCCAGAGGGCGTAGACGAACAGCGCGGCGACGATGGACGGCACGCCGGAGAGGATGTCCACCATGAAGGTGGTGAGCTTGCCCAGCCTGTTGCCGTTGGAGTATTCGACCAGGTAGACAGCGGTGAACACGCCGATCGGGATGGAGATCAGCGACGCGATGAGCGTCTGCATCAGCGTACCGGCGATGGCGTGGAGGGCGCCGCCGCCTTCCTTGGAAATGCGCACGCCGATCATGTCGCTGGTCCACCAGCCGAGGTCGAACACGGCTGGCGCGCCGCGCACGATCACGGTGATCAGCAGCCAGAGCAGCGGGATGAGCGCGAGAATCATGCACGCCCACATGAGGCCGCCCATGAGGGAATTCATGGTCTTACGGCCCGAGGAGATGTCGGTGAAGGGGTTGTCTTTCGCGGAGCGAGTGCTTTTCGACGCCACGTTGGCCGTCGCGTTGCCCGCGCCCTGAGCACCGGCGTTGTTGGGAACTGCTGTAGACATTCGCTTGCCTGCCTTACTTCTTGTTGACGATCGCGCGGGCGATCGAGTTGACAACAAAGGTCAGCACGAACAGGACAAGGCCTGCCGCGATGTAGGCACCAGCAGAGATTGGGTTGTTGAACTCTGCGGATGCGTTCGCGATGGCGGTAGCGAAGGTGGTGCCACCGTCAAAGAGCGAACCACGGAAGTCATTGGCCGGCGCGACCACCATGTAGAGCGCCATCGTCTCACCAAGCGCGCGGCCGAGGCCGAGCATGGAGCCGGCGATGAAGCCGGAGAGGCCGAACGGGATGACGGTCATGCGGATGACTTCCCAGCGCGTTGCGCCGAGCGCCAGTGCGGACTCGATCTGCCCCGGAGGGGTCTGGACGAAGATCTCGCGGGCGGTGGCCGCGATGATCGGCAGGATCATGATGGCCAGGACGATGCCACCGGTGAGCATGTTGCGGGCCGTGGAGAACGGCGGGGAATTCTGGTAGGTGGCGAACAGGAAGAAGCCACCGGCCCAGGAGTTGATCCACTCGTAGAACTTGCCCAGGGCCGGGCCGAGCACCTGCGCGCCCCAGAGGCCGTACACGATGGAGGGGACCGCGGCGAGCATGTCCACGAGGGTGCCCAGTGGGCGCACCAGGTTCTTCGGCGCGTAGTTGGAGAGGAAGAGCGCGATGCCGAGTGCGACCGGCATGGCGAGGATCAGCGCGATGAGGGAGATCATCACGGTGGAGAAGAACAGGTTCGGGATACCGAACTGCATTGCGTCCAGGTTGGCAGTCTGCCAGTTGCCGCCGTAGGTGAAGAAGCCACCGACGCCGCCTTCGTTTCGGCTCAGCGGCGGGATCGCCTGGAGCACCAAGAACAGGCCGATCGCGATAATGATCACGGTGATCAGCGTTGCCGAGGCGGTCGAGAGGAATTCAAATACGCGGTCGCCCGGGCGCTTCACGCCCGCGCCGGAGGTCGTTTCCACCGGGGCCGCCTGGGTGGTTTGTACCGGCGTACCGGTAGCGGACTGGACCTCGGGCTGCGCAGGCGCAGCCGTCGACCCCGCTCGGCGGTCGTCCGCCGGAGTCAGTTCGTTGTCAGCCATGGTTACTGGTCCTTATATGGTTGAAAAGAGGGGGAGCCAAGCTCCGAATGTTCAATTTTTTGGTAACGGTTTGCACACTTGGTGTTAACCGTGCCCTCACATGGGCGTGCCCCCCGCAACGGCATTCGCCGCGTTGGGGGGCACCACACCGCCAAGTGGCTTACTGGATGGCGTTGACTGCCTCGCGCAGGCGCTCAGCGTGTGCGCCGGCGACCGGGATGAAGCCCTCAGCTGCGAGCTCGTCATCCTGGGAGTCCAGAGCAACGTTCAGGAAGTCCTTCACCATCTTGGAGGTGGACTCGTCGTAACCAGCGGAGCAGACGATCTCGTAGGTGGTCAGCACCAGCGGGTATGCGCCCTCTGCGTCGGTCTTGAACAGCTTGTCAGCGTCGACGACCATGTTGTGACCCTCGGTCTTGAACTCCAGGGTGTCCAGGGTCTTCTCAATGGACTCGTCGGTCAGCTCGACCGGGCCGGAGCCGAAGTCGATGTTGGCCTTCTTGTCAGCGAAGCCAGCCTCGACGTAGGTGATTGCGCCCGGGGTGTTGTTGACCTCGGTAGCAACGCCGGAGGAGCCGTTCGCACCGGTACCGACCTCGCCTGGGAAGGACTTGCCGGAGCCGGTCCACTTGCCGTCCGAAGCAGCAGCCAGGAACTTCTGGAAGTTGTCGGAGGTGCCGGACTCGTCAGAGCGGTAGAACGGCTTGATCTCCTGGTCCGGCAGTTCAGCGTCCGGGTTGGACTCGGCCAGAGCCGGGTCGTTCCAGTTGGTGATGTTGCCCTGGAAAATGTCAACAACGTTGTCGACGGTGAGGTTCAGCTCGTCAACGCCGTCCAGGTTGTACGCGATGGCAACCGGGCCGATGACGAACGGCAGGTGCCATGCCTCGTTGCCACCGCAACGCTCAGCGGCAGCCTCAACCTGGTCGTCCTTCAGCGGGGAGTCGGAGCCAGCGAACGCAGCCTGGTTAGCAATGAAGTTCTTCTGGCCGGAGCCGGAACCGGTGGCGTTGTATGCCAGGGTCGCGCCCGGAACTTCCTCGGCGTAGCGAGCTGCGAAGTAGTCCATTGCGTTCTGCTGAGAGGTAGCACCCTCGCCGACCAGCTGGCCCGTCTGGCCGGAGAGCTCTGCGCCGGCACCCTCGGATTCGGAACCCTCAGCGGCGGAGGAAGCCTCGGAGGAGGTGTCGGTGGAGTCAGAGTCAGAGGAATCGCCACAAGCGACGAGGGCTGCGGAGGAGACTGCGACGGCGCCGATGATGGCGGCGGTGCGCTTAAAGTTGCGGTTCACGGGATACCTTTCCGGTGCTTAGTTAGTTACCACTCGAGCATCGGTGCCACTCTCGGCCGGTTTTGCCCACAGCGAGGTGGACGAAACTCTTTCCGATTACTCACGGTTACTCAACCTAGAAGTCAGCGGTTAACCCCAAGTGTCTGGTTTGGTGAACAATCGGTGAACTTCGCCAACACGCCAGAAAAAGCCTGATAAAACGCTGCGGATGCGATGAATGTCACACAATCAGCGGTTGACTCGCGTCACCGCAGTCCCACCAACAACAGCGGTTACGCGCTTTCCGACGCCCCGCCGTACACCACGTGCCGCTCCGCCACAGCAAAGCCGAGGCCCTCGTACCGCGCCACAGCCGGCGCGTTATCCGCCTCCACGTACAGGATGACGCGATCCTTCCCCTCCCCCACCAAATGGGAGAGCGCAAGCTGCATCAGCGGGGCGCCGAGCCCGCGGCCACGGTAATCATTGGCCAGGCCGACGACGTACAGCTCGCCCGTACCGTCCGGGTGCACCTTGGTCCAGCTGAAGCCAGCGAGCTCGTCCCCGCAGGAGAGGAACCAGACCCCCTCCGGGTCAAACCACTCCACCCGCATCGCGCGGTGGAGACGCTCCAGGTCCCACCCGCCCTGCTCGGGGTGCCAGGAAAATGCCTCGTTGTTGACGCGCAGCCACTCGCGCTCGAGCGCGTCCTGCTCGCCCGCCGCTTTCGCGCTAGCAAGGGTGCGCGCTTGGTAGCCATCCGGGAGCGTGAGCTGCGCTGCGTCCCGCAGATCGTCCCCCTCGCACGCCATGACCAGGAGCTCGCGCGTGGGCTCCAGCCCCAGCGACTCCGCCAGGGCGCGCGCCCCCGGCAGATTGCCGTGCGCCCACAAGCCGGCGTCGGGACGCTGCTCGAGCACCCTGCGCGCCAGCTCGGCACCGATTCCGCGACGGCGGGCCTCCGGGTGCACCACCAGCTCCGCGGAGCCGTCCGGGGCGATGGAGGCCAGGCCCGCGAGCCCACCGGGGACGTCGGTGGAAGGGGTGGTGAGGAGGGAGTGGTTCAGGGTGGCGTCGCTAAGCGCCTGCTCGAACGCCTCGGAGAATGGGGCGACCCCGTCGGCGTCGGTGGCTGCGTGGAGGATGGTGCTGTAATCGTGCATGGACCCAGGCTACGGTACAAGTATGCAATTGAAGCGAAGTGCGGCTGTCGGGGTCGCGGCGATCGCGCTGCTGGGCTACCTCGCGGACACGGCGGCGGGGATGCGGGCCGAGCACGCGCTCTCCGCACGCGCCGCTGAGCTGGGCGAGCTGTCCACCGCCCCGGCCGCGTACGTCGGCGGCCTGCCTTTCGGCCGCACCGTCCCCCGCATCACCGTCGACGCCCTGGACGTGCCCGTCGCCGGCGTCGGCGTGGGCAACGTGGGCATCAAGCTTGTCGACGTCACCCTGCCCCACCCCCGCACCGCGCACCTCGTGGACGACCTGCCCGGCGCGAAGGCGAGCCTCGTGCGCCGCATCGTCCGGCTCGACGGCGTGGCCTTCGGGCAGTTGCTGGGCATGACGAACTTGGACATCGCGAGCCCCTACGACATCTCCCCGTCCGGTGGCGGCGCGAGCGAAGCGCGGCTGACCGGCACCATTCCGGGCACGGAGGACCCCGTGACGGTGGTGGTGACGCTGCGAATCGACGGCACGAAGTTTGTCATGCGCCCGAGCGAGCTCGTGGACGTCCCCCTGGAGCTCACCGACCGCGCCGTGCAGGCGTTCAGCCTGGAGCGCGATACCCGGGACCTGCCGCTCGGTGGCCCCGCCGACTGCGTGCAGCTCACCGGCGGATCGATCGAGTTTTCGCGGGACCGTATTAATACCGTCGTGGAGGAGACGGACCTTACCCCGCTCCTGCGGGACCCGTCGACGGACGAGGGCGCCCGGCAGGCCGAGGATTCGCCGCTGGCGTCGGACGCGGAGGATGCGTCGGCAGGCTAGGCAAGCTCGGCAAGCGATGCAAGCGAGGCAGAGTGCGGTCGCGGCACGCCAGCGACTACCCTGGCTGGCATGGCTGATACAGAGAACACCACTCCCGAGAACACCGGCTCGCTCAACGGCAACGACGCCGTCAACCTGGCCGCGGAGCAGTCGAAGAACACGGCGCACCGAAACATCCCGGCGCTGGGCTTTGAAGACTTCCCGCTGGAGGAGGACACGGCGAACCTGCGTCAGGGGCCGAGCCTGCACGACGGGCTGCTGGCGCTGTTGCCGCTGGTCGGCGTGTGGACCGGCACCGGCCAGGCCAACGACAACGGCGAGGAGTACGCCTTTGGCCAGCGCCTGGTGGTCTCTCATGACGGCGAGAACTACCTGCGCTTCGAGTCGCGCATCTGGCGCATCGACGAGGACGGCAACGCCACCGGCGCCGACCAGCGCGAGGTGGGATTCTGGCGCATCTCGCTGAAGGACGAGATCGAGGTGACCCTCACTAACTCCCGCGGCCTCGTCGAGGTGATGTACGGCGAGCCGGTCAACGAGCGCGCCTGGCAGCTGCAGAGCGCCACCACCCTGGCCACCGAGTCCGGCCCGAAGCAGCACGGCGCGGGCAAGCGCCTCTACGGGCTCATGCCCAACAACAACCTGGGCTGGGTCGACGAGCGCGCCGTCGGCGGCGAGATGGTTCCCTACATGTCCGCCGAGCTCAAGCGCATCGCCGGCTAAGCCCTATCCAGCGCGGCGACGATCAGCTTTTGCACCTCCGCCGCGTTGTCCGGCGCCGGCAGCTTCTTCCCGTTCAGCTTGCGCACCCGCGCGTACATGCGCGTGGAACTGACCAGCCAGACGGATTCCGCCTTGAGCAGCTCACTGAGGTACATGTCCTTCTGCTTACACTTCCACCCCTTCTTCTCCGCGTGCGCGAACAGCGCCGCCTGGGTGGTGCCGGGCAGGATCCCCGGCCCCGGCTTCGGGGTGCGCAACCGCCCGCCCTTCTTCACAATCACCACCGTCGAGGTCGCGCCCTCCAGGACACGGTCCGTCTCCGGATCGATATAGATGACATCGTCGTACCCCTCTCCGCGGGCCCACCGCAGCGCCGCCATGGACGCCGCGTAGTTCAGTGTCTTTGCACCCACCCGCATCCAGGGGACCTCCGCCTCCCCGCCTTCGCCGCGGTTGATGGTGTAGCCGCGCGGGGTGGTCACCACGCTCACCCCGTTCTTGCGCTCCTCCAGCACCGAGTCCGGAATCGGCCGGATGGTCAGCCACGCAGTGGGCACGCCGGTAGTCTCGCGCCCGCGCGACATGGTCCAGACGCACTTCGCATCCACGTCCTCCGCAGCAAGCCCACGTTCACGCACGTAGTCGGCCACCGCCTCCCGGGTCGCCTTGATCCAGTGCTCCCTGCCGGGGTCGGGCAAGTCGAGGGTGGCGGCGGAGCGCCGGAACCGCTCCACGTGCTGCTCCAGGTTCGCGGGCTCGCCCTTGCGGATGAGGATCGTTTCAAAGATCCCGTCGCCGCGCGTCACAGCCGCGTCATCCCAGAAGATGTGGGGCGTGTTCGCGTTTTGTCTGCGCACGGAGCCGCCGAAGGGCTCGACGAGGTAAATGACCGGAGCGGGTGGGAGCATCGATGCCATACTGTCCCATTATGCCCGTATGATCGGGGTCTATGTCGTATTCGTCCGATCTTTTACAGCTGCCAGGCGCCACCCCCATCGAGTCCAACCCGCTCGCCGAGGGAGTGGCCTGGCACTACGGCAATCCGCTCGCGGAACAGCAGGGCTTACGCCTCATCGACCGCTCGCACCGCCGCGTCATCGCCGTCTCCGGCCCCGACGCCGCCGAGTTCCTGAACAACCTGCTTTCGCAGAAGCTTATCGACGCCACACCGTCCCTCACCGCCGCCGCCCTCGACCTGGACATCCAGGGCCACATCCTGCACCACGCCGACCTCGCACTCGTGGATGGCACGTTCTACCTCGACGTCCCGCCCGCGCAGTTCGACTCCTTCGTGGACTACCTGCGCAAAATGGTGTTCTGGTCCGACGTGACCGTGGAGGAGGCCGACTTGGCCATCCTCACCCTGCTTGCAGACGACGCCGAGTTCCCCGCCATCGACGAGGCCGTCTTCACCCGCCGCGTCAGCGACTTCTCCCCCGCCCGTCTGGACGTGGCGGTACCGCGTGGGGAAGCGCTTGGCGTGTCCAAGCGCCTCCACGAGCAGGGGGTGGCCTACGCCGGCATGATGGCGTTTACGGCCGCGCGGGTGCGCAACGTCGAGCCCGAGCTGGGCGTGGACCTGGACGAAAAATCCATCCCGCACGAGGCACCGCGCCTGATCAACCGCGGCGAGCACATCGGGGCCGTCCACCTGAACAAAGGCTGCTACCGCGGGCAGGAGACCGTCGCGCGCGTGGAAAACCTCGGCCGCTCCCCTCGCCTGCTGGTCATGCTGCAGCTCGACGGCTCAGCCCCGCACGACCCGCAGCCGGGCGAGACCATCACCTCCAACGGGCGCAAGGTAGGCCGACTGGGCACCGTCGTCCAGGACGCCGACTACGGCCCGGTCGCGCTCGGACTGGTCAAGCGCTCCGCCCTCACCGCCCCGCTGGACATCGAGGGGGTCGCTGCGAGCGTGGACCCGGACTCGCTGCCTACAGACGAAGGCGAGAAGCTTGGCCGCCTCGCGGTGGACAAACTGCGCCGCGGACGTTAATCCCAGCTCAGGGGCCGGGTGAGCATTTTCGTGGCGTACAGGCTATTATGTCCCCCAGGACAATAACTATCGAAAGTATGAGGCCGCCTTCTTAGGCCGCCCTAGAACCACCTCAAGGGGGTCACGCCATGGGCCGCGGACGCGCCAAAGCAAAGCAGACCAAGGTTGCTCGCCAACTCAAGTACAACACTCCTGAAATGGACCTCGACTCTCTGCAGCGTGAGCTTGCAGGCAAGGCACCGCAGCGGCGTTGGGACGAGGACGGTGACGAGGTGGATGACCAGTACGCCGAGTACGCGGACTGGGACGATGATGACGAGGACCGGAAGTAAGTCCGCCCGGCCCCACAACGCCACCATTCACACCGTTTGAGCACAAGCACCCGGCAACCCCGGGTGCTTTGTTCATGTGCGGGGTGCGCCGGGCTAGTACTGCGGGCGCCTAGTACTGCGGGTGCTCGCCCACCAGCACTGCGCGCTCGGTCTCGCCGTTGTCCGCAGCGCGGACCTCGCCAAGCACCCAGGAGTCCACGTGGCGGGCGGCCAGGATCGCCAGCGCGCGGTCACGGTCCTCCGGCGCGACGACGGCGACCATGCCGACGCCCATGTTGAAGGTCTTCTCCATCTCCTCGTCCGGCACCTGGCCGACCGACTTGATCGTGCGGAAGATCTGCCCCGGCGTCCAGGTGGCGCGGCGCATCTCCGCAACCAGGCCCTCCGGGATGATGCGGACCATGTTGCCCGCCAGCCCACCACCGGTGACGTGGCAGAAGGTGCGGACCTCGCACTCGGAGGCCAGCTCGAGGCAGTCGCGGGCGTAGATGCGCGTCGGCTCCAGCAGCTCCTCGCCGAGGGTGCGGTCGAACTCCTCAATGTGGCCGTCAAGCGGCAGTCCGGCCTTTTCCAGCAGGACGTGGCGCGCCAGGGAGTAGCCGTTGGAGTGCAAGCCGGACGAGGCCATGGCGATAATCGTGTCGCCCTCGCGCACGCGGTCTGGGCCGAGCAGCTCATCCGCCTCCACGACGCCGACGGCGGTGGCGGAGACGTCGTAGTCGTCGGCCTCCATCACGCCGGGGTGCTCGGCGGTCTCGCCGCCGAGGAGTGCGCAGCCGGCCTGGACGCAGCCTTCGGCGATACCGCCGACGATGTCCGCGATCTTCTCCGGCACGACCTTGCCGGTGGCGATGTAGTCCTGCAGGAACAGCGGCTCGGCGCCGCAGACGACCAAGTCGTCGACGCACATGGCGACCAGGTCGATGCCGATGGTGTCGTGCTTGTCCATCGCCTGGGCGACGGCCAGCTTGGTGCCCACGCCGTCGGAGCCGGCCGCGAGCAACGGCTCGCGGTACTTGCCCAGGGCGAACAGACCGGCGAACCCGCCGATGCCGCCCTTGACCTCCGGGCGGGACGCGCGCTTCGCGTGGCCCTTCAGCAGCTCGACGGCGCGGTCGCCGGCCTCGATGTCAACGCCCGCGGCGGCGTAGGAGACGGAGGGGTCGGAGTTCTGGTTAGTCATGTCGGGTGTCACCTTTCTGGATGCGCCGGACAAGGTCGGCGTTCGGGTTGCCGTCGGGAAGCCCGAGCGGGTAGTTGCCGTCGAAGCAGGCGGCGCAGAGGTTTTCTGCGGGGTGGTTGGTGGCGGCGATCATGTCGTCGATAGGCACGAAGGCCAAAGAGTCAGCGCCGATCATGGTGCGGATGGACTCGGCGACCTCCGCATCGGTGCCGCCGCGGCCGTGGTTGGCAATGAGCTCGCCGGGGCTGGCGAAGTCGATGCCGTAGAAGCACGGCCACTTCACCGGCGGCGACGCGATGCGCACGTGTACCTCGGCGGCGCCCGCCTCGTGCAGCATGCGGATCAGCTTGCGCTGGGTGTTGCCGCGCACGATCGAGTCGTCCACCACCACGAGCCGCTTGCCCTCGATGACGGCGCGCACCGGGTTCAGCTTCAGCCGCAGCCCGAGCTGCCGCAGCGTATCGGACGGCTGGATAAACGTGCGACCCACGTACGCGTTCTTCATCAACCCCTGCTTGAAGGGGATCCCGGACTCCTCGGCGTAGCCGATCGCCGCGGGGGTGCCCGACTCAGGCACCGGCATGACCAGGTCGGCCTCCACCGGGGCGACTCGCGCTAATCGACGCCCAATCTCAACGCGGCTGGCATTCACCGTCTGGCCGTCCAGCACCGAATCCGGGCGCGCCACGTAGACGTACTCGAATACGCAGCGTGCCTGGCGCGGCGCCTCGGCGAAGCGCTCGGAGCGGATGCCGGTGGCGTCGATGGCCACGAGCTCCCCCGGCTCGATGTCGCGCACGAAGGAGGCGCCGACGATGTCCAGGGCGCACGTCTCGGAGGCGACAACCCAGCCGCGCTCCAACCGGCCCAGGGAGAGCGGGCGCACGCCGTGCGGGTCGCGGGCGGCGTAGAGGGTGTCGCCGTCGGTGACCATGAAGCAGAAGGCGCCCTTGAGGCGTGGGAGGAGGTCGAGGGCGGCGTCGATAAGCGTGTGCTCCCCGCGGATCCGGTCGGCGAGCAGCGCGGAAACGACCGCGGTATCGGAGGACGAGCCCTGGCCCTGCACGCCGTCGGCCGGGATGAGCTTGCGCTCGATCGCCTCGGCCTGCAGCTCCTGGTAATTGGTCAGGTTGCCGTTGTGCGCGAGCGCGACGTCCGTGCCGTTTGGCGAGGTACGGAACATCGGCTGCACGTTATCCCAGGAATTGCCGCCCGCCGTGGAGTAGCGCGTGTGCCCGATGGCCACATCGCCCTGGAGGGCATCGAGGACGGACTCGTCGAAGACCTGGCTGACCAGGCCCGTGTCCTTAAACACGACGATGTTGGAGTGATCGCCCACCGCAATGCCCGCGCCCTCCTGGCCGCGGTGCTGGAGGGCGAACAAGCCGAAATAGGACAGTTTGGAGACGTCTTCACCAGGCGCCCACACGCCGAACACGCCGCACTCATCGCGCGGTGTGTCGTCGAGCTGCGCCCGGGAGTCCCCGTCATTTTCCATGCTCACGGTATGCACGGCCCTTACTTTAACGGACCGCGCCTACGAAAGGGCAATTACGGGCAACCCCCGCGCGATCTCGCCCGCACGGGAGCCGGAGGCGTCGATCCTGCCCGCGGCCACCTCATCCTCAAACGTGCTGCGACCGGTGGCGATGCGCAGCCAGGTCTCCGGAGCCATCTCCACCACGTTCGGCGGGGTGCCGCGGGTGTGCCGCGGGCCCTCAACGCACTGCACCGCCACGAACGGGGGCACGCGCAGCTCCACCGACTTGCCCGGGAGTTCTTCGGCGAGGGTGCGGGCGGTGCGGCGGGTGGCGTCGGCAAGCAATGCCCTGCCGGGTGTCTCCCCTTGACCATCGAGCCACGCGGCAACCGCCGCCACCGCCTCGCGCGTTGCCGCCGGGTCCTGCTTCGAGCTTCTGCTGGATGCCATGCGCTCCATACTAAGATGCCTAGCCATGACGAACACAGCAGTCCCCATGAACAGGTCGGCGTCCATCACTCTGCGGTTCATGGCATCGCCTACCGACGTCCTCATCGCCGGCGCCCAAGGCGTCTCGGGCGGCCGCGTCCTCGAATGGATTGATAAGGCCGCTTACGCCTGCGCCGCGCAATGGTCCGCCACCTACTGCGTGACCGCCTACGTGGGGCACATCCACTTCACCCGGCCAATCCCGTCCGGCCACATCGTGGAGGTGCGCTCCACGATCGCCATGACCGGGCGCAGCTCAATGCACATTGTCAACGAGGTGCTCTCCGCCGACCCCCGCGAAGGCAAGTTCACCCGTGCCTGCGACTGCCTCGTCATCTTCGTGGCCAAGGACCCGGAGACCGGCAAGTCCATGCCCGTGCCGACGTTCGTGCCGATTACCGACGAGCAGCGCCGCGTCGAGAAGGCCGCGAAGTCGCGCGTGGACCTGCGCAAGGCCATCGAGGCGTCCATGGAAGAGCAGACCTACACCGACGACGGCACCGCGCCGCGCCTGACCCACCGGTTCATGGCCAAGCCCACCGACGTGAACTGGGGCGGCAACGTCCACGGCGGCACCGCGATGGAATGGATCGACGAGGCCGGCCTCGCCTGCTCCATGGAATGGTCCGGCGAGCGCACCGTCGCCGTCTACGCCGGCGGCATCCGGTTTTACAAACCCATCCACATCGGCGACCTCATCGAGGTGGAGGCGCGCATCACGCGCACCGACTCCCGTTCCATCCACGTCTCCACCTTCGTCCGGGCCGGCGACCCGCGCGGCGGGCGCGACGAGCTGGGGACCGCCATCCACGCCTCGTTTACCTACATCGGCATCGACGTCGACGGCAACCCGCTGCCGGCGCGTCAATTCGTGCCGGTAACTGACGAGGACCAGCGCCTCTGGGAGCACACCCAGACACTCAAGGACCTGCGCGGCCAGTACGAGCCAGAACCGCTGGTCGAGCGGCCGGGTCCCACGCAGCGGGTGGACTAGGGCTGGGTTGTTGGCTGGGTAGCTGGGGTTGTTGGGGGTGCGCCGCTGGGTTTTTCGCTGCGTAACTCCGTCGTCTAAATGGAGCTAGCTCCGTTTAGGGTTTACGGGTCCGTGCGACCTGGGGTTTTACCGGCGGGGCAGGTCCAAATGGAGCTAGCTCCATTTAGGGTTCACGATTCTGCGCGACCTGGAGTTTTACCGGCGGGGCAGGTCTAAATGGAGCTAGCTCCATTTAGGGTTCACGGTCCCGCACGACCTGGGGTTTTACCGGCCGGGCAGGTCCAAATGGAGCTAGCTCCATTTACGCCGCGCTCCCGAAGCCGTAACGAACCCCAGCAACGTCGCAGAAACGACAAAGCCCGCCGCGCCGGCACCTGTGGCACCGGCGACGACGGACATGCCGAAGATAGCGGCGAGCGTCAGCAGTAGCGCAACCACGTGACGCCCGCCTAGGCGCTACACCGCCGCGTTCGGCGCGTGCGCTGCGGCGAAGTGCGACGGAAGGGTGTCGGCCCAGGCGTCGCGAAGCTGGGCAATCTCCAGCTGCTCGGAGCCGAAGTGCAGTTCGCCGTCCGCACGCGTGCTGCCGATCACCGCGGCCGGCACGCCTGCGGCACCGGCGCGCTCCACCAGCGCGTCCGCGCGGTCGGCGGTCACGGCGACCAGGACGCGGGACGCGGACTCCGAGAACAGCGCGGTGAACGCGTCCTCATGCACGGCCGCGAGGTCCAGGTCAGCGCCCTTTCCGGAGGCCTGCAGCATCTCGAACACGGCCTGCGACAGGCCACCCTCGGACAGGTCGTGGGCGGCGGTCACGCCACCGTTGCCCGCGGCATCGGCGAAGAACTTCGCCAGCCGCTCCTCGTTTGCCAGGTCCACCTTCGGCGGCACGCCGCCCAGGCCCGCGCCAGAGATGTCCTGCCACACGGAGCCGCCGAACTCGTCGGAGGTCTCGCCGAGCAGGACCAGGGAGAACTCCTCCTCCGTCGAAGGCACGGCGTGCGGATTGGCCTTGGCCACGTCGTCGATGACGCCGAGCACGCCGACGACCGGGGTCGGCAGGATCGGGGTCTCGCCGGTCTGGTTGTAGAAGGACACGTTGCCGCCGGAGACCGGGATGTTCAGCTCGGCGGCGCCGTCGGCAAGCCCGTGCACTGCTTCGCGGAACTGCCACATCACGTCCGGGTTCTCGGGCGAGCCGAAGTTGAGGCAGTTGGTCACCGCGACCGGGGTCGCGCCGGTAACCGCGACGTTGCGGTAGGCCTCGGCGAGCGCCAGGCGAGCGCCCTGGTTCGGGTCGAGGTAGGTGTAGCGGCCGGAGGCGTCGGTAGCGATGGCGACGCCGCGGTTGGTCTCCTCGTTAATGCGCAGCACGCCGGAGTCTGCGCCGTGGGCCTGCACGGTGTTGCCGCGTACGTAGCGGTCGTACTGCTGCACGATGTAGTCGCGCGAGCACAGCGCAGGCGAGGCCACCATCTTCAGCCATGCGGCGGACGGCGCCTCCTGCTTGTTCACTTCGCCGCGTTCAGCGACCTCGTCAATCCAGTCCGGGCGGGCGTAGGGCCGCTCGTACACCGGGCCTTCGTCGATCGACGACGGCGGCGCGTCCAGCACGACCTCGCCACCGTGGGTGACCACGTAGCGGTCCTTCTCGTCGGTGACCTCGCCGATGACGGCGGCGCCCACCTCCCACTTCGCGCAGATCTCCATGAAGCGGTCCACGTTCTCCGGGGTGACCACGGCGCACATGCGCTCCTGGGATTCGGAGGCGAGGATCTCGGCGGCCGACATGTTCTCGGCGCGCAGCGGGACGTTGTCCAGGTTGACGCGCATGCCGCCGTCGCCAGCCGCGGCCAGCTCGGAGGTGGCGCAGGCCAGACCACCGCCACCGAGGTCCTGGATGCCCACGACCACGCCGGCGTGGTAGAGCTCCAGGCAGCACTCGATGAGCACCTTCTCCGCGAACGGGTCGCCGACCTGCACGGCCGGCAGCTTGCGCTCCTCGCCCTCCTCGAAGGTGGCGGAGCCCAGCACGGAGACGCCGCCGATGCCGTCGAGGCCAGTGCGCGAGCCGAAGAGCACCACTTTGTTGCCGGTGCCGGAAGCGAAGGCGAGCTTCAGGTCCTCTACCTTCAGCGTGCCCACGCACAGGGCGTTGACCAGCGGGTTGCCAGCGTAGGCGGCGTCGAAGACGGTCTCACCGCCGATGTTGGGCAGGCCGAGAGAGTTGCCGTAGCCGCCGACGCCGTGGACCACGCCGGGCAGGACGCGCTTGGTGTCCTCGGCATCAGCAGGACCGAAGCGCAGTTGGTCCATGACGGCGATCGGGCGCGCACCCATAGCCATAATGTCGCGGACGATACCGCCCACGCCGGTCGCGGCGCCCTGGTAGGGCTCCACGAACGACGGGTGGTTGTGGCTCTCCACGCGGAAGGTCACCGCGTCGCCGTCGCCGATGTCCACCACGCCAGCGTTCTCGCCAATGCCGGCGAGGATCTTGGAGGCCATCTCCTCAGTCATCGTCTCGCCGAAGTAGCGCAGGTGTACCTTGGAGGACTTGTACGAGCAGTGCTCGGACCACATCACGGAGTACACGGTCAGCTCCGCGTCCGTGGGGCGGCGTCCCAGGATGGACTTGATCTTGTCGTATTCCTCGTCGCGCAGGCCCAGCTCCGCGTACGGCTGGTCAAGGTCCGGGGTTGCTTGCGCGTTCTCGACGGTGTCATCGTGCACGGTCATAATCGTTTACGCTCCGATCTTCGAGATAGCGTCGATGGCGGATTCGAACAGGCCCAGACCATCAGTGGACGGGCCGGTGAGCAGCTCAATCGCGTGCTCCGGGTGCGGCATGAGGCCGACGACGCGGCCCGACTCATTGGTCACGCCCGCGATCGAATTGGCGGAGCCGTTGAAGTTGTCGGTGTAGCGGAAGACCACGCGCCCCTCCTGCTCCAGCTGGTGCACCGTTTCCTTGTCCGCCTGGAAGCGGCCCTCGCCGTGCTTCGCCGGCACCAGGATCTTCTGGCCAGCCTCGAAGCGGGAGGTCCACGCGGTGTCCGCGTTGGCGATCTCCAGGTAGGTGTCCACGCAGTGGAAATCCAGGTGCTGGTTGCGGGTGAGCGCGCCCGGCAGCAGGCCGGCCTCGGTGAGGATCTGGAAGCCGTTGCAAATGCCCAGCACCGGCATGCCCTTCTTCGCGGCTTCTACCACAGCGCCCATCATCGGTGCCTGCGCGGCGATCGCGCCGGAGCGCAGGTAGTCGCCGTAGGAGAACCCGCCCGGGACGACGACGGCGTCCACGCCGGTCAGGTCGTCGTCGGCGTGCCACAACTGCTTCGGCTCGGCTCCTGCGAGGCGGACGGCGCGGAGCGCGTCGACGTCGTCAAGCGTGCCTGGAAACGTGATAACCCCGATGGTTGCCGTCATCGAACAACCTCGAAATCCTCGATCACGGTGTTGGACAGGAGGGTCTCCGCGACGCGAGCAAGCTCCTCATCCGTGACGGAGTCATCCACCTCGATCTCGAAGCGCTTGCCCTGGCGGACATCCTGGACCCCGTTCACCCCGATTCGCCCAAGTGCGCGCTGGACAGCCTGGCCCTGCGGATCCAGGATTTCAGCCTTCGGCATGACATTTACCACGACACGTGCCATGAGATTCCTTCATTAGTCAGAGGTCAGCAGACGTGGGCAAGTATATCCGACGCCACCGGGGAACCAATAGCGGTCCAACAGATGAACAATGCCTGAACTTTAAGTTTTTACTGAGTTTATACCCAGCGCAGCCTAGCGACCGGCGTTATTTTAACTGGGAAATTACTCCATCCTCTCAGCAAAGGGTTCCACATGCGTTTCAACCACCGCCACGGGTTCTCCGCAGCGTTCATCGTCGCGCTCGCCGCCGGCACCATCACCGTCCCCACCGCGCACGCGGCGACCGACGGCTCCAACGTGGTCATCAACGAGGTCTACGGAGGCGGCGGCAACTCCGGCTCCACCATCTCCAACGACTTTGTCGAGCTGTACAACCCCACCGACAAGGACATCGACCTTGCCGGATGGGTCCTCGACCAGCAGTCCGCGAAGGGCAACACGGTCAACACGACCAAGCTTTCCGGATCCGTGCCTGCGGGCGGGTACTTCCTGATCAAGGGCGCCGCGGGCGACGACACGTCTCACCCGATCGAAAATGCCGACTACGAAAGCTCCTTCAACTTCAGCAGCACGAAAGCGAGCGCAGTGCTTACCGACGCCTCCGGCAACCAAGTCGACCTCGTCGGCTGGGGCGGGGCGAAAAACTTTGAGGGCAAAGCCGCCGAGGTGACCTCGAACACGACTGCCATCCAGCGCAAAGAGGCGGGCGTAGACACCGACGACAACGCCGCTGACTTCCACGCAGCCGCGCCGACCCCGCAGGGCTCGGGCAGCGATCCGGTCGTGCCGTCTGAGCCGACCGACCCCGCTGACCCGTCCGACCCCGCGCAGCCAGCCCCGGAGCCCGGCGCGATCACCCCGATCGCTGAGATCCAGGGCACCGGCGCCGCTTCCCCGCTCGAGGGCAAGACCGTGACCACTGAGGGCGTGGTCACCGCCGTGTACGACGAGGGCGGCAAGAACGGCTTCTTCCTGCAGACCGCGGGCACCGGCGGCGCAGAGAAGAAGGCCGGCGACGCCTCCGACGGCATCTTCGTCTACATGGGCGGGAACAACGACTTCCCGCAGCGCGGCGACTCTCTCCAGGTGACCGGCAAGGTCTCGGAGTTTAAAAACCAGACCCAGATCACCGTTTCCTCCAAGCAGGAGCTGGACGAGGCGCTCGAGGCACCGAAGGCAGTGGGGCTCACCGAGCTCCCGGCCGGCGACGACGCCCGCGAGCCCTACGAGGGCATGCTGGTCCGCCCCGGCACTTACACGGTGACCAACAACTACAACCTGAACAACACGGGTGACCTCGGCCTGGTGGCGGGCACCGAGCCGATCTACAACTTCACCGACAAGAACAAACCGAGCGTCGATGGCTACCGCAAGTACGAGGCCGAGCAGTCCGCCCGCGAGGTGTACCTGGACGACGGCCGCACCAAGAACTATTTCCGCACGGATAAGAACACCCCGCTGCCGTACCTGGTCACCTCGGATAAGGGCGTGAAGTCCATCCGCACCACCGACCAGGTGGAGTTCCAGACCGACGTGGTTGTGGACTACTCCTTCGACCAGTGGCGCTTCCAGCCGCTGCAGCCGATCACCGGTAAGAACACCGCGGAAGAACTGCCGATCACGTGGGAGGACTCCCGCGCGAAGTCCATCGACGTGCCGGGCACCGTGAAGGGCGACTTCTCCCTCGGCTTCTTCAACGTCCTCAACTACTTCAACTCCCTGGGCAAGGATGAGGACAACTGCAAGGCTTACAAGGACATGAACGGCACCCCTGTCGGGTCCAACTACTGCAAGGTGCGCGGCGCGTACACCGAGGACGCGTTCAAGGACCAGCAGGCCAAGATCGTCACCGCGATTAACACGCTCGACGTCGACGTGCTCGGCCTCTCCGAGATTGAGAACACGGCGACCGTCACCGGTGACGTGTCCAAGCGCGACGAGACCCTGCAGAACCTGGTCGACGCGCTGAACAAGGCCGCGGGCGAGGAGAAGTGGGACCTGGTGAAGTCCCCGACCGAGCTCGGCACCGACGAGGACTACATCCGCGTCGCGTTCATTTACCAGAAGGACAAGGTCCGCCCGGTCGGCGAGTCCAAGATCTTCGACGACTCGGCCTTCACTGGCACCGCCCGCCAGCCGCTGGCCCAGGAGTTTGAGCCGGCCGAGGGCGGCGACAACTTCGTGGCCGTGGTCAACCACTTCAAGTCCAAGGGGTCCGTTGCTAACAACGACAAGGATTCCGGCGACGGCCAGGGCAACAACCCCGCCGTTCGTAAGGCCCAGGCACAGGCGCTCATTGATCACCTGAGCAAGGAAGACAAATGGACCGACCTGCCGACCTTCATTCTCGGTGACCTGAACTCCTACACCAAGGAGGAAGCCATCACCGCCATCGAGGGTGGCGGCTTCTCCCTGGTCCACCACGAGAAGAACTTTGACCAGGCTTCCTACCAGTTCGGCGGCCGACTCGGCACCCTCGACCACGTGCTGGCCAACGTGTCCGCAAAAGACCTGGTCCAGGACTCCGCAGTGTGGAACATCAACGGCGACGAGTCGGTCGCGTTCGAGTACTCCCGCCGCAACTACAACGCGCAGGATTTCTTCGGCAGCGGCGACGACAAGCTCTACGGCTACGGCAACCCGTTCCGCTCCTCCGACCACGACCCGGTCAAGGTCGGCTTCAACATCAAGGTCGATCCGAAGCTGCTTGACGACGACTCCGCCACCGAAGAACCCACCCCCGCCGAAGAACCCACCGCCGGCCGCTCCATTATCAAGGCCGAGGTGCGTGACGACGGCCACCTCTGGGTGACCTACTCCGACGACAAGGACAACCCGGTCGACCTGGGCAAGGTCACCGGCGAGGACGGCGCCGCAGGCAAAGACGGCCAAGACGGCAAGGACGGCCAGGATGGCAAGGACGGCGAGCCGGGCGCCGCTGGTAAGGACGGCGTTGACGGCGCTAACGGTAAGGACGGCGCCAAGGGCGAGAAGGGCGACAAGGGTGACCCCGGCGAGCCTGGCAAGGACGGTACCGACGGCGTTGACGGCGCTAACGGTAAGGACGGCGCCAAGGGCGAGAAGGGCGACAAGGGTGACCCCGGCGCCGCAGGCAAAGACGGTGCCGACGGCGTTGACGGCGCTAACGGTAAGGACGGCGCCAAGGGCGAGAAGGGCGACAAGGGTGACCCCGGCGAGCCTGGCAAGGACGGTACCGACGGCGTTGACGGCGCTAACGGTAAGGACGGCGCCA
>NZ_CAMPQC010000014.1:0-20139 GCF_946902955.1 Corynebacterium sp. Marseille-P8863 | reverse complement strand
AGGGCGAGAAGGGCGACAAGGGTGACCCCGGCGCCGCAGGCAAAGACGGTGCCGACGGCGTTGACGGCGCTAACGGTAAGGACGGCGCCAAGGGCGAGCAAGGCGAAAAGGGCGACAAGGGCGACAAGGGCGAAACCGGCGAGCCGGGCGCCGCAGGCAAGGACGGTGCCAACGGTGCCAACGGCAGCGATGGCAAGGACGGACAGGACGGCAACGACGGCCGTGGCATCGAGTCCGTTGCCATCAATGAGGATGGCGAGCTGATCGTCCACTACAACGATGGCCACGCCGAGAACGCTGGCAAGGTCAACGGCACCAGCGGCGAGGATGGCGCCGACGGTAAGGACGGCGCAGACGGTAAGGACGGGGCTGCTGGTAAAGACGGCCAGGACGGTGAGAAGGGCGACAAGGGCGAGACCGGCGCTGCCGGCCGCGGCGTTGCTGGCTTCGAGGTCGTCGACGGCGAGCTCGAGGTGACCTACACCGATGGCACCAGCCAGAAGGTCGGCCCGATCGCTGGCCAGGACGGCGCCACCGGCACCGACGGCCAGGATGGCAAGGACGGCGCCAACGGTACCGACGGCAAGGACGGCGCCGATGGCCGCGGCGTTGAGAAGGTCGAGGTTGACGGCGAGGGCAACCTGGTCATCACCTTCACCGACGGCACCACCCAGAAGGCCGGCAAGGTGCAGCCGGACGCACCGAAGCAGCCGCAGAAGCCGATCCAGGACGGCGGCGACCAGGGCACGTCCGCGGACGGCAGCTCCACCTTCGGCACGATCCTCGGCATCATCGCAGCCATCTTCACGGCGCTCGGTCTCGCGGGCGCGGCTGCGTACCACTTCATGCCGCAGCAGGTGAACGATCTGCTCAACCAGCTGGGGTGCGCTAAAGGCCTCGCTGAGTAAGCCGCGAGGAAGCCCGCCCTACAGGAACACCCTGTAGTCGGCGGGCTCTGCGCCGTTGGCCTGGGCGCACAGGACGGCCGCGGTGAAGTCGCGGCGGACCTTCTTCTTGTGCAGCTCGCGGGCGGAGATAGACAGACGGATCGTGTTGCCCTTCTCCGCGCCGCGGACGGCGGCAGCGATGATGTTGCGTCGCCACCACTTGGCCGTGCCGTAGCCCTCACCGACGGAGAGGTTTCGGCAGCGGGTGAAGGGGGTGGCGGTGGCGTCGGTAAGCGAATAGATGCCCTTCGTGGACACGGCGAGGCGGAACCCGAAGTCCGGGAGCACGCCGAGTGTGCCTGGGGACATGCGCCAGCGCGGCGGGGCGAACATGTCGAGGTGGAAGCCGAGCGCCTCCATCTGGCGGGTGGCGCCGGTGAGGCGCAGGCGCGCTTCGTGCTCGCCGAGCGACGCGAACTCGGAGCGGCGGCCCTGCACCGCCTGGTCGAAACCGTTGAGGAGCAGGGCGCGGTGCTCGGCCTGCTCGAGGAGCCAGCCGCGGGTGCGCGAGTCCTTGGCCAGGTGCCACTTCTTGTCGATGTGCGGCGCGACCAGCAACGACACCGGCACGCGTTTGCGGTCCAGGCCCTCGACGAGCCGGACCACGTCATCGAGCGTGTCATCAAAAATGGACGAAATTGAGACGAGAACGCGACCAGACATACCCGCTATTCTCCCACAGGCGTCACGGCTTTGCTCTTCACCAACGTCCACGCGTACTCGAACGCCGTCTGCTTCCACTTGGCGTAGCGGCCGGAGACGCCGCCGTGGCCCGCGGACATCTCGGTCTTGAGCAGAATCTCGCCGCCGGTGGCGTGTTCGCGCAGCTTGGCCACCCACTTCGCGGGCTCGACGTAGAGCACGCGGGTGTCGTTCAGGCTGGTCACGGCGAGGATGTCGGGGTAGTCTTGCGCGGTGATGTTCTCGTAGGGCGCGTAACTGGCCATGTAGTCGTAGACCTCGGGTTCGTGGTACGGGTCGCCCCACTCTTCCCACTCGCCGACGGTGAGCGGCAGCTCGGGCTTGAGGATCGAGGTCAGCGGGTCGACAAACGGCACGATCGCCTGGATGCCCGCGAACTTCTCCGGCGCCATGTTCGCCACCGCGCCCATGAGCAGCCCGCCCGCAGAGCCACCTTCGGCGACGAGGTGCTCCGGATCAGTGATGCCGAGTTCAATGAGCGTGTCAGCGCAGGCGATGAAGTCCGTGAACGTGTTCTTCTTGTGCAGCATCTTGCCCTGGTCGTACCAGCTGCGGCCCATCTCGCCGCCGCCGCGCACGTGCGCGCACGCCCACACCATCCCGCGGTCCAGCAGCGACAGCCGCGCGATGGAGAAGCCTGGGTCCATCGACGCCTCGTACGAGCCGTACCCGTAGAGCAAGGTGGGGGCTACGCCCGGAGCAGTTGCTTTACGACGCACCACCGACACCGGAATCTCCACCCCATCGGCAGCAGTCGCCCAGATCCGCTCGGCAACGTACTCGTCCGGGTCGTAGCCGCCCTCAACCTCCTGCTCCTTGAGCAGGGTGAACGAGCCGTCCTCGACCCGGTAATCCAACAGCTGCGACGGCTGCGTGTACGAGGTGTAGCCCACCCGCACCACGGGCGCGTCCCACTCCGGGTTGCCGGCCAGGCTCGCGGTGTAGAGCTCCTCGGAGAACTCCAGCTCCTTGAAGGGGGCGAAGTCCTCGCCCGTGAGCAGCGCAACGGCCAGGCGCGGGATCCCGCCGCGGCGGTACGACATGAACACGAAGTCGCGGTAGACGTCCAGCCCCTCGATGCGGGTCGTATCCGAGTGCGGGACGATGACGGGCAGGTCGCGCAGGTCCGGTAGCTCGGCGGCGAGGCCGTCGGCGATCGGGGTGGCGCTCACCGCGAAGTTCGGCCCCGCGGCGTTGTGCGTGACCAGCCAGTACTCGCGGTCCCCCAGCGCGGCGTAGTCCGGGTGGTACTCCACGCCCTCCTCGCGCGGCCACATCACCTGGAACTCGGCGGTGGGATCCTCGAGCGGGGCGACGCGGTACTCGGTAGTCAGGGACGACGAGGACAGGATGTAGAGGAAGCGCTCCGCGCGGTCCGCGCCCACGCCGACGCCGAACTTCTCGTCCTTCTCCTCGAAGACCAGGACGTCCTCGGCTGCGTCCGTGCCCACCTTGTGGCGCCAGATCTGGTGGGGCCGCCAGGCGTCGTCGCAGCGGACGTAGAACAGGTAGTCATCGCCGGCCCAGGTCGCGCCGTAGAAGACGCCCTCGATGACGTCCGGGAGCAACTCGCCGGTCTCCAGGTCCTTGATGCGCAGGTCGAAGCGCTCGTCGCCGGTGGTGTCCACCGAGTAGGCCAGGAGGCGGCCGGAGGTGGTGATCGAGGAGGTGCCGATGGAGAAGAATTCGTGGCCTTCGGCGAGCTCGTTGGCGTCGATAAGCACCTGCTCCCCGGGCATCTCCTCCGAGACCTCGGGTGGGGTCCAGGGGTCGTCGGCGGCGGGGACGCGGCACGAGAGGGCGTAGTTCTTGCCCTCGATGGTGCGGCCGTAGTACCACCAGTCGCCCGCGCGCTGCGGCACGGACATATCCGTTTCCTTCACGCGCGACTTGATCTCGCCGTAGATCGCGTCGGTCAGATCGCTCAGGTGCGCGGTGGCCTGCTCAGTGGCGGCGTTTTCCGCTTCCAGGTACGCGATCGTCTCCGGGCTGTCTTTGTCGCGCAGCCACTCGTAGTTGTCCACGAAGTCGCGGCCGTGGAACGAGCGGGTGATCGGGTGCTTCGGTGCCTTCGGGAAATCCATAGGCACCCAGCCTAGGGCACCGCGCTTACGCGTTGGCGCCCGGCCAGTCGCCGAACTTCTCGCCGCTCAGGCGCTCGTACGCCTCGATGTAGCGGTCGCGCGTGGCCTCCACCACGGAGCCCGGCAGCTCCGGCGGCTGCGTGCCTTCCGAGGGGCGCCAGCCCGACTTCGGGCCGGTGAGCCAGTTGCGCACGTACTGCTTGTCAAAGCTGGGCTGCTTCTGCCCCTCCTTGTAGGAATCGGCGGGCCAGTAGCGGGAGGAATCCGGGGTCAGGACTTCGTCGGCAAGCACGAGCTCCCCGTTGCTATCCAGGCCGAACTCGAACTTGGTGTCCGCCAAAATGATGCCCTTGGTCTCCGCGTACTCCGCGGCGCGCGAGTAGACCTCGAGGGTGCGATCGCGCAGGCGCTCCGCCAGCTCGGTGCCGATCTTGCCCGCCATGTACTTGAACGTCACGTTTTCGTCGTGATCGCCCTGCGCGGCCTTCGTCGCCGGGGTGAAAATCGGCTCCGGCAGCTTCGACGCCTCGACCAGGCCCTCTGGCAGCTTCACGCCGCAGACCATGCCGCGCTCGTCGTACTCCTTCTTGCCCGAGCCGGTGAGGTAGCCGCGGGCGACGCACTCGAAGTCGACCATGTCCAGTTTCTTCACCACCATCGCTCGGCCCAGCACCTCCTCCGGGATCCGCGGATCATCGATCGGCCCCGCGAGGTGGTTTGGAATCCCGTCCAGCAGGTCGAAGAAAAACATCGACGTTGCGGTGAGAATCCGCCCCTTGTCCGGGATCTCGGGCTCGAGCGAGAAGTCGAACGCGGAGATGCGATCCGAGGCCACCATGAGCAAGGTGTCCGCATCTACCTGGTAAATCTCGCGGACTTTGCCGCCGGAAAGGTGAGTGTAGTCAGAAAGCTCTGGACGCATGGCACCAAGCATATACCGCGCCACTACCATGTTCCGCATGGTCTCTCGCCTCCCAGTGTTGCTCGCGCTGCCGGTCGTCGCCGCACTCGCCGCGTGCTCGCCGCAACCCGCCGGCACGGACGCCGCCGACATGCCCGACTTCGCCCCCACCCGCGACAACGCCGTCCTCGGCTTCGGCGGCACCGCGCGCGTCGCCACCGAGGATCCCGCAACCGGCACCCAGGTGCAGTGGGAGGTCACCGTCGAGCGCCCGCGCCGCATCACCGGCACCCAAGCCGCCAACAACCTCCGCTCGCCCGACCCGCAGCGGTTCGCCGCGTTCACCTGCTTCCCGGTCACGCTCACGCCCGTCGCCATCGGCAGCAACCCCACCGGTCCCACGGTGCCCGTGCCGGAGCTTTCGCTTATCGACGCCACCCCCGCCCCCTCCACAACCCTCACCGCCAACTCCGTCCCATCCCAGCCGGGCAGCGGCACGGGCCTGGGGGCGGGGTCGGGTTCTGGGTCGCGGGCTGGTGTTGGGGCTGGGTCTGGCGCTGGTGCTGTGCCTGGGGCCGCTTCGCCGTCCGCGGCGGAGGCGTACTGCGACATGGGCAGCGGCGCCCCCTCCGGCTACACCGCTGAGCTGGAGGAAGGCCGCGCCTACACCACCGCGCTCGCATCCTGGGAGCGCCGCGTGGACCCCGGCGTTCCCGCCACCGGCGTGCGCCTCGACGCCACCGGCGTCCGCTGGGCGGAGTAGACCCCGCCCCGGGTCGGCGGTCGGCGCTGCTCCTTCCAAACGGAGCTAGCTCCATCTACACGCGAACCACCAGCAAAACCCCAGGTCGCCGTTCAACACCAACCCCAAACGGAGCTAGCTCCATCTACACGCGAACCACCAACAAAACCCCAGGTCGCCGTTCAACACCAACCCCAAACGGAGCTAGCTCCTTTTAGACGCAGACAGCACCGACCACGCCCGCGCCCCCAGCGAGCTACAGGATCTCGCCTGGGCGGTAGTTGGCGGCGTCGGGGTACTTGTGTACGAGGGCGTCGATACGCGTGAGCACGCGGTCGACCTGCGACTCTGCCGCGCCGATAAACGCGTGCCGGTCCGCGAGAGCCTCCTCAAGCTGGCCGAGGTCCAGCGGCAGGCGATCGTCGTCGGCAAGACGCTCGACCAGGTTCTGCTCGGCGCCGTTTTCCCGCATGTCCAGGGCCATGGCGACGGCGTTTTCCTTGATCACCTCGTGTGCGGTCTCGCGGCCCACCCCGGCGCGCACAGACGCCATGAGGATGCGGGTGGTGGCCAGGAACGGCAGGTAGCGGTCGAGCTCGCGGGTGATCATGGCGGGGAACGCGCCGAACTCGTCGAGGACGGTGAGGAAGGTCTCTAGCTGCCCGTCGATGGCAAAGAAGGCATCCGGCAGCGCGACGCGGCGCACGACGGAGCAGAACACGTCGCCCTCGTTCCACTGCTGCCCGGCCAGGTCAGCGGCCATGGTGAGGTAGCCGCGCAGGATAACCTGGAAGCCGCCCACGCGCTCGCAGGAGCGCGCGTTCATCTTGTGCGGCATGGCGGAGGAGCCGACCTGGCCCTCCTTGAAGCCCTCGGTCACCGTCTCGTTGCCCGCCATGAGGCGGATCGTGGTGGCCAGCGAGGACGGGCCGGCGCCGAGCTGGACCAGCGCGGAGATCGCCTCGAAGTCCAGGGAGCGCGGGTAGACCTGGCCGACGGAGTCGAAGACCGTGTCAAAGCCCAGGTGGCCGGCCACCTTGGACTCAAGCTCGGCGAGCTTCGCCTCGTCGCCGCCCATGAGGTCGAGCATGTCCTGCGCCGTGCCCATCGGGCCCTTGATGCCGCGCAGCGGGTAGCCGTCGAGCAGCGACTCGATGCGGTCTACGGCGACCAAGATCTCGTCGGCCGCGGACGCGAAGCGCTTGCCCAGGGTGGTCGCCTGCGCCGCCACGTTGTGGGAGCGGCCCGCCATCACCAGCGACTTGTACTCGGACGCCCGGTTGCCCACGGCCTTGAGCAGGGCGACGGACTTGCCGCGGACGAGTTCGAGCGCGCGCACGATCTGCAGCTGCTCCACATTCTCGGTCAGGTCGCGGCTGGTCATGCCCTTGTGGATGTGCTCGTGGCCGGCGAGCGCGTTGAACTCCTCGATGCGCGCCTTCACGTCGTGGCGTGTGACGCGCTCGCGGTCGGCGATGGAGTTGAGGTCGACGCGGTCGATGACGGACTCGTAGGCGTCGATGGCCTCGGCGGGGATGTCCACCCCGAGCTCGCGCTGTGCGCGCATGACAGCGATCCACAGCTGTCGCTCGAGGATGATCTTGTGCTCGGCGCTCCACAGCGTCGCCATCTCCGGCGAGGCGTAGCGGTTGGACAGGACGTTGGGGTTTGCAGGCTTCTCAGTCACGCGCCAATTATCGCACAGGGGGCTAGTGCTTCTCGACGCTCACCTCACCCGCCACCGCACGCCGCCCAATATCCTTCCTGTAGAAGGACCCGCGCATCTCGATCCCCCCGATGACGCGGTAGGCGTCCGCGATCGCGTCCTCCAGCGTGGCACCGTGGCCGAGCACGTTGAGCACTCGCCCGCCCGCGGAGACGTACCCATCATCCCCGCGCGCAGTGCCCGCGTGCAGCACCTTGTCCGGGTTGTCCAGCTCCGGCCCCGTGATCGCGTCGCCCTTGGCGGGGCTGGCCGGGTAGTTCTCTGCGGCGAGCACGACCGTGGCGGCGTAGCCGTCCTTCCACTGCAGCGGCGGCAGGTCCGCGAGCGTGCCAGTGGCCACGGCGTACAGCGGCTCGGCGAGCGGGGTCTCCAGCATGGACAGCACGGCCTGGGTCTCCGGGTCGCCGAATCGGGCGTTGAACTCCACCACGGCCGGGCCCTCCGGGCCCCACGCGGCGCCGACGTAAAGCAGGCCCTGGTAGGGGGTGCCGCGGTTGACCATCTCGCGCGCGACGGGGGCGGCGACCTCGTCGACGATGCGCTGCACGCCGTCCGCCGGCAGCCACGGCAGCGGGGTGTAGGCGCCCATGCCGCCGGTGTTCGGGCCCTCGTCGTTGTCGTAGGCGCGCTTGTGATCTTGCGCGGGCAGCAGCGGGACCACGGTTTCGCCGTCGACGAGGCAGAACAGGGAGACCTCGGGGCCTTCGAGGAAGGACTCGAACAGGACCGGGTTGCCCGCCTCGAGCACCGCCTGCGCGTGGGCTGCGGCCTCGGCGCGGTCCGTGGTGACCACGACGCCCTTGCCGCCGGCCAGGCCGTCGTCCTTGACCACGTAGTTGGGGCCGAACTGCTCCAGGGCCTTTTCGACGCCCTCCGCGCCCTCCTCCGGCGCAACGCGCAGCGCGCGGGCCGTGCGCACGCCGGCGGCGGCCATGACGTCCTTGGCGAATGCCTTCGAGCCCTCCAGCTGGGCCGCGGCCTTGGTGGGGCCGAAGACGGGGATACCCGCCTCGCGCAGGGCGTCGGCGGCGCCGGTGACCAGCGGGGCCTCCGGGCCGATCACCACGAGCTCCGCCTGCTCGTCGCGGGCGAGGGTGACGATGGCTTGGGGCGACGTGGCGTCGATAGGCAATTGCTTGGCCAGCGTCGACATACCCGCGTTGCCGGGTGCGACGACGAGCTCGTTGCCAGACAGACCTTTGAGCAGGGCGTGTTCGCGGCCGCCCGAACCGATAACAAGGATGCGCATGGCCTCAAACTTACAGGTACGGTTTGAGTGTATGAGCACAGTCTTTACAAAGATCATTGACGGCGAGATCCCCGGGCGCTTTGTGTACAAGGACGAGGACGTCGCCGCCTTCCTCACCATCGAGCCAATCGCGTACGGCCACACCCTGGTCGTGCCGGTCAAAGAGGTGGACAAGTGGACCGACCTCGAGCCCGAGCTGTGGGCGAAGATGAACGCTGTGGCGCAGCGCATCGGCGCCGCCATTGTCAGCGAGTTCGAGTGCGAGCGCGCCGGCTACCTCATCGCCGGGTTCGAGGTCCCACACGCGCACATCCACGTCTTCCCCGCGAACGACATGTCCGGCTACAACCTGTCCACCGTCATGCGCGCCGACGAGACCGACCCGGCGAAGATGGACCAGGCCGCGGAGACGCTCCGCGCGGCGCTGAACTAGTCCTTTTCCGGCGTCTTGGCGTCCTTGGCTGGCTGCGCAGCCTTTGTCGCCTTCGTTGCCTTTGTCGCTGTCGCGCCATTGACCTCGCGCAGCAGCGGCAGCGAGATCTTGAACGTCGCGCCCTCGCCCGGCGCGGTGTCGACGGTGATGGTGCCCTCGTGCTGCTCGATGAGCGACTTGGTGATTGCCAGGCCCAGGCCGGAGCCGCCGCCGCCCGCGCGGTGGCGCGACGCGTCCGCGCGGTAGAAGCGGTCGAAGATGCGCGCCGCGTCCTCCTCCGCCATGCCGCGGCCGTTGTCCGCGACCTCGATGACGATGCGGTCCAGGTTTTCGCGCAGCGTGATGGTCACATCCACGTCGGAGCCGCCGTGCTTGAACGCGTTGTTGATCAGGTTCATGAGCACCTGGTGGAGGCGGTCCGGGTCGCCGTTGACCATCGGCGGCCGGGCGCACTGGTTGTCAACCTCGATGGAGCGCTCCGGGTAGGCGGCCCGGGCCGAGGTCGTCGCGGAGTCCACGACCTTTTGCATGTCCACGGTTTTGCGGTCCAGGCGGGTGCCCTCCGCGCGGGTGAGCGCGAGCAGGTCCTCCACCAGCAGCTGCATGCGGCCGGATTCTTCCTCGATCTTGTCAATGACCATGTCCGCGTCGGGGGCCATGCCCTTGCGGTAGAGCTCGGCGTAGCCGCGCAGGCTGGTCAGCGGGGTGCGCAGCTCGTGGGAGGCGTCGCCGACGAAGCGCCGCATCTGCTCCTCTTTCCCCTGCGCGTCATTGACCGAGTCCTGCAGCTGGCTCACCATCGTGTTGACAGCGTAGGAAAGCTTGCCCACCTCGGTGTCGCGCGACCAGGCGGGGACGCGGCGGTCCACATCGCCGTCCGCGATTGCCAGCGCCGTGTCTTCGACTTCGCGCAGCGGCGTCAGCGACCTTCTCACCAGCGTCCTCGCCGCGATGGCGATCGCCAGGATCGCAATGGCGCCCAGGCTCGTTTCGACCACCGCGAGCCAGCGCAGAATGCGGTTTTCTGATTCCAGCCGCTTCGCCACCAGCGTGATGGTGCCGTCATCGCTTTTCGACGCCACCGCCCTCCACTGCGTCAGCGACGCCGAACTATCCACGTTCTTCGACCCGATGGTGCGCGCCTGGTCCAGGACCGTCAGCTGCTCCCAGTCGGGTGGATTGCCCCGCGGGGTGTAGCGCGAGAACGGGTACGGGTAGCCGGGGAACCAGGTCGCCTGGGCAAACTCGCTGGGCACGCCGATCGACGGGATCCAGGTGCCCTGTCCCGCCCAGCTGTCCAGACCCTCCTGCAGCTGGTCGTCCACGCGCTGCATGAGGATGCCGCGCATAAGGAAGAAGACCGTGGCAAAACTCAGCACGATGCCCAAGGTGGCCACCACGACCACCAGGGACACCAGCTGCTTTTGCAACGGCCGCGCGGCCTGGTTGTACGACCAGGCCGCGAGCGTCTGCTTCGCCTTCATGGACCGCTACGCCGCAGGTTACTGGCGCGGGGTGCGCAGCACGTAGCCGACGCCGCGCACGGTCTGGATCAGCGGCACGTCGCCAGTGTCAATCTTGCGGCGCAGGTAGGAGATGTAGGACTCGACGACGTTGCCGTCGCCGCCGAAGTCGTAGTGCCACACGTTGTCCAGGATCTTCGCCTTGGACAGCACGACCTCCGCGTTGAGCATGAGGTAGCGCAGCAGGTTGAACTCGGTCGGGGAGAGATCGATGATCTCGCCGGCCTTGGTCACCTCGTGGGTTTCGTCATTCAGCGTCAGGTCCGCGTAACGGATGGTGGTGTCGTGGTCGGCGTCATCGGTCACGTTGCCGCGGCGCAGGATGACGCGCAGACGGGTGATGACTTCCTCCAGGGAGAACGGCTTGGTGACGTAGTCGTCCGCACCGATAGTCAGGCCGTGGATGCGGTCCTCCACCGCGTCCTTGGCGGTGAGGAAGAGCACCGGGCCGTCGAGGCCGTCCTGGCGCAGCTTGCCCAGCAGCTCGAAGCCGTCCATCCCCGGCATCATGACGTCCAAAATGTAGGCGTCCGGGCGGTACTCGCGCGCCATGGTCAGCGCCTCCTGCCCGGAGTTTGCGCTTTCTACCTCGAATCCCTGGAACTTCAGGGAGACGGTCAGCAGCTCGACGATATTGGGCTCGTCATCAACGACGAGCACCTTGATGCCCTTCGGGTTCTCAGCCATGAGATGCACTCCTTTGTATGGGTAATTAACCAGATAGCATTTAACTCCCCTCCACTGTACGTTTGCTGTACGTCGTCTTGGGGCTGTCGAGCAAAAGTGGGGGTATATCCAAAGAGCGAAGGTTTAGCCAAATCAAGGCCTTTAAACGCTGCCCGCGCAGCGCGCGCAAGGACCACCACCCCTCCCCCTCGGCGGCAAAAAATTGGAGCTGGAGACGAGACTTGAACTCGCAACCTACGCATTACAAGTGCGTTGCGCTACCGATTGCGCCACTCCAGCAATGCCCATGAATCTTACACATCGACCGGTGAGTGCGCGAAACACGTCGGCGCGATAGTGTTTCGCGTGTGGCATCACTAGAGCAGTATTGGCAGCGGCTGCGTGGCTCGCGCGACCACGTGGCCACGATTGACGAGTCCCGCACCTCCCCGCCCCCGTCCGTCCTCGCGCCCGTCGATCTGACGGACCCCGCGCAGGTGGCCGCGGTCATGAACATCGCCGCGCGGATCGGCGAGATCCTCATCGCCAACGGCACGACGTCCTCGGACGCGATCGCCCAAATCCGCACGGTCACCTCGTCGTACGGCCTGCACTACTGCCACGTGGACATCACGGTGAACACCATCACCATGAACGCCAACGTGGGCGTCCAGCGCCGCACGCCGGTCAACGTGTTCCGCGTGGTCACGATGATGAGCGAGAACTACCACAAGCTGCAGGAGGCCGATCGCCTCATCCGCTCGATCCGCGCGGGCGCCACCCGGCCAGAGATGGCGGAGAAGATTCTCGACGACATCGACAACGAGCCCATCCCCTACCGCAACACCCGCAACCTGGCCGGCTGGGCGGTCATGGGTGCGTCAGTGTCCATCCTCCTCGGCGGCGACCTCCTCATGGCGCTCGTCGGCGGGCTCACCGCCTTCCTCATCATGGGCTTTAACAAGGTCCTGTCGCACAACTCGCTGCCGTACTTCTACCACTGCGTCATCGGCGGCTTTATCGCCACCATCCCGGCCGCCATCTTCTACGACTTCTCCACCTCGATCGGCCACACGATCGTGCCCAGCCAGGTCATCGCCACCGGCATCATCGTGCTGTTGGCCGGCCTGACGCTGGTGCAGTCGCTTTTCGACAGCATCACGGGCTCCCCCGTCACCGCGGCCTCCCGCTTCTTCCAGACCATGTTGTCGTCCGGCGGCATCGTCGCGGGCGTGGCCATCGGCCTGTACGTGGCGGAGCTGTTAGGAGTGCCCCTGCCGCCGCTGGAAACCATGTTAGGTAAGCCGTCGTTAAGCAGCGCCGGCTGGCGCATCATCGGCGGGGCGCTGGCCGCCGCCTCGTTTGCCGTGACCTGCTTTGCGGAGCGCCTGGCCATCATTGTTTCTGGGCTCACTGCCGCCGCGGGCTCCGCGATGTACTACATCTTCCTCATCCCCTTCGGCACCGATAAGTTCATCGCCACCGCGGCCTGCTCCATCGTGGTTGGCCTGGCCGGTGGTCTCATCTCCCGCCGCTACTTGGTCAACCCCGTGATCACCGCGGTGGCGGGCGTGACGCCGTTCCTCCCCGGCTCAGGCATCTACCGCGGCCTCTACGCGGTGCTCAACGAGCAGATGGTGGTGGGGATGAGCAACATCTTCAACGCCATCGCGGTGTGCATGGCGCTGGCCGGCGGCGTGATCTTCGGCGAGTGGGTGGCGCGCCGCATCCGCGCGCCGCAGCTGTACATCCCGTACCGGGCGTTCAAGCGGGCGGGGCGCGTGACGTTCCAGCAGATTCGCCGCGCGGAGCAAGCCGCCCTCCGCCCGAGGCGCCGGAAGCACTAGCTTTGGCGTAGAATCGCCGTTTGAGATTTGTGTTTCGTACAAGGAGGAACCTGTAGTGCCACCGAAGATCACCGACTCCCGCCCCTCTCCCGAGGCCATCAATGAGATGGAGGAGCAGACCGCTTCCGGCGCCCGGCGAATCGTGGCAACGTACGCCGAAGATTTCTTCGACGGAGTAACCCTGATGTCCATGCTCGGCGTGGAACCGAAGGGCTTCAACTACAAGAAGTACGCCGAGGAGGTCCTGGGAGACCCGGAAAACGAGGAAGACTCCACCTCCACCAAGAAGGCGACGAAGAAGAAGTCGTCCAAGAAGGCCTCCAAGAAGAAAGCCTCGAAGAAGAAGGCCACGAAGAAAAAGGCCACGAAGAAAAAGGCGACCAAGAAGAAGGCGTCGAAGAAGAAGAAGTCCACAAAGAAAGCGAAGAAGTCCTAGGTGAACGACTTCGTCGTCGTAGCCAACCGCCTGCCCGTGGACCGGGTGGGCGACTCCTGGCAGGCCTCCCCGGGCGGCCTGGTCGCCGCGCTCGCGCCGGTGCTACGCGCCCGCTCGGGCTGCTGGGTCGGCTGGCCCGGCGAGACGGACACCCACCTCGAGCCGTTCCACGCCGACGGCATTGACCTGGTCCCCGTGGCGCTGGACGCGCAGGACTACTCCGACTTCTACGAGGGGTTTTCCAACTCCACCCTGTGGCCGCTCTACCACGACCTCATCGTCGCGCCGCAGTACAACGAGCAGTGGTGGGACCGCTACGTAGCGGTCAACGAGCGCTTTGCGGCCGCGGTCTCCGCTGTCGCCGCCGAGGGCGCCACCGTGTGGGTGCAGGACTACCAGCTGCAGCTCGTCCCCGGCCTGCTCAAGCGGGAGCGCCCGGACCTACGCATCGGGTTCTTCCTCCACATCCCGTTCCCCTCCCCCGATCTGTTCCGCCAGCTGCCGTGGCGCGAGCCCATCCTGCGCTCGCTGTCGGCCTGCGACCTCATCGGCTTCCAGCGGGCCGCCGACGAGTCGAACTTCCGGGGGCTCCTTGAGCTTATCGACGCCACCGCGGTGCGCACCGGGACGTTCCCGATCAGTATTGATGCGTCGATAGTCGCCCCCGGCGACCCCGCGCCCGTCCGCGAGCTGGTAGGCAACCCGACGCTGCTCATGCTCGGCGTGGACCGGATGGACTACACCAAGGGGATCCTGCAGCGGCTGCTGGCGTTCGAGCAATTCCTGGAGCGCGGCGGCGAGGCAACCCTGATCCAGCTGGCCACGCCGTCGCGCGAGCGCATCGACCACTACCGGCGCACCCGCCGCGAGGTGGAAGAGGCCGTGGGGCGCATCAACGGGCGCTTCGGCCGCATCGGCCGGCCCGTGATTCACTACGTGCACCACGGCGTGCCCAAAGACCAGCTCGGCGCGTACTACGCCGCCGCCGACATGATGCTGGTCACCCCGTTCAAGGACGGGATGAACCTGGTGGCCAAGGAGTACGTGGCCTGCCACCCGGACGGCAGCGGCGCGCTCGTACTGTCCGAGTTCGCCGGCGCCGCCGTGGAGCTCCACCAGGCGTACCTGTGCAACCCGTTCGACGTGTCCTCCATCGTCCGCGCGATGGAGGACGCCGCCCAGCCCGACCCGCAGCGGATGCGCGCGATGCACGACTGGGTGACTACCCACGACGTCGCCGCCTGGGCCGCATCCTTCCTGGAGGCGCTATGAACCGCTTACTCACACTCGGCCTGACCGCCGCGCTCGCCCTCCCGCTGGCGGCGTGCGGCGGCGAGCAGACCTGGCAGGTCGTCGCCGTACACACCGATCCGGCGGAGCCCGGGGCGCTGCTTGCCGACGCCGCGGGGTTGGCCAACTTCACCCTCACCGATTCCTCCCTCACCGGCACCACGGCGTGCGCGGACCTGGACGCGGCCATCACCACGGAGGACGACGCGGAGGACGACGCGTTCACCGTGGACAGCGTCGAGGTGGGCGACGCCGCCGACTGCGACGGCGGGGCGCTCCACGTCCACGAGCAGCTGACCAGCATCATCGTGCCCGGCGCGCGCTTCCGCGTGGATCACCTCACCGATTCCGAGATGGTGTTCACAGCGACGAGTGACGGCCCCGAGGGCGAGCCTGTGGTGGACCCGCCGAGCATCCGGCTGATGGCACTGTGAGGGCCACGCTGACCGCCGCTACCGAACGGGCGGCGCACGCGGAGTCGCTGCTGGTCTGCCTGGATTTCGACGGCACACTCGCCGAGTTCAACGCGGACCCCTACGCGGTGGCCCCGCACCCGGCCGCGGTGGACGCCCTCCGCACCCTCGCCGCGCTGCCGCGCACGCAGGTTGCCATCCTCTCCGGCCGTCACCTCGACGGCCTGCGCCGGGTGCTGCCGGAGATTGCGGGCAACGTCGTCCTCGCCGGGTCCCACGGCGCGGAGCCCGGCCCGGAACTTTCCAGCGACGACGCCGCCTACCTCGACCGCATCGGGGCGGCGCTCGAGCGCATCGCCGCCGCCCCCGCGTACGTGGAGGTCAAGCCGTACCAGCGCGTGCTGCACGTCGCGCCGATCGCGGGCACCCCTGACGCGGAGCGTATGCTCGCCGCCGCGCGCTCCCTGGACACGGGCGGGCGCCCCGTGACGCCGGGGCACAACGTGGTCGAGTTCTCCGCGGTGGAGATCACCAAGGGCACCTGGCTTTCCCAGCACAAGCGCGAGTTTGGCGCGACGCTCTTTGCCGGCGACGACACCACGGACGAGACCGCGCTGCGCGTCCTGGATCCCCGCCACGACGTGGGGATTAAGGTCGGCGATCAACCGAGCGTGGCCGCGCACCGGGTCGCCGACGTGCCCGCGATGGCGCAGGTGCTCAGCGAGCTGGCTCGCGCACGGTCCGCCCGGGCAGGTACTGCGTCGGCAGAATGATGCGCTCCTGGCGCTGCGGCCGCCCGTTCATCGCGGCGCGCAGCAGCATCGCCGCCGTCTCCCCCTTGCGCTGCGTGGGCTGCGCGACGGTGGACAGGCCGTCCACGCCGATGCCGTCGAAGCCGGTCACGGACAGCTCCTCCGGCACGCGCCGCCGCCCGCGGCAGTACTCGAGCACCCCGAGCGCCATCGAGTCGGTGGTGCACAGGATCGCGGTGAGGTCCGGGTGGGCCTCGAGGAGCTCGCGCGCGCCGTCGGCGGCGGAATCCACGTCGTTGAGGTCGCGCGCGACCACCGGCACGTCCGCGATCCCCGCCGCCGCGAACACGTCCAGCGCCCCGCGCACCCGGGCGCGCTGCACGTGCAGGTCTGCCGCCTCCAGTTCCTCCGGCGTCACCGGCCCGTTCTTCGGCGCGCTGAACAGGCGCTTGGTCAGGATCCCCACGCGCGTGTGCCCGGCGCGCACCAGGTCCTCGGCGGCCGGGGCGATCGCGGCGGCGTCGTCGATGCCCACGTACGGCACGCCGGGGACGTCGACGGGCTGATCGCAGATGATGAGGGGGAGGTCGCGCGAGTGGGCGTCGATAAGCATCTGCGCCTGGGCCGGAACCGAGTAGATGATGTAGCCGTCCACGATGGCATCGTGCACGCTCACGCCGGTCGGGATGAGGGTGAGCGAGTAATCGCTCCGCTTAGCGACGCCCGCGAGGAAGTCCACCGACGCCCGGTCCTCAAAGGCGAACGAGAGCTGCTCGGTGAGTACGACCCCGATCGTGGCGGTGCGGCTGGTGCGCAGCGAGCGCGCGTGCGGGTTGGGGCCGGCGTATCCCTTTGCCTTGGCGTGGGCGAGGATGCGGCGGCGCAGCGCTGGCGAGAGCTGGTCGGGGTGGTTGTACGCGTTGGACACGGTGGTGCGCGAGACGCCGAGGTCGGCGGCGATGGAGGCGAGCGTCGCTGGCATACCGATATGCTACCTGCACCTTTTGCGCAATCTCAGGCCGCATTTCTTTGAAAAGCTTTTTCATTACTGGTTGGATGAGTGCCCTGATGAAACGACTCGCCGCAACCGCGTTTGCGCTCACACTCACCCTCACCGCCTGCGGCACGCAGGGCTCCGAAAGCTCCGGGGACGCCACCACGGGCGCCTCCGACGAAGGCGCCGACGCAGCCGCCATGGTGGCCACCACCCAGGTGTGGGCCGACGTGGCCTCCGCCGTAACTGGTGACGAGGTGCCGGCGATCATCGACAACCCGTCGACCGACCCCCACGACTACGAGCCGACCGCCGCCGACCTGGCGGAGATCGCGCAGGCCAAGACCGTCGTGGCTAACGGCGGCGCCTACGACGCGGCCCTTTACAACGCCGCGAAGGGCAACCTCATCACCGCGCTCGAGCCGACCGAGGCGCACGACCACGATCACGAGCATGAGCACGGCGAGGAAGGCCACGACCACGCGCACGGCGAGGAGAACGAGCACATCTGGTACTCCACCGAAGCCATCCGCAGCGTGGCGGAACAGATCGGCGGCAACCCGATCGACGACAAGCTGTCCGGCATCGACGAGTCGCTCGCCGCGCTGCCCGAGGCGCACGTCATCCAGACCCACCCGATCGCCGACGCCATCGTGGAGGAGTCCGCGCTGGTGGACGACACCCCCGAGTCCTACCGCCACGCCACGCTCAACCACTCCGAGCCGTCCGCGGCCGCCGTGGCCGAGGCGCTCGAGGCGATCAAGGACGCTGACATCCTGATCAACAACTCCCAGTCCCCCAACGCCGTCTCCGAGCGCCTCGTCGCAGCGGCGAAGGAGGCCGGCGTGCCGGTCGTGGACATCACCGAGACCCCGCAGGACGGCAAGAACTTCTTCGACTACTTCCAGGAAGTCCTTGACCAGCTCAATGCTGCAGCTGCGTAGCGCCACCGTCGCGCCGCTGTGGCGCGACATCACGTGTGACCTCGCCGCCGGCGAATTCCTCGCCATCCTCGGCCCGAACGGCTCGGGCAAGTCGACGCTCCTGCGCGCCGCGCTCGGCACGCAGCGTCTCGACGCCGGCTCGATCGAGCTCGGCGGCCGCGTCGGCTACATCCCACAGCAGCAGATGTTCCCCGCCCACCTCCCGGCGCGCGTGCGCGACCTCGTTGCACTCGCCGGAGGCGACCCCGAGCAGTTGCTCGCCCACGTCGGTGCCCCATCGCTTATCGACGCCCACGTCGGCCGCCTCTCCGGCGGCCAGCAACAACTCGTACGCCAGGCCCAGGCCTTCGCGCAGGACCCCCAGATCATCCTCGCCGACGAGCCCTTCCTGTCCCTGGACGTGGCGCGCCAGCGCCAGACCCTCGCCCGCTTCCAGGAATCGGGCGCCGCGGTCGCCATGGTCACCCACTCCATCGACCCGGTCATCGACGTCGTCGACAAGGTCCTCTACATTGGCCCCAACGGCCACGTCCTCGGCACCGCCGACGAGGTCCTCCAATCCGACGTCCTCTCCGAGCTCTACGGCGCGCCCGTCCAAGTCGTCCGCGCCGGAGGAAAGACAGTGATCATCTGATGTGGGACACCACCACGTACCTGCTCTCGCAGGACTTCGTCATCACCGCCCTTGTGGCGTGCGCCTTCCTCGGCGTGCTCTCCGGGGTGCTCGCACCCTTGATCGTGATGCGGCAGATGTCGTTTGCTGTGCACGCCACCTCCGAGCTCGCGCTCATGGGCGCCGCCGCAGCCCTGGTCCTCGGCTTCAACCTGTCGCTCGGGGCCGTGCTCGGCTCCATCGCCGCCGCCATTGCGCTCGCGCTGCTCGGCTTCAAGGGCGGCAACGACTCCGCCGTCGGCGTGGTCATGAGCTTTGGCATGGGCATCTCCGTGCTGTGCATCTACCTCTACCCAGGTAACTCCAGCATCGCGATGTCCCTGCTCACCGGCCAGGTGGTTGGCGTGGCGCAGACGAGCGTCTGGACACTGGCCATCACCACCGTCATCGTGGTGGCTGCGGTGGTGGCGTTGTGGCGCCCGCTACTGTTCTCCTCGATCGACCCGGTTATGGCCGCCGCGACCGGCGTGCGCGTGCGCACCATGGCCACCGTCTTTGCCATCCTGGTAGGGCTGGCCGCGGCGAACAGCGTGCAGATCGTCGGCGTACTGCTCGTCATGGCGCTGCTCATCACGCCCGGCGCGAGCGCCGTCGCGGTCACCGCGAACCCGAAGCTAGCGGTCCTGCTCTCGGTCGTGTTCGCCGAGGTGTCCGCCGTCGGCGGCTTCATCCTCTCGCTCGCGCCAGGCCTGCCGGTCAGCGTGCTCGTCGCGTTCGTGTCCTTTGGCATTTACGTGGTCTGTCGAGGGATCGGAGCGGTGCAGGCGCGGCGGATTCAGGTTCGCAATTAGCACTTGTCGCTCTTTTACAAATCTGCGCAGTCCCATCCTTCGGGTATCCCGAGGCTGAATCGCTTGACCATGGGGTTATCCAGGAAGGAGTCCTCGAGAAGTGTTGCTACCTTGTCCGGCCACGTAGTCCCTGGACATACTGTTCGCAGGACATGAGACATCATCACTAAAGCACCAAAGATACGTTCGCTCTGTCCCGGCGGCAGTGCCGCGAATGCAGCATCAGTCCGGACGGCTGTAGTGGACGCTGGCGTAAAGGATTTGTTCCATAGCCGTCCGTGATGGGCGCATGTGTTCCTTATGACAGTCAGCTGCTCTAACCAGCTTGCCCAAGGATGACGCCGCAACACACTTCTCTGCTGATTGCGGCTCAGTTGATCATACTGGATTGCGATTCCCATTCGTTCTGCGATTTTGAACTGCTCCTCGGATTTGAGCCCACTGAACAGTTGTGACACGTCTCGAAAGTCCATCGACTCCGCCACAACCCATAAAGGAAACTTTTTCCCGTATTTCTCGGAATAGTGCTTGAGCGGTTCACTTCGGCCATACTCGCGGTTCAATCGCCTGTAGATGGTGGATAGCCACGCAACATGATGAAACGACGGGCGAAATCTATCAGCGTCGAGATAAGCGCGAGGATCGTTGAGGGGTTCGAGACATATTGTGTCTGTAACAAGAGCCCTCACCGCGATTTCGATGCGTTCCATCCCGTCGTGAACGAGCGTTCTCAATTTTCGATCAGCCTCATAGAGGTGCACTGCGTCGGAAAACTTGGTACCTGGCAAGAAATTGTCAGTGCGCGATTGCCCATCACCAGCAATTTCGCGAGCAGGGTACCAATACGCGCTCAACCGGTAGTATCCAACGAACTGCAACCACTGACTTGCAAGTTCCTCGGGTTAAGCGACAAAATGTGTGCTTTTTGAGCTATAGATTCCCGGTCTTACCTCCGGCTACGGCGGGAAAGTGCTCGTCGAATCGGGATTCCTGGCTTGCAACATGAAGGTCCACCACTCCAGCCAT